>CAMASI010000006.1 GCA_945861065.1 Klebsiella pneumoniae | reverse complement strand
CCCTGCACCGTCCCCCGGCTTGTCCGACTTGAAGGCGACATCGGCGGTGTCGGTGGTTTCGATCGCGTCGAAGGGCGCAAGCCACACGTACACTCGGCCCGCGCTCACGGGCGACCCATACGGGTCATCAGGTGCAGCGAGGATGACATCTCCGAGCCCGTCGCCGTCATAGTCGGCGATCGCCGCTTGGCGACCCAGCATGCTTCCCCCGAATGCCGGCTGGAACTGCACAGGGAAATCCTCCAATGGGTGGTCGCCCCTTGGGAGCGGTCCGTAGTCCAGCCAGCAGCGTCCACAGCGCGGCTCGGGCTCGTTGTACACGTGGTCGCAGACAATCAAGTCTTCCGCCGCCCCGACATCTACGCGGCCGGCGGCCAATCCCCCGTGCGCGAGGGAGTACTCCGCGTCGACGTCGGAGGCGTACACCCGGGTCTGCGCGTCGAACGCATCCGCGCCCTCGACCAATGTCGGACTGCCCTCGAGAATGATGATCGCAGGATCCTCCGCACGCCCGAGCGGATCGGACCCCGTCCCCGTTATCACGAGGTCTCCGAGGCCGTCCCCGTTGAAATCGCCGCCGATCACGTTGTCGCCGAAGCTGTCCTCGTCCGCCCATCCGTCGACAACAACCGCCGCATCGCCCTCAACGACATTCTGGATGTCCGCGTCGATCGCCCAGAGTACGCCCGACGCGCCCAGGTCGGACCCCTGCACACCTCGAATGATAACGTCGTCGATACCGTCTCCGAACAGGTCCCCAACGGAGGCGACCACGGCGGGACCACCGGATGTCATAGTGTCGAGCATGCCATCGGCGTCGACTATGCCAAGGCCCTTGCGAAGCGGGTCGTCGAACAGGTACAGGCCCACACCGCCGTCCATGCGGGCAATGTTGTCCGGCGTGTTGCAGGCCGCCGCCAATCGACCGCCGGCCAAGGGCGTCACGAAGGCAATGTCATCGATTTCCTCGCTGGAATCCACGATCACAATGAGCGCGTCGTCCTGCGTCAAGCTGTGCTCGCCCGTACCGGCGAAGGACAGCACGAAGACAGTCCCCCCGGCCGGCTGGGGCGCGTAGACCTCGCTCGCGAGTACAGCGAATTCACCCAAGCCGTCACTGTCCAGGTCAGGCCCGGCGACCACCTGATGGCCGAACGCTCCCCCGAGCGTTCCACCGTGGTAGATGGCTACGGCAACCTCCGTAAGACGAAGAAGCGAGCCGTCGGAGCCGTCACAGTCGCTGTCGATTCCGTCTCCCTCTGCGTCCGGACGGGTCACGCCGATCGCCGGGTCCAGATCATTGCAATCGCCTTCACTGATCGCCGATCCGTCGTCGTCCTTATCGTAATCGGCCAAAGTACCATTGGGCTCGGACCCGCAGGCGAACAAGGTGGCGAGTCCGGCAAGGGGACTCACCGGTTGCAGCCATTGCCCGTGAGGATGAGCTCGACGATCTCTTCGTCGGCGCCGGCCGCGCCCTGCCAGATGCGCGTGGGCGGATCCCCGCCGCCACCTGTGGCCACCTTGTTCCAGTTATGCGGATTGGCGTTGTCCACGATGTCAACAATGTCGGACCACATAAACAAGTCCGAATCGGCAAGGTCCCAGAAGAAACGGGTCCAGTCCGTCTCCGTGCTGACGAAAGCTTCGGCCCCGCACCAGTCGCCCGAGTAGTTTGCGTAATCTACGACGACCCCAAGGTAATTGTACAGGTCGGTGTCGCCGCAATTGAGAGTTTGCGACGGGCTGTCATAGTCATCGGCTTCATCAAGGTCGAGGTCCATGTCAATGTGGAACGGCCAGGCACAATCCCCGTCTATCACCCGGTTGAACGCCGTGATGGCGACAAAGTTCGCCCAGCCTTCGACAGCAGCCGTCGAATGATGTTCCACGCTCCTCGGGCCGTGGCCCGCGAGATCGGGACAATCGAAGAGGCTGTCGAAGGTACTAGGGGAGTCAGGATTGTTGCCACCGTCGATGGAGTACATGTACGCATGCCAAAAAATGAGGCCGCCGTCAACCAACTCCTCGTCGCCCAGATGAACGACACGGATGGAATTGCAGAGATCTTGGTGCGCGTGGGGTTCTTAGACGCGGACGTCGCTGCCAGGGAGGTCACCCGCCTCCGAGAATTGGCCCCTCAGGATGGGCCTCCGGGGACCTGATCGTGCTTCCCACGTCAACCACACGCCCATGACGACAGCATAGGCGGCCAACAGCCAGGCCAGCCAACCGATCAAGAACAAACGGTGCTCAGGGTAGACCGTCTCGGCCCAGTTGCAGAACAACTCCATTCCAAACAATGCGGAGAGCCCGATTCGATTTCGCCAGCGATCCAAGTCGCCGGCATGAATCGCGGTCAAGGTGACGCGCGTGACGTAGTAATAATACGAAGCCGTAGTCAATAAGAAAAAGGGTAAGAACCCAAAACCTAGCGCTTCCTCGTCTCTAGCCTTACGCAGTGCCCACCCGACGATGACGAGAAACGCTGCGGCTAGCCCGTAACGGAGGGGACGCTGTGATTCGATTTGCGATTTCTCGCCCGCATCGATGATTTTGGGCAACACCTGACCATCGTAGGCGAGGCCAAGCGCCAACCCGATGCGACGGGAAGAGAGCTGGTCGGCACGGTTGTGATCCTCCATATTCTCCAGGTGGACCCGTTGAGGCTCGACGCCGAGCATGAGCAACGTGCCCATTTCCAGCGCCCCCACTGCGAGTACGGCGCCTAGGGCAAGCCCCAGCAGCGGGCGACTCACAACACCTTGCGTCAGCCCCGATACCCCCTTGCTGAATGGACCCCACAACCAGACCACCGGAAACAGACGCACCATCGCCGCGTAGCCAATCAGCGCACCGGCAAGTCGATGCCGCCCGAGCCGGACCAGCGCGGTCGCCGCCAAAAGCGCTGCGACATAATCGTAGCGGAGCATGGCCCAAGAAACGGTCGGCCACCTCAGGCTATAGGACACGGCAAACCACAACAGGACCCACCAGGCAGTGTCCGCGCCAAAAGCGACCCCTGCAAGGCCGATCGCACCGGCCAGGAGCCCTACGTCGATCCATCCGATCCACTTGACGTACTCGACCGGGACCCACGTGAGTGGTCGCGCCATCCAGGTCCATGTGGGTGTGCCGTTGTACCCGTGGTCCTGGATCATTTGACGCCAGGTTTCTTTGGTCAATCCAGCCCTGTCACGCTGGAGGTACAACACGTCGTGCGTGAAGTTGTCCCAACTCTCTGCGTCAAATTGGGTTTCCTTGACCTCCGCTCCGCGCGCGGTTCCGTGCCGAACGGGACGAATGGTGTGTCCTGAGGCGTCCTGGGCCATATACAGGTCACCCTGTTCCTCAAAATGCGGGCCGCCGTTTTCCTGATCGACGAGCAGGATGGCGGGGTACAAGTCGTAATAGCCAAGTTCGTCAAAATATTTGGCGTTGACGTAGTAGTGAAGCAGATCGTAGGTATCGACCCGATCGAAAGGGACTTTGGTGCCGAATCGACCGTAGTTCACGAGGGCGAGCAAACTGAGCACGCGTAGGAATTGCTTAGCTGGAAGCGGCGGCAGGTGTTTCCACGAGATCGCCAAGACCGCGGCGGCCAAACACAAGAAAATCTTGATTTGTTCGCTGTCGGCTCGGCTCATTCCCTCGATGGCGATCATGGGGTTTGCATAACGGCGAATTCTGCGCCTTGGTCGTCGCGCCCGATCACTACTTTGCCGCCTCCCGAAATGAGCGCGGGTCCATGTTGAACGGTGCCTCCGGACTCCACGATCGCGACTGCGACGGCCTCAGCGTCAGAAACCCGTACATATAAACGCCATCGTGGCGAACCGCGCGCCGGGTCGTGGTCTAGAAACCCACCCCAAGCCGTGCCGTCTACGCCAAACAACCTGTAGATTCCATTTGGACCCAGGCCGATCTCGCCCATCGGCGTCCAACCCGCGAACCGCTGGAAGAGCTGAAAAGACGCTGCAGAATCGCCGACGTGTTCGAACCAGCAGAAAGTCCCGCACGGAGCGACTGCGGATAGCGTCAGCGGGGCCGTGGGCATGAACAGGTTCAGTTCGGCGCCAACCGGGTCTACGCAACGCGCGATTCGGCCGACGCCGGGCACGTCTTCGTCGCGGAGGACTTTGAGGTGGGAAGTGCTGGCGGAAAGCTGGGCAGTCACGAGGTAAGGAACCCAGTAGGGCGCGCCGTCGGCCGCCGGGAGTCCCGCCACAGGCCCGGACGCACAGGCAAAGACACCGTTTCCTTCCTCGTCAGTCACCCAGGACCAACCTAGGACCGCACCGTAAAAGGCGCGCGCAAGTGCGGGATCGCCTCCCCGCAGGTCCGCCCAAACAAAGCGTCCGACCATGCCGCCCTCGGGCGCGCGTTAGCCTGGGCCCGCCGAGGCGTCCGCCATGCTCGTACTTTCTTGTTGGCTCGCGAATGCGATCGCGAACGACGACGTTGTGGTGGTCCGTCATGACGCACATTGGTGGACTGCCACTGCGCCCACAGTCCCGGCGCTTCCGACGGACGTCTCCGGCCGACCTTGTAAGGTCCGGGCCGTGTGGACGACGACGGGAATGCGCCTCGATCAAACCGACGGTTGTTCAGTGGACGTCGCAGGTCCCGCGTTGGCTGGGCTCGCGGCTTGGGCTTGGGTGGCGTCGCCGGGCGCTCCGGAAGGACCGGTCGCTGAGTTGTGGGTGCTTCCAGGTCGGCGAGACGGCCTGCTCGACCAGGTCAATTTCGTTCAGGCGGCGGGGCAAGAACTCAACCTTCCTGCCGCGATTGGATTCGTACCGTACGGCCTCGTGGGGCGAACACTTATCCAGTTTCCCGAAGTTGCGTTGGGCCAAGGGGCTGACGAACCACTCTGTCGTGCAAGAATCGATATTTCGACGACGGGCACGCCACAAAACGTCGACGTGACGGGGTGCCCTGACCTGTTTCGCGACGCCGTAGATGTCGGCCTTCGGCAGTGGGGATTTCGGCCTTGGCTCGTCGACAGTCTGTCTACGGCGTCGGCGCTCGTCGTGGACGTGCAGTTTTCACGTCCAGACGCCTCTGGCCTTGGTGCCAGGGCGCAAGTGGTGTTTCCGCCCGATGCGGTGACGCCGACGGCCCATATGGCCCGTATTTCCCAACCGGCGCCAGTTCGCCGGTCGCCCCCGATGCCGGAAGGGTCGCCTGCGTTTTGGGTTCACCATCCGCCGTTTGGGCGCGTCGGGGTGTATCAATACCCGTTGCCAGCACCGACGCAGGCCGCAACCAGGTGCGAGGTGTTGGTCGGCGTCAACTCGGACCGGCAGGTGTGGGTGTGGCCAGACAAGGATGGGTGTGACGGTACGCTTCATGCGGCGGTCGAGAGCGCGCTGGCGACGTGGGTCATGGTGCCACCGCGCCCAGCCGACGGGGAATTATATGCACGATTTCCAGTGATCGTGGTCTTTCCAGGAGAGGGGAAGGCCCCATGGTTGGAAATCGCCGATGGCGACTACCGGTCTTTCGACCTGGCACCGAATGTGCACACGTTTCCGTCCCCAACAATCGTCAAACGTGTCGCCCCGAAAGGCGCCCCACCGGGCGAATGTATGCTTGTGGTAAGCGTGTCGCCTGGCGGGTCTCCGACCGACGTGACCGTTACGGAGTGTTCGCCTGGGATGGAGGCGCCATCCATCGAGGCCGTGCGGAAATGGCGATGGGGAATACCCCGTGCCGATGGGAAACCGGTAAGTTGGACCACCCGTGTTCGGGTACGCGTCAGCGGCGCCGACAGCGGTTGAACCCGGAGTCTCTTGCTCCGTTCCTCCGTCACGGGCGGGGGCTACCCGCGGGCGGCTCTGCGCACAGGCACGTTGCTCACCAGGGCGATTTGTGTGTCGCCCCGTTCGAGTTTGAAATCCACGCCCGCTTCGTCGATGTCCACGTAGCGGCGGACGACGGCCAGAATCTCGTCTCGCATCTGGTCCATCTGCCCGGGGGTCAACGCAATCTGGTCGTGGATAAGTACGACCCGGAGACGCTGTTTCGCGTCATCTTTGCTTCCGCCCCGCGGAGAAACCAGGGTGCGAACAGTTTCGAGTAGGTTCCGCATCATGCCACCTCCTGGTTCGTAGAAAGGCCCATCCAACGTTTGAACACCGCCCAATAGCCGCTGTCGATATCGAAACTCGGAATGGCGAGTTCTTCCCCGAGCACACGTCGCACAATGCGCCGGTACGCGCCTCCGACCTGGCTCATTTCGTCCAACACCAGAGGTTGGCCTCGGTTGCTGCTGATCACCACATCCTCGCTTTCGGGGACGATTCCGATGAGTGGAACGTGTAGGATTTCGTGGATGTCGTCTCGATCCAACATGTCTCCGCGATGGACCATGCCAGGGCGGTACCGGTTGATGATGAGTCGTGGCTCAGGGAGCCCTGCGGAGTCGATCAACCCAACAACACGATCGGCGTCTCGAATGGCGCTGACTTCCGGCGTGGTGACGATGAGCGCGCGGTCTGCGCCGGCGAGCGAGTTGCGAAACCCCTGTTCGATTCCCGCTGGGCAATCGATGATGACGTAGTCGTGCTCGGCTTTGAGTTCTTCGACCAGCGCTTTCATCTGGTCGGGATTGACGGCAGATTTGTCGCATTTCTGCGCGGCCGGCAGCAGAAAAAGCCCCTCGACCCGTTTGTCTCGGATGAGCGCCTGACGCAGTTTGCAGTCGCCTTGTACGACCTGGACGAGGTCGTAGACGATTCGATTCTCCAATCCGAGAATGACATCCAGGTTGCGGAGGCCGATATCTGCGTCCACGACGACGACCCTCTTTCCAGTGAGCGCGAGGCCCATGGCGAGATTGGCCGACGTGGTGGTTTTGCCGACACCGCCCTTTCCGGACGTGACGACGATGCACTCTGCCATGTGCGCTCCAGGGGGGACGAGGGGATGGCTGGGGAAGAGGATTGAGGAAAAGGAGAAATGGCGGCGGGCGCCGCGGGGAGGGAGGGCGACCTTGGGGGGCCGCGTGCGGTCTTCGTACCACGAGTTTGGGCGGGCGTGCAAGCGAAACCCGTGCATACGAGACCGTCAGGGCACCCAGTCAGCGGCCGATTGCCGTCCCGCGACGCGCCACGTCTTGTCTGCACCCCGGACGAAGGTCCACATCTCAAAGAGTACCGGGCTCGTGACACGTGCGGTGAGCACGTCTCCTGCGGCGTCTGCCACCACTCGCACCGGTTGAACCAACACGTCGCCGGGAACCGTCCAAGACGAACGCTCACGCAGGACCGCGAACATGTCGCGGGCGAGGTCGGTCACGTTTGCGCCGGTGCTGCCCGCGAGTGCTGCGCCGATACCAACGCGTGCGAGGGTGACAAAGGCCACGAGATCGACGCGAGCCTGCTGATCCCCCCAAGCGGGGTCTGTGACGAGGGGCGGCAGGGGTGAGGGGAGGTCCGCCATCGCAGTGGACCGGAAGGGGGTGCGTTCCTCGCGCGACCACCCGATGACCCCCCAATCTTTCGCTGCTCGCAGCAACCGAATTCGGTCCACGACCCGCCACGACGCCGTAACGCCCTGCGCGTCCTCTTCCTCCACGAGGCTTGTGACGTCCACCTTCGCGTGAACGCCCTGTGATTCGCCGACCAACTGCAGAACGGCGACCTCCAGCAGACGTGCCGCGACGACGCGGCCTCGACGGGCCTCAGCGACGCCGTCAAGAGCTCCTTGGGTGAAGGGCAGGGCGCTTGGCAGGCCAGGCATGAGCGCGGTGTGCCCCCCTCGCCACGCAGACGTCAGCAGGTCCTCCCACGTGAATTCGGGCACCCGGCGTACGGCCGAATCGACGTCGACCTTCGGCCTTGGACCGGCGCCCCCCGGTACGGATTTGTTTCCCGAGCGCTCCTTCTTCGTCCACGCGTCCAAGTCCGCCTGTGGGTCTCCGACGAGGTACTTTGCTGCCAGCACGAGTCCGCCCAGGCCCAGGACCGCGACAAATGCGAACAGTGCGAGCTGGGGTCCCAGGTCGGAAGGGTCCACGAACGGGAGCGGAACCGGATCGGCCATGCCAGTTACAGTATCATACCCACCAGCACGCCTGGCCAAGCCACCGGGATGCCTCGTTTGGGGTCGGCGTACCAATCTGGAAGGAGTGATTGACTCGGCGCGGTATCGCTTGGGATGCGCCAAGTGAAACTCCCGCCGCCAAAGATGCCCACGCGTTTGTACACCTGCGCGCCCAACATCAGCCGGCTTCGTACAATGGGAGTTGGAGGAAGGCCGCCGGCGGTGTAAAACCAGTAAGCGCCACCGGAAACGTCGAAATCGCCCCAGAAACGATTTCCGACGTGCCCTCCGAGGCCACCGAAGAAGCCAGCGTGTTCACCAGCATCACCCATCGCACCAATGACGGTATACATGCCTTGACGACCGCCGAAACGCAGATCGACATTCCAAAAGATCGGTTTCCGTGACATAGACCGCAAGCGCCTGCCGCCCGTCGCGAATGATATTAATCACGCCAATAGGACTTCCTTCTAACGTATCAGCGTAGTTGATGAGCCCTACTTGCATTCCCGAGACGTGGCCGGCGACGTTGACGGCACCGAATTGGAGCCCTTCCACCTCCCGACCCCAATTCACCAAGCCCGCCTGCAAGCCTCGTGTGCTGCCGCCGGACCAGTTGAGCACCGGCGCGAACTGCGCGAGGTCGCCCGTGACATCCGCGACGTTGGCGATCAGGCCGATTTGTGCGCCCTTGCCCAGCCCAGACGCGCGGTTGACGCCGCAATTGAATTGTAATCCATACAGCCCACCGGCCTTGTTCCACGCACCGGAAAGCTGAATGCCACGCATTTCTCCGTGCACGACATTGGCGCCCAACGTGGCCATGAGGCCCCGCGCATCTGCTTGCACCGTGGTGGCGACGAGCCCAAGGGCGACGCCGTCGAGTGTTTCAGTCACGCCAACGCCGCCGTTGACCAGCACATGGTCCTTGACGTAATCATCATATAACCCAGGCCAAAACGTCACCCGCATGGGGGCATCGGAGGGCAGGTCTCCCCCCCGAGCGGTCGTGGGCTCACCGGCCTCGAACACGAAATCAGCAGCGGAGAGCGTGGACGACTGGGTCGAAATCAGGTCGATATCGGTTTCGGCCCAGGCTCCCTCCCGCACCACGGTGACTTCGAATTCGCCAGCGGCGAGTGCCAGATCGACGGGCTGGTCGGCAACGCGCACCTCTGCGATCAGCCGCCCCTCGGCATCGCGTACCGAAACGGTGCCATTGACGTCACCGGAAAAATGAACCGTTGTGGTCGCCTGGTTCAGGTCGGTCAGAACGAGGTCGCCCGTGCCCGACAACTGGTTCTCGTACGCCGCGTGTTGGGGCCCATTTTGTGTGCGTTCGGTTCGCGCAAGCGTTTCATGAAACGCATATTGATACGCCTCGTTAAAGGTGACCCTGCTGTCGCCGGTGGTGTCGGCGGCGCCCCTCAGACCGGCGGTCAGAGAATGGGTGAAGAAGGACCCTTCGAGTCGATCGGCTTCCTGGGCCGACTCATCTGCGGTGCTGGAAGCGATATAGGCGAAACCCGCCGCGCGTGAGCTCTCGTCGACTAGAAATGGAGGTACGACCTGCCCACCTTTCTGACGCAGGAGCCCACCCGACGCGCAGGAGTCTAGAATCGCAATTCGCACGTCTGCGGACATCGCATCGAGCGCCGCGCGCAATTCCGTGTAGGGCAGCGGTTCACCGCCAAGGAGGAGGCCATTTTCGTCGGAATGGCCGCTATAGTAGAAGATGACCTCGTTTCGACCTGGGGATTCGTCGAGATGCGCCGTCAAATCTGACAGGGCCGTGTACACCGTGGTGACGTCGGGCTCTACGAGCCACAACAAATCGTCGTCGAGCACGCCTCCGATCTCGGTGAGGACGTCTGCGATGGCGTCCGCATCGCGGTGGGCGTAGCGGAGTGCGATGCGGTCAGGCCCGCCGTCGTTGGCGCCGATGACCACCGCAAAACGCCGGACGCCGCCGTCCATCGCGTGTGCGAGTGCGAACCCAAGAATGAGGGTCATTTACGGCTCCGGTTTCCGAAGCAGGACGTCCGACCAGTCCAAGTCCTTCGACAGGCGGAATGCTTCGTGGGCAGGGTCGGTTCCCGCTGCCACCCGGGCAGCCTCGGCGAGGACTCCTTCCACGTCGATTGGCGAGGTGCTGGCCACCAGAACGAAGCGCTCGAAGCCTGGTGCGTCATCCAGTTGGAATGCGGTGGGGACGGCGACATTGAGTCCTGAGACGGCGCTATCGCCGGACACCGGGAAATGGCGCGTCACTTGCCCATTACCGTCGATCGATACGACCGTGGCGAAATTTCCATTTCCAGCGGAGAACACAATTTGTACGCTGTCGCCGGGTTGGACGAGGGCGCCGTCTGCGAGGCGTTCGCTGCCTCGGTCCGTTTGGCGATGTATTCCGAGCTGGGCGCTTCCTTTGGTTCGCTCCCCGTCCAAAGTGGGGTTGAAGGCGACAAAAGCTCCGACCATGAACACCGTCGCCAGGCTGGCCGCCAATGATGCTGTCCACACGCGATGCTTGCTTGTCCGCATCCGCTGATCGACAGCGGCCTTGACCGAACGCGGCGGAAACGTCGCTAGAATTTCGGTGTTCGACCGACGGAGTGTCTCAAGGCGTACCACAAGATCCGGTCGCGCGGGCAGGAGCCCGTCGATCCATCGTGCTTGAGGGGGTGGAAGTTCACCGAGCAGAAATCGCTCAAGGACCCAGTCCGACACGTTGTCCTCCTCGTCGCTCATGCGACCCCCTGAAGTCCGGCCACATGCGAGCGAAGCACCCGGAGGCGCTTGCGAACACCCGACTCAGACAAACCCATGATTTCAGCAACTTCGGGCAAGGTGAGCCCGTCCACCAAGTGCAACACCGCCATGGTCCGCGTGGAGGGCGGTTCGCGACCGAATAACCGGTCCAGAACGGTGCGAATTAGCGCCTGATCTTCGGCGTCGGGGGCGAGCGCAATGCGCTCCACGAGGTCCGTGTCTGACTCCGTGGGCCGGCGTCGACGGGATCGGATCTTGTTCAGGCACAGATTTGTCGCGGTTCGCCACAAGAATGCAGAAGGACTCTCGACATCGAGCTTGGCCCCTCGCCGTACTACCTCAACGAATACATCGTGCATGGCGTCCACCGCATCTGCCTCGTCGTGCAGAAGGACACGGCATCGCCGAAGGACCATGGGTCCAAACCGCGAGTACCACTCCGACACATCACCAGTCACGCGGTGCTCCCGCCCGTGCGATCCCAGGACACCGGTGACCGGCGGGACTGTCACCCCGGCCGGAATCTTTTTCCTTCAGGTGCGGTGAAACCTGCGCTCCAGCTCAGCCAGGCCGATCCGGATTGCAACGGGCCGGCCGTGGGCGCAGACCTCGAAATCCACCTCGTCCAGACTCGCGAGCAGGGACTTCATCTCCCAGGCGCTAAGCGGCTGACCCGCACGCACGGCGGAATGGCAGGCCACGGTGGCAAGCAGACGGTGAATGATGTCATTGCCCGAGCGAGCGCCGCCGGCGGAGATTTCATCTGCGAGGTCGGTCAGCAGGTTTGCGAGGTCTGCCTTTTCCAGGAGCACGGGCACGGCGGTCACGGCGATGACGCCGGGCGCGACAGTCGTCGTATCCAACCCCAACTCGGACAACGTGTCGCCGGATCGCTCCAGAACGGCTTGCCGAGCGGCACCGAGGTCCACACGCAACGGCGTCAACAGCCGTTGGCGGCCGCCCGTGTGCGCACCGGCCTGAAGCTGGTGCAGCCGGACGCGTTCGTGTGCCGCGTGTTGGTCCACGAGCACCAACTCGCCTCGACCCTGGCAAAGTAGGTAGGTGTTGGCGAATTGTCCGATGACCTCCAAGTCCCGAAACCTGGGAACAGGAAGCAGGGGGGCGCCTGGGGCAGCAAGGCGCGGCTGAAAGGGCTCCGCATGCACCGGAGACGCTGCCATGGACGGTGGTGGTGGCGCTTCGGTCTGGGTTTGAATTGGCAAGGTCGGCCGCAGGGGCAACGTCGCTTGGGGGCGCCACGGCGGAGGGTTGTTCCCAGGCGCCGGGATGCGGATTCCATGTTGCTGCAAGGCTTGACGAAGGCCCACAATGACCGCGTCCTGCACGTCGCGCGGGTCGCGGAATCGAATCTCGGTTTTGGCGGGATGCACATTGACATCGACGTGATCGGGCGCGAGATCGAGCCACAAAGCGACCACGGGGTAGCGACCCTTCGGCACGATGTCCCGGTATGCCTCCAGCAAGGCGTGGCGCACGACGGCATCACGGACCGGCCGGCCATTGACCTGCAGCCAGGTAGCGCCGGCGGCCGTGGAGCGGTGCACACCCACCGGGGAAATGAGTCCCTCAGCGTTGCCACCGGGGACGAGGAAGTTGGTGTGCAACAGGGTGCGTCCGTCTTGACCAATGAGGGCGCGCGCGCGGGTGGCGCGGTCTGGATGCGAGGGCAGGTGCAATACGTCTCGACCCTCTGCGGTGACGAGGAAGTCGACATGCGGATGCGCGAGCGCGGTCCGTGACACCGACTCGACGGCGTGGCTCAGTTCGGTCGCGGCCGTCCGCAGGAACTTACGCCGGGCCGGAAGGTTGTAGAACAGCGTGCGGACATCCACCTCCGTGCCAACGGGGCACCCGACGTCGGACACATCGAGGAGGCGGCCGCCGTCGATTCGAATTGTGGTACCGACGTCGTCATCCGGCCGGCGCGTCACCATTCGGAACCGTGAGACGGCGGCAATCGACGGCAGCGCTTCCCCACGGAATCCGAGTGTCAAGATGGACAGCAGGTCTTCGGCTCGTAGAATTTTCGACGTCGCGTGGCGTTCGATGCAGGTCATGGCGTCGGCGCGGTCCATGCCGGACCCGTCGTCGATCACACGAACGCGACTCGCACCTCCACCGGATAGGTGAATTCCGACAGTGCGCGCACCCGCGTCGAGCGCGTTCTCGACGAGTTCTTTGACGACCGACGCGGGTCGTTCCACGACCTCGCCCGCGGCAATCTGGTTCACCACCTGGTCTTCGAGGATTCGGACGGCCACGCGGTCTCCTAATGCTTGCGGGACCGGCCCGATCGGGACAGGTGCCGCTGGGGGTTTGCCGGTGTGGTGGGGTGCGATGGCGGCGGCGGCTGAGGTGGATCCGGTAGCGGAACTTGGATTCCTGGCGGAGGATCTCCGCGCGCAGTTGGCGCTCGATCGGGCGGCCTACAGCGACGAAGAAGCGATTTCTGCCTTCGAGTCTGCGTTGTACGAGGTGTTGCTCGGACACGACGATGCGGCTGCGGAACGATTCTGGGTCCTCGAAGGCGCGCTCGACCCTGGAACGCCCCTCCAATCGGACGCAAGTTGGTACCTTGCGGATGCACTGGCGCGTCTGGACCTCGTGAATGAGGCTGAGCGTCGGTTGGCGAAGAGCGCCGCGGATCCGGAGGACCTTTTTCGCGTAGATGCAGTTCGCGCCTTGCTGGGTCTATACGCGCGCCACGGTCGAACGGCCGAGTTGGAAACGCTGGCGCGGAACGCGGAAGCGTGGGGGTTGCTGGGAGAAGTGGCCGACGTGCGGTACGCGCTCGGTCGTGGGCTCTTCGAGTTGAAGCGGATGGCCGACGTGGAGCGCGTTCTCGCCCCGCTTCCGCAAGCGTCACCGGACTACGGACGAGCGCTGTACGTGCGAGCCGCTGCAGCCGTCGAGTTGGGCGATCTTGCACGAGCCGAAGGCTTGCTCGGAAGTTTTGCCGGTTCCGCGGCGTCCACGCCCGATGCCGCACGTGTCCGCGATCAAGCGATGCTCGCGATGGCGCGAATCTCGTGGGGGCGCGGAAACGTCAGCGCGGCGAGTGATTGGTACGCGCGCGTCCCCGAGGGTTCTGCCTACTTATCGACCTCTTTGGGTGAGGCGGCGTGGTTGGCGATCGCGCGCTCCGAACCTGGCGTGGCCCTTCGCGCGGTGGACGTGGCGCTGCTTCGGGTGCCGGACAACCTCGATGCGGTCGATCTTGTGGGCATCCGCGGCGCGCTGCTGCTTGCGCTAGGCGACCCTACTGGCGCTTCCGGGGCCTACGGTGACGCGATGGCTGTTGCCGAGGCTGCTCGCGCTGCGCTGGAAGCGGCGGGACCCGACGGACCGCAAGTGGGGACGTGGATCCGTGCGGCCTTCGACGCCGACGCCGATGTTCGCTCGGCCCGTGCGGTCCTCCAGCGCGTGTCGGCGTTGCGAGCGGACATCGATGAGGCGCAGCTACTCGCCCGTGATTTGTTGGGGGACGGGGCTGCAGTGCTGACGTTGCGGCGGCTGGACCGCATTCGGGCGTACGCGCTCCAGGGGATTTCGGCGGGGAATGCGGTCGGCGACGCCGATCCGAGGGCCGTCGCGGCGGTTCGAGCGCTGACGGACATCGTCGCCCGGGTCGATGCCATGGCTACGCAAGAGGCTGCGGGCTTACGGGACCAGGTGGAGGCAGAAGTCGCGGTGATTGACGGACTTGAACCCAGCCTTGTGGCGTTAGAGGCTGCGGCCGCAACCGCAATGGCTCGCGCGAGCGCGGCGGCGACCCAGCGACTGTCCGCACGAATCGACCGAGCCGAGGAGGTCGCGGCGGCCGGGGTGGCGGACGCGTCCTTCGCCGGCCTGCTCGCAACGACGGACCGCATCGAGTCGCTGCTGGTGGAAAAGCGGGCGCTTCAGGACGCCGTGGATGCGAGGTTTGCCGAGGTCGGCGCGCGGGCGCAATGACAACTCCGGTCGTCGTGTGTGGCCCCACGGGTGCCGGAAAGTCTGCGTTTGCTTTGGAATTGGCCGTCCGGTGGGACGCAATCGTCGTTTCAATGGACGCGATGGCGGTGTACCGAGGCTTGGACATCGGAACTGCGAAGCCGAGCGCCAGCGACCGCCAGCGGGTCCCGCACCTGGGCCTCGACGTCGTCGAACCGACCCAGCACTTCGACGCCGCTGACTTTGTGCGCCTGGCGATCGCTGCCGTCGACCACCATCCACGGGTGATCATTTGCGGTGGCACACACCTGTATTTGCGAGCGCTGCATCTGGGGCTCAGCCACACGCCGCCGGTGTCGCCGACCCTTCGCTCGGCGATCGAGCGTGAGAACGACCTTCACGGTTGGCTGCAACGCGTGGACCCGAAGCTCGCGGCCAGGCTGCATCCGAACGACCGCGTGCGGCTGGTCAGGGGGTTGGAGGTCTTCTTGCTTACAGGGCGGCGGCTGTCGGACCTGCACGCAGAGCAAGTCGGTGGCAGGGAGGTGCTCGCGGTGTGGGTTGACCACGCCGATCTGGACGCACGGCTCAAGCTGCGCACGGAGGAGATGCTTGCAGCCGGTTGGTTGGCGGAGGTCGAGTCGTTGCTGGAGCGCGGTGTGCCCCGCGATTGTCGGCCCATGCGTGGACTCGGGTATCGAAACCTCGTGGATGTCGTGAATGGGCTTTGTTCTTTGTCCGACGCGACCAACCAAATCACGATTGACACGCGACGATTCGCTAAGAAACAGCGGACGTGGCGCAACCATTTCGGGTGGCCGGTGTCGTCACAAGTCGCGGCCGACCTTGAGCGCGTGGCGCACGTCGCCTGGGAGGTGCGTTAGCGGCGCGAGCATTCCGGAGTGGTCGTGGACGTCGTGCTCGAATTCGAGCGGCCCATCGTGGAGTTGCAGAAACGAATCGAACAGCTCCGTGAGTTGGAGGAGACCGATGGCGTCAACTTGGCGTCGTCGATTGAGCAGTTGGAGCTTCGTTGCTCCGAGCTTCAACAGCGAATTTTTGCGCGTTTGACACCGTGGCAGCGCACGCTTCTCGCGCGGCATCCCGGGCGACCGTATGTGGCCGACTACGTCAACGGCCTGTTGTCAGAATGGACCGAACTGCACGGCGATCGTCTAGGCTTTGACGATCGTGCGATCGTTGCGGGCATCGGGCGATTTGACCTGCCCGGCACTGGGATCCAAGGGCAGCCTGTCGTAGTCATCGGCCACCAGAAAGGTCGAAATACGAAGGAAAACCTGCATTACAACTTTGGAATGGCGCGTCCGGACGGCTACCGCAAGGCACTGCGCATGTTCCGGCTCGCCGAGGCCCAGAACCTGCCTATCGTCACGTTCATCGACACGCCGGGCGCCTATCCAGGCATCGACGCGGAACAGCGGGGCCAAGCCGAGGCCATTGCCCGGAACATCTTTGAAATGTCACGCCTGACGGTGCCGGTGATCGCCGTGGTCACAGGCGAGGGCGGGTCAGGCGGTGCCCTAGCGCTTGGCGTTGCGAACCGCGTCTTGATGCTTGAAAACTCCGTTTACTCCGTGATTAGTCCCGAGGGCTGCGCGGCAATCCTTTGGCGAGACCGTGCGGAAGGACCGCGGGCCGCTGCGGCGCTTCGGATCACGGCTCGGGACTGCTTGGAACTTGGTGTCATCGACGAGGTGCTTGCAGAGCCGGCGGGCGGAGCACACCGGGACGTCGCCGCAACGGTCGCTACCGTGGGTGCAGCGTTGGCTTCCCAGTTCGCACCGTTGTTGGTCCAGACGCGTCAAGCCATACGTAGCCAGCGTTACGAACGATTCCGTCCCATCGGGGCCATCGCGTGAGTCGCCCGATCGCGGTCGCCATCGATGGACCGGGGTCAGCTGGCAAGGGCACAGTTGCACGCGGCGTCGCGCGGGCGTTGGGCTACCGCTACGTCGACACGGGCGCAGTGTACCGAGCGGTGGCGTTGATGGCGGCGCGCCAGGGGATTTCTTGGTCCGATGGGCCGTCGGTGGCCGCACTCGCAGGTGGTCTGGAATTCGACTTCAGCTGGGATGGGGACGTGTTGCATATCTTCACCAACGGTGAGGACGTGAGCACGCTGATTCGCACGGAGGAGCTGAGTCGCGGCGCCTCCGACGTGTCGTCGTTGCCGGAAGTTCGGGCTGTCTTGCTGGACCTCCAGCGCCGCTTGGGTGCGATGGGTGGGGTCGTGATGGATGGCCGCGACATCGGAACCGTGGTGCTCCCGCACGCCGACCTGAAGATTTTTCTCGACGCCGACCTCGATGAACGGGCGCGTCGGCGGCACGAGGAGATGTTGCGACGGGGCGACACGCGGTCCTTTGCTGAGGTGAGAGACGCACTCGCCGCTCGGGATCGGCAGGATCAGGAGCGCGCAGTGGCTCCGTTACGGGCGGCAGACGACGCGATTCATCTGGACACTACGGAACTCACCATTCGTGTCGCCATCGACCGTGTCATTGAACTCGCCCTGTTGCGGTCTACCTCCAGCCGTGACGGTCGTTGACACGCCTGGACACCGACATTAGCCGCCGCGCTCCCGAGACAACAGCCACCATGATTGATGCGAATCTCGTCGACCTACCGCTCGACCAACTGTCAGACATTGAGTTCCGCCAAGCCTTCGATACCTACATGGAAGAGAAGGGCGTTCGCGAGCAGTCTGTCGTGCACGGTCGGGTCATCCATATTGGCGACGAATGGGTCACGGTGGACATCGCCTACAAGGCCGAAGGGCAGATCCCAACGCGCGAGTTTCGCTCCCCCGAAGGTGAGATCACGCTGAAAGTCGGTGACTACGTAGACGTGTACCTCGACTCCATCGAAGAAGAAGATGGCGTGCTCGTTCTCTCGAAAGAGAAAGCGGACCTGATGAAGGCCTGGGACGAGATCAGCAAGGCCGTCGAAAAAGACGAAGTGGTCAAGGGCTTCATTACGGGCCGCGTCAAGGGTGGTCTGCAGGTCGATATCGGCGTGAAGGCCTTCCTTCCTGGAAGCCAGGTCGATCTCCGCCCAGTCAAGAACCTCGACAAACTGATCGGCGAGACCCACGACTTCAAGATCATCAAGTTCAACAAGAAGCGCGGAAACATCGTTCTGTCCCGCCGCGTGTTGTTGGAAAATGAGCGCGAGCAGAAGCGCGATCAAACCATCGATCGCCTTCAAGTCGGCGCCGCGATGCAAGGCGTCATCAAGAACATCACCGACTACGGTGCCTTCGTGGACCTCGGAGGAATCGATGGCCTGTTGCACATCACGGACATGTCGTGGGGCCGCCTCCAGCACCCGAGCGAGATGTTCAATGTGGGCGACTCGGTCGACGTGAAAGTTCTCAAGTTCGACCCCGAAACGCAGCGCGTGTCGCTCGGGTTCAAGCAGATCAAGGCCGACCCCTGGGAAGAGGCGGAGTTCAAATACCCGGTCGGCTCGATCGTGCGCGGTTCGGTCGTGTCGATCACCGACTACGGTGCATTCGTGGCACTCGAAGACGGAATCGAAGGCCTCATCCACATCAGCGAGCTGACGTGGAACAAGCGCATCAAACACCCGAGCAAGCTGCTCGCTGTCGCGGAAGTTGTGGAAGCCAAGGTGCTCGGCGTAGACGTGGACAACAAACGCATCAGCCTCGGCCGGCGTCAGTTGGAAGCCAATCCGTGGGACCTCGTCGAACAACAGTACCCGATCGGTAGTGTCATCACGGGCAAGGTTCGGAACATCACGGACTTCGGAATCTTCGTCGGGATCGACGACGGTATCGATGGCCTCGTTCACATCTCCGACCTTTCTTGGGGCAGCCGGATCCGGCATCCTTCCGATCGCTACAAGAAGGGCGACGACGTTGAAGCGCGCGTACTGTCGATCGACAAAGAGAACGAGCGGTTCTCGCTAGGCGTCAAACAGCTCACTGACGACCCCTGGTACACGGTTCACGGTCGGTTCTACACGGGCCAGGTCGTGACCGGCAAGGTTGTCCACCGCGCCGAGTTCGGTTGTTTCGTTGAGTTGGAAGACGGCGTCGAAGGCCTCGTCCACCTTTCCGAAATGTCGATCGAAGGCGACGACTGGAAAGAGCAGTACCCAGAAGGGAAAGAGATGTCGGCGCAGATCATCCACATCGACGCGCGGGATCGGAAGATCAGCCTGTCGGAAAAGGGTGCCGTCGAGCGCGGAGCCGACGACCCCGAAGCCCAAGGCTCGCAGAATCGTTCGTCCAGTGCCCGGTTGGGCGACGTCATGGGCGACCTGAAGCGCAAGTTGGGCGACAAGGCAGACAAGGGCGCTCCCAACGGCTGACAGATAGAGCGTCAGCATGCGTGGATTTCTGCTGCGGTTGATTCTCTTTGGTCTCGTCGCCGGGACGGCAACACTTTTCGCGGTGCAGAACAGCTCCCGATCCGTCGTGCTCGGGTTCGATATCGGGGTCATGGCGTGGCGCCTGACGCAGCCGGTCGCGGTACCTGCACTGATGGGGGCTTCGCTGGTCCTCGGCTTGTTGGTAGGGCTGTACGTCGCATTGCGGTGGCGCGCTGCGTTGATGCATCGGGTGCGCGCGCTGGAATCCGAGTTGGCGATGGGCGTGGGGACACCCGACGACGGCAAACCCTGGCGCTAGCGCGAGCGATTGGCACTGCCGCGCCGCTGCCAGCGCAGTAGAGGCGCGGGCGCATTCGGAGCCGCCTTTGTCCCAACGGAATCGGGCCAGCCTCGGCCGAATTGGCGCCGCGCGAGCGCTCATCGCCGTCGAAGACGGCGAGCATCTAGAAGACGCGCTCGTTTCGCTGGAACTCTCGTCCACTGAACGGGCTGCCGCCTGGCAGTTGACGATGGGCGTGCTGCGCAACCGGGGTCGTGTGGACGCTGCGCTTCGGACCGCGCTGACCCGCCCTTTGGGTGGATTGGACGCCGGCGTCAGAGCGGTGCTTCGCCTCGGGTGTTGGGAGCGTTTGTTCGGTGGCGCACCGGATCACGCCGCGGTGGACCAATCGGTGGAAGTGGCCCGGGCGATTGGCTGCGGACCCGCCAGTGGCCTCGTCAACGCCGTTGTTCGACACGCCCGGCTGCCCGAAGAGCTGAGCGCGGCAGACCAGGCCGACCTTCCGGCTTGGCTCCTGGACCGGTGGGTACAGCGCTACGGGGAAACGCTGGCAATACAATGGGCGGAAGCAATCACGCACCAGCCCCCGCTGTTTGTGGTGTTGCGTCAGCCCGAGTCGTGGCCCGTTGGGCTGGTCGCGGAGGCGACCGACGTCGAGGGCGTCGTCCGAGTCACGGGTTGGAAAGGAACGGTCCTCAATCTCCCGGGTTTCGCAGAAGGGCAACTTTGGGTGCAGGACCTGTCCGCGGTTCGGGTTGCAGATCTGGTTCCGGTCACCGGTTCTGTGTTGGACGCCACCGCCGCGCCCGGAGGCAAGGCGTTTCGCCTGGCGAGCCGTGGCGCAAGGGTTCTGGCCGTCGACCGGGGTGACGCCCGTCTGGATCGGGTTGCCGAAGGGGCCTCCCGCCTCGGTTTGCGCGTGGCGGTACAAGCCCACGATTGGAACCGCGGGCCGCTTCCGGGTGTTCCGACCTTCGACGCGGTCCTCCTGGACGCCCCCTGCACCGGGTTGGGGACCGTGCGCCGGCATCCGGAAATCAAGTGGCGACGAATGGAGCCCGACTTGTTGCGCGCGGCGGCCACCCAAGCGTCGCTCCTGCGAACCGTAGCAGCCCATGTTCATCGAGGCGGGGTGTTGGTGTACGCCGTGTGCAGTGCCGAACCGGAAGAGGGCAAAGATGTGGTGAATGCCTTCTTAGCGGAGGCGCCGGAGTTCTCCCTTCAAGCAGAGATCGACACGTCGCCGGCTTTGGAGGGCGCAGACGCCCACGTGGGCTTCGTACTGAAGCGCGGTTTAGGTCGCGGCCGATGAGCGCGTCCGACACGCCCATGTTCCAGCAGTACTTGGGCCTGAAGGCGACGGTGGGCGACGCCCTGTTGTTGTACCGGATGGGCGACTTTTACGAGCTGTTCTTCGCAGATGCGGTGATCGCCGCGGAAACCCTCGATCTCACGCTGACCACCCGCAACAAGAACGACGACGATCCAATTCCCATGGCGGGGGTGCCCTACCACTCGGTTTCGCCGTACATCGAGAAGTTGGTGGCCGCTGGCTACCGGGTGGCGTTGGCCGAGCAGACGGAGGCGGCGTCGGCGTCGCGAGGTCTGGTCGCGAGGGCCATCACCCGTTTCGTCACTCCGGGCGTGCCCTGGGATCCGACGGCCCTTGAGGGGGGTGTGTTTCACTGGCTTGTCGCTGTGTGCGCCGGGCCGGAGGGCCTCGGCCTCGCTTTCTTGGACGTCTCCACGGGAGACCTCCGGTTGGAGGAGGCCTCCGACGCCGACGACGCTGCTGCCGCCCTTTGGCGTATGGAACCTCGCGAGGCGCTGACCGGACCGGGAAGGCTCGGTCAGGTTGTGGAGCGCGCGTTGAAGGCGATTCCCAAGGCACCAGCAGACCCCATCGGCTGGGATCCGGAAGAAGGGGCGGCGACGCTGAAAGCTGCCGGTTTGGTGTTGGGTGGAGGCGTCGCGGCTCGTGCGGCGGGCGCAGTCCTTCGCTACGGCGCCGAAATGTTGCGAAAGCCAGTCCCGATTCGCCGTGTCGATCGGTCAGGCGCGGGTGCCCACTTGGTGCTCGACGAATCGACGCGGCAGAATCTCGAACTGACCCGCTCGCTTCGCGGAGGAGGGAGGCAAGGCAGCCTGCTAGGCTTGCTCGACCGCACCCGAACGTCACCTGGCGCCCGGCGCTTGCGCGATTGGTTGCTCGCACCCCTGATCGACGTGGAGGCGATTCGTTCACGGCAGGATTCGGTCGAGGCGCTGGTCGTTGACGCTGCCGTGCGAGAGGACCTCCGCACCGCGCTCAAGGACGTAGCTGACGTCGATCGAATCGCCATGCGAACGTCGCAGGGCACATCGACTCCCAGAGACCTGGCAGGGCTACGACGTTCGCTCGAGACGTACGCGGTGTTGGCGTCTGCCGTTGGCACCGTGCCGGTTCTGTGCGCCCTCCTTCCGGCAGACGGCTGCGAGGACGTACTTGCCGACCTTCGGACCTGGTTGGTCGAAGAACCGCCCCTGTCGTTGGTGGACGGAGGCGTGATCGCACGTGGTGCCGACCCGGTGTTGGACGACCTCGTGAACCTGGCAACTGAGGGTGTGGGCGACTTGTCGTCGCTGGAGGACCGGCTGCAGCGCGCCACCGGTATCCACAGCCTCAAGGTCCGCAGAAACCGCGTGTTCGGTTTCTATATCGAGGTCACGAATGCCAACGTCGATCGAGTGCCGGCTGCCTGGACGCGCCGTCAAACGGTGGCGAGCGGCGAGCGCTACGTCACGTCGGAGCTCAAAGAGCTGGAGGAGAAAGTCCTTTCCGCCGACGATCGGCGAAAGGCGTTGGAGCGGGCTCACTTCGACCGCCTGGCAGACCGTGTCGCTGTGCAGGGGCCTCGACTGGCGAAATTCGCGAGTGCGATTGCGACGCTGGATGCGCTCGGCGCGCTGGCAGAGGTGGCCAGCCGTCGACGGTGGGTACGACCTGTCGTGGACGGTAGCGAGGGGCTGGAACTCAGCGGTTCACGTCATCCCGTTGTAGAGGCTTTCCTCGAGGAAGGCACCTTTGTGCCCAATGACATTGTGCTCGACACTTGCTCTCGCCAACTCGTGTTGTTGACGGGCCCGAATATGGCCGGGAAATCGACGGTGTTGCGACAAGTAGCGCTGACGGCCGTGCTTGCCCAAATGGGTTCGTGGGTACCGGCCGCGGTCGCACGTGTGGGCGTGTGTGACCGAGTGTTTACCAGGGTCGGTGCCTCTGACGACCTGGTGCGTGGCCAGTCCACATTCATGGTGGAAATGAGCGAAACTGCGTCTATTCTCGGCCAGGCGACGTCGAGGAGTTTGGTGGTACTCGACGAAATCGGACGCGGAACGTCCACCTGGGACGGGCTGTCGATTGCTTGGGCGGTGGCGGAAGACCTCGCCAATCGGGTGCGGTGCCGGGCGTTGTTCGCAACGCATTACCACGAGCTTTCTGCGCTGGCGGACCAGATTCCGGGCGTCGTCAACGCCCATGTTTCCGTGACCGAGTCGGCGGGCGAAATTGTATTCACCCACAGATTGCGGCCCGGAGGGGCAAGTCGGTCGTACGGAATTCAGTGTGCGCGTTTGGCGGGATTGCCAGGGCCTGTCGTCGCGAGGGCGAGCGCGTTGCTGGCACGCTTCGAGCGCACGGCACCCCGCGACGAACGCAACCAACTCTCCCTATTTGGTGTTGTTCCAGACCTTTCGCCCGAGCCCGAGCCACCCCCCCTACATGCGGCCCTCTTGGCGCTGCAGGGCCTGGACCCCGATTCACTCACGCCGCGAGAAGCCCTCGCGGCATTGTACCGCCTCCGTTCATTGTGCTTAGCGTGAGCACACCGTGTCCGTGACGCGTTCCGGACGATCTTCGACGCGCTCTACCGTGACCGACCGAACCTGGAGCTGGGATTCAGCCCGTACTTCGATGTCGATTTGACCTGGCGCGTCGAGGCGAACGTAGACGAACTCTTCCCAAAGCGACGTGGCGGCTCCGCAACGCACGCGCACCTCGATGGCAGAAGGCGCCGCGCTGACCTGCCAATGACCGATGGCCAACGAAATACCCGTCGCCTTTCCGGGTTTTTCGGCTTGAACAAATGGGGCAAACAGGTCGTTTCTCCAAATGGCGGGGTTGGACCCGGGGGAGGCGAAAAACCATGCGGGAATTTCGACGCGGTCCTTGGTCCTCGTCAGCCCTAGCGGGCCCGAATCGCGCCGAACGAAATACCAGCCCGAGACCCACCCGCCGCGGAAGAGTGCGCCCACCCGAATTGGTGTGTACCTCCGATCAAACCCAGGCTTTCGTGAGAGCTCCCCCGTACCGTGGACCGGACTCAGGTCGCCAAGCGCACCATTCCACGCCACCAGGTCCGGCTCAGCGCCCCACACGTGATCTGCGATTATCACGTGCTCTCCATCAGGGTCGTCGCCATGTGTATCGAGCCGGTATTGCCGAATCGTCGCGTCGTTGTTGCCCTGCATGTCGAGGGCGCGAAAGCCAGTGTAGTAGGGCAGGGCGCCTGCTTCGTCGACCGCGAGCAATGGATCGAGATTGCCCCACGCCGCCTTCATGGCCGTTGCGATGGGTCGCGCGCGCCGTTCGTCTGGCGCTTGCTGATTCCCGTCGAAGGCGTTGAATGTCGTGTTCGCCAGAGGAAGATGGGCTGAGAGCGCGAGCACGCCGATCCACCACGGAAGGGGGCGTGACATCTCCGCCAGGCCAGCGGAGGCCGCGTACAGGACTGCGCCGAGTGCGGGCAGCATTTGAAACCAACCGCCGTTGGAGTCTCCGCCTGCGAGGCTCATGAACGCGCACCAAATCGCCGCGACACCCAACGCAGCAGAGGCGGTGGGTCGGCTGGCCACTGGCCAAAGCGCCATGAACCCGCCCGCGAAAAGCGCGCCGTGCGCGACGATGCCTGTTGAGAGCCACGCCATTCCCGTCGTGCTCCGTTCGGTCGTGAGCGTGGCTACGAACCGCAAGAGCGTCGCGACACTCTCGCCGTACTGAAACTGCCGGTGGATTTGGATGACGGTGGTGACGCCGACCACGGTCGCGGCCGCCACAAACCAGGGCCGGATCGAGCGAGAACGCAAGGAAGCGAAACCGAGGAGGGCGCCGGCGAGGACAAAGCCGTCGGAACGAATGGCAACCAACGCCCCGAGGATGAGCGCGAATCCATTTGCCCCATTCGGCAGCACCGCAGCCCGTTCAATCACGACGAGGGCACCTACAACCAGGGCGGCGACCACGGTGTTCTCGAGGCCGCCCATCGACCACATCGCGAATCCTCCCGTGCCCGCTGCTGCGGCGCCGGCCCACAACCTTTTGGATTGGACTTGGAACCGAATTGGGTCGACAGTGAGCAGCACGACAAGGGCAAGAAGGCCTGCCATGCCGAGGCCACGCGCCGCGGTTTCGGGCGAGATTCCGACGGCGTGGGCGGCCGCCAAGATCAGTACCCACAACAGGTTGCTGTAGCCTTCGACCGGCGGGCCGGGTGTCCACGTCAGGCCGCGGCCTTCGCCAAAGCGCTCGGCGTATCGGAACGTGACAAGAGCTTCGTCGACGATGAAATTCGGAAACCGGAACCACGCATGCCCAAGCGCAACCGTTGCGAATACAAACAACACCAGCACCGCTGGCGCCTCGGGACCAAACCTTTCGCGAAGCTGTTGGATGCGATTCCGCACAGTCGCGGGTAGCTGGCCTGCCGCCTCGATACCAGTATTCGGGTCGCTAGGAGGAACGATGGCGGTGGTTGCCGTTGCGGGTGGTGGGACGGGCGGGCACGTGTACCCGGCGTTGGCCATCGCCACTGAGCTGCGCGATCGAGGGCACGACGTGCGCTATTACGGCGACGCCGAGCGTCTGGAAGGGCGCGTGGTCCCTTTGCGCGGCTTCCCGTTTCGCCCCATCTCCGCACCGCAGTACCCTCGTGCAGGAATCCTGGGGCGCGTGTCTTTTGCCTTGGCGTTGGCCACATCAGTCTTGCGGACACGTCGGCAGCTTCAGGCCGATGGCGTGGATGCGGTGCTGGGCGTCGGTGGGTACATCTCCGCACCCGCTGTGCTTGCCGCATGGACACTGCGCATCCCGCGGGCTGTGCACGAGGCCAACGTTGTGCCAGGCATGGCCAACCGCTTGTGCGCTCGGGTCGCTCAGCTCGTGTTGCTGACCTATGCGCAGACGGCTGCCCGTTTGCCCGGTTCGGCGCCAAAGAAGGTGGTCGGCGTGCCCGTGGATGGCGCGTTGCTCAGCGGAGATCGGCTGGCAGCGGCGCAGCGGTATGGTTTGCGACCCGATGCGCCGACGGTCCTGTTCGTTGGCGGCTCGTTAGGGGCTGCCCGCCTCAATGAACTGGCCGTTCGGGTGGCCAAGGACCCGGACCGTTCCTTCCAGGTGCTCCACTTGTGTGGTCCGAAATACCTACAAGAGGCTACCGCAGCGCTTGGCGAGCCACCCGCCGGCGTTTGTCTTGTGGGCTACGAGGACCAGATGGCGATGGCCTACGCCGCGGCGGACCTCGTCGTGTGCCGGGCAGGCTCATCCACGTTGGCCGAGTTGTGCGCAGTAGGACTTCCGAGCTTGTTAATTCCGAGTCCGCACGTCACCGAGAACCACCAAGAAGAGAATGCCCGCGGCCTGGAGCAAGCGGGTGCCGCGGAGGTGCTCGTGGAAGCGGGCTGGGACGTAAATCAGGCGGCGTCACGGGTCGCACGCTTGATGGCGGATGGCGCGGTGCGCAAGTCGATGGGGGCGCGCGCGTTGGCGCTCAGGAGGCTCGACGCTGCGAGTGCTGCGGCGGACTATGTTCAAACCCTGTGGGGAGGTCAGCGATGAATGACGAAGGACCCAAGTCGGACGGTGACGAGCCCGAAGGCGGAGGCCGCTTGCGCCGGATGGCCAAACGCCTACTCGATCGAAAGGACTTGGCGGAAGATACCAGTGCGTTGCTGGGGGGTCTCCTGGACACAGGGGACCGCTACAAGACGGAAGCCGTCAAGCTCATCGCGCGTGAGGTCCGAACCTACCTTGAGGAGCTGAAACTGAAGGAGGAGTTGCTGAACCTGGCACGGAGCCATTCCTTAGAGGTCAGTATTCGACTCAAACCGTTGGCGGACGCCATCGACCCGCCAAAGCCGAAGGATTAGCCGGGCGCATGATCGCCTATTTCTTGATCCTCACCAGCCTCGCGTGGGCTGAGATTCCAGCGGGCTCCGTCAGGTACGCCGCCCGGGACGTGCCCACAATTCGGTTCGCTGACGCAACGGTGCCAGGGCCAATGCTGGGCACCGGCGAAATCCTGATCGTGATTCTCGACGATGGGGCTCTCGTACGCGTCAAGAAGGGCGACAGCTACGGCTGGGTCGTGGCCGATGCGCTCGTTGAGGAACCACCAACACCTCCGATGCCGGACTTCCCGATGCCGGACTTCCCGCTGCCGCCCCAACTTGGGCAGCCCGCACCCTGACCGGTCTAGAAGTCTGGATCGAACTGTGCAGTGGGGAAGGCGCAAGACGCCGAATCGCCTTCGGCGGTGAGCGTCGCGTTGTCTTCCCAATAGGTCGTCGAGAAACTCGCGTCCCAGCAGTCGGTGGTTGTGACAACGAGCGCGCCGAGGTCCCCGCCGGTCACGAGCGCGTCGCCTCGTCCCTCCCCAGTCGTGGACCACCGCGACCGTAGGACAATCAGCTCAGGGTACGGGCCGACGCCGGCGTCTGCCAAGAGGGCGAGGTCCATCGTACCACCGGCATCGGTTTGCTCCCAGTCGTACGCCGCGTCCGCAGGCTCGCTGGACCCGTCCTCCGTAAATCCGACCAGGATAGCGCTGACCGTGGTCGTGCCAGCGGTGCTGTCGTACGTGGTCACAAACTGGCCCGTCGCCAGTTCTGCGGCGTCGACGGTCCCAATGGCGTCGAAATCCAGGGCGAAGGTTCCGGTGCCCAACTCCCCGTCCGGCGAAGGTGTGGACTCTCCTGCAACGATGGTCACCCACGCTTCATCATCGGCCCCCGTTGGTTTGGCGTCGATACCCCATGTGTAGGTTCCTGCACCTTCATCAACGGCGAAGAGCCTGCCGTCGACCCCGTCATCGGACCATGGGCCCCACTGCACCTGCGTATGGGCGTCATCCGTCCAAGTCGGATCAAAGGCGGTCACGCCCTGCACACCGGCAAGAACGGTCTCGATCAGCAGGTTCATACTTCCTGAGACCTCCGCAGTGACGGCATGGGTTTCGCTGGGCTCGCCGACCCTGAGCGTTGGGCTGGCGGTGGGCATCGACACCAACAAGCGCTCGTCGGGTAGCGCCGCAAGGAAGGCGTCTACATCGGTGGGGGCGCAAGCAGTGGCGAGCGGGACAAGTGTGAACAGGCGCATCGGAACTCCGCAGTGGGTGCGGGATTTGGACCCGCAGGTCGAAACCAGCGGAAAGGACTGGTTAGCTGTTGTTGGTTCCCGGGACATCTTTGACCACCCGCCGAAGCCTACTCGCGTCAGCCGCTCTCGGCCTCGCCGCTTGTGCCCAACCGCCGCCACCGCCGCCACCGCCTCCGGACCCTTTCGAACCGAAGCTTAATGGCGCTCGGCCACGCGACCTCGTTGTCATTGTGACGGACGACCAACGATTCGACTCGTTCGGCTTTATGGGTCACCCATTCCTTACGACGCCCAACCTCGACCGCCTTGCGCGGGAGGGGATTGCGTTCGCCAACAGCTTCGTCACCACGTCATTGTGTTGTCCGAGCCGTGCAACGATGTGGACGGGGCTGTATGCGCATGAACACGGTGTTCTAGGCAACCGGGACGACCTCGCAGAGGACGCGGTGACTTGGCCACGACTGCTCCAACGGGCGGGGTTCAAGACGGCGTTTGTAGGCAAGTGGCATCTGGGTGGGGACAAACTCACCCAACGACCGGGCTTTGACCACTGGGTCGCCTTTCGAGGCCAGGGTCAATACCTTTACCCGGGCCCTGACCGCCTCCCCCTGGAAGACCGTGCGCTGGACGTCAATGGCGTCCGGACCCCCGTCGCCGGCTACATTACGGACCTGCTGACTGACTTCGCGGTGGAATGGCTCAAGCGTGTTCCCAAGGACGAACGTTTCGCGCTGGTCCTGTCACACAAAGCGGCACATGCGCCGCACGAACCTGCTGAACGACACCGCGACGCCTTCAAAGGGGCCGCGACACCCAAGCCTCCAAGCGAAAAGGACTTGGCGGATCTGCCTCGGTGGCTCCGCGACCTCAGCGCTGGAGAGTTTTCGGCGCATGCCCCCTACGGCGGAAGGTGGCCAAATTTCGCTAGTTGGTACCTGGACTATCATCGCACCCTTCTTGCGGTAGATGAATCCGTGGGGCGGGTGATGGAGGCGCTGGCTGCGTCTGGACGGCTGGACGAGACCACTGTGTTGTTCACGTCGGACAACGGGTTCATGATGGGTGAGCGGGGTGTTCTGGACAAACGTTGTTTCTACGAAGAGTCCATCCGCGTCCCGCTGCTCGTTCGAAGCCCTGTCGTGAAACAACCGGGCCGACAGCCCGAGGAGATGGTGCTCAACCTCGACCTCGCCCCTACGTTGCTGGAAATCGGCGGCCTGACCCCCCCCGAACCGATGTCGGGAAAGTCCTTGGTCCCGCTATTGGCCGTGGAACCCGTCAAATGGCGTACGGAGTGGTTGTACGAGTATTTCTTCGAAAAGGCGTACCCAGAAACACCTACAATGATCGGCCTGCGAACAAAGGACTTCAAGTTGTGGTCCTTCCATGGGGTCCCTGAGCACGACGCACTATTTCACTTGGCAGACGACTCGGCCGAACGCGTCAATCGTTGGGATGACGCGTCGTTGCTGGACCGTCGACGCGGGCTGGGAAAGCGCCTTCGGCAGGCGGCTGACCGCCATGGGCTACTGCTTGAACCGGTCTGGGGCAGATCTCGCCTCGCCACAATGGCAGACCCTCCCGGCCACTCCGAAGGGGATGACGGCGGCTGACGGATTATGCCGATCAGGCTCGGAGTCTTTGTGGACGGTAAGGAACTCGCGCGGCGTTTCACCTACGTTGCGACCGCAATGGTCATTCTCAGTGCGATCTGGACCATCTACCAGTTCGCAGATGTGGAGCTGGCACGCCGATTTATTGTCGGAGAGGCGTGGTGGGAGCGGCTCGGCGAAATGCGCCGTGGCGGCCTGGGCAGGGCGTTACTCATCGCGATGGGGAGTGCGGTTGTGCTCGTGCCTTGCGCGTTGGCCTACTATTTGTTGTCCATCGCCGAAGACGACGACAGCGCGTACTGGTGGCGGCTAGAAGAGGAGGCCAAGAAACGCGCCACGGAACTGGCGCTCGGAGCGGACACACTTGCCGTAGTTCTCTGTGCGTTGGCGCTCGAGAATGAACGCGACGGCCGTCGACCCGAAACGATCCGCCGGATGCTCGACGCCATTGCGCCCACGGCAGGGCCGGACGATTGGCCCCAACTCCGGGAGATTGCCCAATACGCCCACCAGAGTCAGCTTGTGGCGGATCGGGTGGTGCGGCAAGCGAGCAGGCCGGATCTGGCGCTGGTCCAGTTCGGGGGACGTGAGTACACGGCATTAGAACTGTCGGGTCATTTCAACGTGATCAAGACCATAGTCGCGCGGCTGCTCGGGGCGCCGGAAGACGTCGTGGACAAAACGACCTTGACGCCGGCCCCCAGGCGGAGGCAGTGACCGTCGTCCTTGTCGCGGTTCGAGCTTGGGGCACGACTTGGGATGTGCCAGCGGCGAACGGCGATGGCTTGGCGAAGGTCGTCGGCTTGGCTGCCGACGGGGACACGATTGTTGTTGCCGACGACTACGTCAGGACCCTAGACACGAAAATCGTGGCGATCGCCAAAGACCTCACGATCGAAGGTGGGAACACCAGGCCCCTGCTCCCTACGCTCAAGTTGTTGAATTCAATCGTGACGCTGAGGTCCGTGACCCTGCAAGGAGCGGACGTAGGCGCCCCGTTGGATTTGGTCGACGACGTGGGCGTTTGGGCAGAACTGGGCGAACTCACCGTGGTGGACGTTGCGTTGGTGCCGGGCGATGGAGCCGGAATTCGTGCCTTTGGAACGCTCGTCACCTTGGACGGGGTCGAAGGTTCTTGGTTTGGGCTGTCCGGTACGCCTGTCATCAGCCAGGAGGGCGGCACGCTCAACACGAGCGCGTGCGTCTTCGAGGGCAACACCAGTGGCGCCGTCCTCTTGGTGGACGTGGATGCCGAATTTTCGAACACGCAATTTGTTGCCAACGGCGCGCTGAGCGGGGGCGATATCGCGTCGTTTGCCTTGGATCGCAAGACCTCATTGACGCTGACCGGGACGACGTCCACGGCCTCGGAGAGCTTCTCCGGTGGGAGCATTTTCGCGTCGGGCGCCGACGTTTTCGTGTCGGAATCCAGCTTCGAGGACAATCAGGCCGTCGTGTACGGCGGGGCGATCTATGTGGACGATGCCAATGGTGTCGGCGGGAGCTTATCCGTCACCGACAGCAGCCTGCTGGGGGCCTCCGCGCTGGTGTCCGGCGGGTCGGTGGCCGGCATCGGCGTGGATGTGCACCTCGAACGCGTCACGATTGGGGCGAGCTCAGCGTACGCGCCTTTCTCCTTCATCAGCGGTGGCGCCGTTTGGGTTGCGGAGGGGAACCTCGACGTGGTGGGGGGCTCGTGGAGTGGTGGCCTGACGGTAGGTGCTGGGGGTGCCATCTCCGTGAGCGATGGAAACGCCGTTTTGACGGATTTGACGGTGTCTACGTTCGTCGCGCTGAGTGGGGGCGCGTTCTATGTTGACAACGGCGACCTCGTCGCAAGCAATGTGACCGTGACACTCTCGAATGCGAACGACGCTGCCGTCGCCATGGTTATCGGTGGGGCCCTCCTGTGGACCGGCGGGCGGTTGGAGGACAACGCATCGTTGGGCTCAATCGTGTCCTCGGTGGAGGCGTCGACGGTGTTGATTCGCAACGGGTCTTGGTGCAACAATATTGTTGGGGCGTCGACGGGCGTGATCTCTTTGGTACGTCCGGCTGGCGGCACGATCGCGGAAACGGTATTCCTGGGCAACATCGGTGGGAATCAGTCGGCGACGGTGCTGCTGGACGGTCTCCCCGACTCAATCGTCGAGGTCGCTGACAATGATTTTCTGGGAGAGGCGCTGGCTGCGAGTGTGGGCGCGCAGTCCGCTTCCTTGGTGTTTGTGAACAACCTCGTCCATGGCAATGGAGGCGTGACAAATACGGGCCCTGGGCTCAACCTCAGCGGCGGCTACAACCTGTGGTCTGGCAGTACGGGACTGGAATTGCCGGGGGAACTCGTGGATACGGACCCTGGACTCGTCGCCTACGTTCCGGGGGATTGTACAAGCGATTTGTTTCTGTTGGGTGACTCGGCCGCCGTGGGCGCAGGGGACCCGACAAGGACCGATAGCAACGGCCTAATCGGAGATATCGGAGTTTTTGGCGTTGGGGCCCTCGACACAGACGGCGACGGATTCGTGGCCGACGATTGCCTGCCATTTGACCCGGCGTCACACCCCGGCGCGGCTGAGGTGCCGTATGACGGCGTGGACCAGGATTGCGACGGCGAGGACCTCTGTGACGTAGACGGGGACGGCCGGAACGCTGTGCCCTGCGGGGGTGTGGATTGTGACGATATCAATGCCGCCGTGTTTCCGGGCGCGACCGATCCAGGGGGGGATGACATCGACGGCAACTGCAACGGTGAGGTGGCCACGAACTTCTTGGAAGGAGGAGGCGGCTGCAGCTGTCAAACCGTCGGACCCCCGATGGGTTGGCTTGCGGTGCCATGGGCTCCGATCCTGCTTATGCGGCGCGGCCCCACACGGAGGTCGCTGTGGCGCCCGCATTTTCAACTTGGTCCGATCAACTTGCTGGCGCTGAGGACGCGCGCGCTCGCAAGGCGCTGCTTTCTGACGTTCTGAAGGCGCGGTACGGCGCACTGGGCAACGCCGGGGCGATCCGTGAGGCCACACACGCTGCGGCGCGCCTGTATTTCTTGCTGAACGACAAAGAAAAAGCGACCAGCGAAGCGCGCCAGTTGGTGCGGATGTGCGACGACTCTGGTGTTGCTGAACTGCAACGCCGTGAAGCGCGGGCGCTGCTGGTCGGTATGGGCGAAGAACCGCCACCGTACCGTCCAGCACCCGGGGCTGACCGGAACGAACGCAATGCACGTCCTGTTCGGGACGAACGCGGGCCCCGTCCGGAGCGCCCTCGCGAACCCCGCTTCAACGACACTCGGGAGCCGCCGGATTTCCGCGAAGCCCGTCCCTCGCACCCGGCACAAGGTGGGGGCGGCGATGGACCCCGAAAGGCGCGCGAGCTCGCGCTCACGGGGCGCTGGGCAGACGCGCTTGTGGCGGCTCCGAGGGGCCGGGATCCCGAGTCGGTTGTGTTGCGTTCTTGGCTCCGATTGGAGGCCGCGATCGCCGGACCAGCCGAGACGCGCGAAGGGCAGCTTGCCGCACTCGCCGCGGATCTGCGCAAATCGCTGGATTTACCGAAATCAGACGACGGTGCGCCAGAGCGTATGAGAGCCGAACGGCCCGAACGGCCCCCCCGAGTTCCGCGCGAGCCGGGTGCGGCGCCGCCGCCTCGTACGGATTTCCTCGCAATCGAAGGCGCCTTGGTGGAGGCCCTTCAGTCCGGTGAGTCCGAGGCGATCGACGCCGCCATTCAAGGATTTCATCGTGGGTGGCGCGCGGTTCAGGCGGCAGAAGCGGCACTGGGATCGGCGGCTCCTGGAGCGATCGCCGCACTCGTCAGCAAAGTCGCCGGCGACCAGCGGATGCCGGAAGCCACAACGTTGTTGGTCAAAGCAGCGGCGCTCGGCGATCAGGCCTCGGCCGACATGCTGGTGGCCTCGGAACGTCTGGGCGGGACCGCAGCTTCGACAATCGTAGCGCTCGTGCGGGTGGCGGCCGAGGCCGGCTTCGTCACCTCACGCGTCCTACGTGGCGTCACGAAACGCGAACGCACCGATCATGCCGCTCTTGAGCCGCTCGCCGAACGGTGCGATGGTTTGTGGCGCGTCCTGGTTGGCCAGGGCGAACTTCGCGGCGAGTTGTGGTGGATCGAGGAAGCACCGCCGGAAGTACGGGCCGCCACGCCGTTCCTGCTTCTGGACGCGAGGCGCCGTGTCGTGTGCGTGCCGGTCGCTTCCGAGTTGTTGGCTTGGTGGGCAACCAGTGGTGGGCCGCCTGCTGTGGGTTGGACAGGCGACGAGGGCGCCGCCGTTGCAGAGGCGCTGGGCGCATGGACCTGACGTGCCCGACCTGCTTTCGCCTGGAGCGACGCGAGCCCGATTCGGTCGTTGTCGTCACACCGGGCGGGTCTCGCAGGCCGAGCGGACATGCGGTCGCTGAACGTTGGGCGACGTTGGCGCGCGCCCTGCGAGGAGCGCTTCCGCCCATCGTCGCGGATTGCCCTTGTGGACAGTTCCTGGTAGGCACCGGGCCTTGGACAGATGTGGACATTCCCGAGATCGGCGTATCTACCCGCGGCGGCCAGATGGTCGGGGTCACGGTCGCCGAGGCGGTTGCACGGGTTCGGAAAGACTTCGCGCCCGTACCTTGGTATCGACCGAACCTCCAAACCCTGCACGTCCCGCTCATCTTCCTGGTGTTGGTCGGCCCGATCTTCTTGATGACCTTCAGCACGAATTTCGTTCTGGCCTACATCACCTGGTGGTGGCACTCTTGGACGCCCGACTACTATGGTTACTGATCCGGCAGCCCGCGTCCGCTCGGCTCATTCTTCGTAGCCGAGGGCAGTAAGCACCTCTCGCGTCGCGTCGTCGTCGAGACTCGCGGCGGGGCTGTTGACCACGAGGGCGTTGCTAGCCACGACGAAAAGCTCGTCCCACGCCGTCACGTCACCACAGGTTTGGCCCAGCACGCCGGGTTGCAGCAGCGCGGCGGTGGGGTCGGCTTTGTCTACACCTGGCAGCTTTCCGATCCACCGGGTGCCGTCGAGAGGGTTCGGAGCGAGCGAAGCGACGATACGCGCTCGCATCCGCTCCTGCTCCGGTTGCGTCATACAAGGCGCTCGTTGTTGTGGGTCTCGTTCAAGGTCGTAGCGTTCAACGTGGTCGCGGTCGTCCACCAACACGACGAGCGACCCCGTGCGGGCGGTCGCCTGCAGCGCATTCGGCCGGGGGACGTCTCCGCGCTCGGCCGGCGCAGGGCCGACCATGATTCGGTTCGCGGAGGGCGTTGCGTCGCGCAAGGAGGGCGGCCAATCCGGCCTAGGGGCGGCACCTGCAAGGTCGAGCAAGGTCGGGGCTACGCGTGTGAGCGTCACCGGCACGTCGGAACGGCCCTGTTGCCCTCCGGGGGCGACCACCCACAGCGGAATTTGTTGCACCGGCTCGTACAAGCTGAATTGGTGGCTGCTGAACATCTGGTGCTCGACGAGGCTCTCGCCATGGTCGGCGGCAACAACCGCGGCGTCAAAGCGGTCTAGGGCCTTCAGGCCGTCGACCAAAACGCCTACTGCGTCGTCGAGGTTCCGAACCGCAGCCGCGTACCCCTCTATGTCGGCGGCACGAGATCGAACGCAGGCCTCCGTCGGCGGGAGGGGTGCGGCGTTCGCGCGAAACGGATTCCCTGTTCCGAGACGAGCCGCCGTCGGATGAGCGGACCAAACACAGGGAGAGGGCAAATCGGGTGCGCGGGCCTTGCCCACGTGGGTTGGGGCATGCGTGTCGTACAAGTGGACCCATAAGAACAGGCTCGCGGCTGGCGGCTGCTGCTCGACCCATTGCAGTGCCGATTTGACCGTCTGAGCTCCGGGTTGTCGTTCGTCCTCGGGAGCGACATAGCGGGCGAATCCACGGTTCAGGCCGTGGACTGGGGACAATACGGCTGACGAAACGAAAGCTGCGGTTCGAAACCCGTCCTCCGCCAGCATGGAAGTGACAACGGGCATCTGCGGGTCCAACACGCGGTTGTTTCGCAATACGCCATGCACATTCGGCTGTTGTCCCGTCAGCATCGATACGTGGGCGGGCAAGGTGAGGGGGGCGGCCGTAGTGGCGTCGCCAAATCGAGTGCCGGGCAAGCGGTCAAGGTGGGGCGTGAGTGACGATGGCATGCCATCTTGTGGCCCGACGAAATCCTCACGAAGTGTGTCGAGTGTGAGCAAAAGCACGGTTCGCCCGCGACCATCGACCGGTCCAGGCGTCGAACAACCTACCATGGCAAGGGTCACCCACCCGGTTGAGGGCGACGGGGTCGGGCGCACGCACTCCTCCCGGCAGGGGTCCGGTTAGCGCGTCGCTAGTGGAGGCGCGGTGAGCGGGATTGTGTTTGTGCTGCTCGGTTGCGGATCAGCAAGCGTGGATTTGGAGGAGGAACCCTTTGGGAATGTGAAATCTGCAGTATGGTTGGATTTGCAGCAGGACGTCGAGTCGGGAGACGACCCCCACTTTCACCAATTGATGATGTCGACGACGAATAACGTTTGTAAGTCGATGCAGGACCTGATGCAGCCGTTGGCCGACAGCTACTCGCAGCATTTTTCCGTAATTCCTTATGACACCGAAGAGGCGTGCGAACTCTCGCGTTCGTACTTTGAAGAAGCCGCAGTTCTTGTCGATGATTTGTACGAAAAGGACGGCGCAAATCAGTTCCTATTGGAACCCTACGACCCGGACGCTGACCTCGGCGATCCGCCGGACGGCGAGGCACCCGACGGGACTCAATATATTCACGCCCGTTCTGACACCTCACATTATTTTTTCGGAACTGTGAATTTGATTACGCGGAATCCTTGGACCGCGATTGCCGAAGAAATCCGTTGCGGGGAAGACAGTGACGCACTGAACGACGACATCGAAGAGGCCCTCGCCGAAACGGTTCAAGCGTTGTACCTTTCTTCGGGCACGCTTACGTTGGAGACGGCACGCGACGGCGAGGCGCTGCGGCTCTACGATTTCGCCGGTGGCGTGGTCGATGACGATCAGGTCAGTCGCGGTACGATCGAGGCAAAAGGCACCTTTGAGCATTGTACGGTCGCCTGGCGTGGCGAAGGCGAGGCGCCCTTGTTGCCCTCGCTCTTGCGCTGACGGGAGGGGACGTGGATTCTTCATGGCGTTCAGGCGGTGACGACCTTTGGGTCCGGAAGTATGAGCCTGCGTCCGGCACAAAGGGCAGCTTCACGCTTCGCGTTCGGAAACTCGACGCCTCGCGCTTTCGATGGGAGGCTTGGCGCGGCGCTACGTTGGTCCGTTCCGGCGAGCGCGCGTCGTTGGATGAGGCGCAGCGTGACGCCACTGAGTTGGCCCTGACCTCGTCTGGCGCACCCGCTCGGATCGAAATCGAACCCGCAGCGGGCGAGGATGAGTCGTCGTCGGTCGGCATCGTGATCCGGTTTGGCGCCGCCGCGGGGCTTGTGCTTGTAGGCCTGTGGCAATTCGTGGTCTTTCGGTCGACGGGTGAAATTCGTGGGTTGGTCGTCGCCGTCGCAGGTTTGCTAAGCGTCGCCGCGTTGGTCGTCCTTTCCAGAAGACGCCGGTACTAACGCGGTCCTCCTTGTGAAAACGGCGACGGTCCAGGAAAGCGTAGTGGTGACGGGCGCCGCGCGATCGAGGGCCGCTCGGCGAGCGCGCCACGTCAGGACGAGGGCGTCGCGAACGGCCTCGGCGTCGAGGTCAACGACCAGCGAGACGGAAAAACTGCTTTCGAGTTGAAACATAGGTGCAGACGCCACCACCCGCGGCAGCCGGTCTACAGCGCGGGCATCGCCTAGCGTCAGGGCCCGCACGCCGTCGAGGTCATCCGGGCCCGGTACGGCCACGATGGCTCGACCTCCTGGCGCGAGCACCCGATGGGTTTCTTCGGCGGGGAAACGTGCAGCGAGACTGGTGACAGCTTGAAAGGACCCGTCGAGGAAGGGCAAGCCGCGGTCAGCGTTGGCCACGACGAACGACACGCTCGCGTGGCGCTTTGCTGCGAGGCGAAGCGCGGCTGGAGACAGGTCCAGGCCGATCGTTGGGTGCCCTCTCGCGGAAAAGGCTCCCGCGGCAGCACCTTCTCCACATCCGACGTCCAACACGTGTCCTTGGGGCAACAGGTTTGCGACCGCCTCGACGAGGGGGGCGACGAGGCCGCGGTCCACCCACCGCCGTCGAGCCGCACATGTAGCGGGACTGTCGCCCGGTGACGTGGAACGACGGTCCTGGGGCTGGAGCAGGTTGGTATAGCCTTCGCGTGCCACGTCAAAGCTGTGGCCGAACGCACAAACCCACCGCTTTCCGTCGAGCACCAGGGGTGAGCCGCAGGAACGGACTGTACAACGCATGAAACCCTTTGCGGGCTCCGGCGTATCCGTTCAAGAGGGGGGCTTGATTGAACATCCTCGCGTTCGGTTGGGCTCTGAGCTGCGCAGTGACGCCTCCAGGGCATTTTGGGCCGTGGGACGATGCTGCTTTCGAGCGGGCAGGCGCGTCCGACCGACTCGTTCTCTTGTCCATCGGGACGAAATGGTGCCATTGGTGCCACGTCATGGAAGAAACGACGTGGGCCGACGCAGCGGTCCAGGCGGAGCTGACGACTGGTTTCGTTGCGATTCGCGTGGACGCCGAGACACGGCCGGACCTGGCTGCCCGCTACGAGGACTATGGCTGGCCCGCCACCATCGTGCTTCACCCCAATGGCACCGACTTGGTGAAACTTCGGGGCTACGTGCCCCCAGAACGCATGTTGTCGCTTCTTCGGGCCGTGCGGGCGGATCCGACGCCGGGGCCGTCGGCGATCGCTGGCCCAGCGCCGGTGTCGGGCCCATTCGACGACGCATTGCGCGCAGAGTTGGTGGACCGTTCGGTTTCGGGCTGGGATGAAGCCGAAGGCGGGTGGGGAACGACGACGAAGTACCTCGACCTCGGCAATCTGGACTGGTCGTTAGCAAGGGGCCGCACAGGCGACGACGCGGCGCTGCAGCGGGCCCGAACGGTTGTAGACAAGACGACGACGTTGGTGGACCCGGTGTGGGGAGGGGCCTTTCAATACAGCGAAGGGGGCGTGTGGGACAAGCCTCACTTCGAAAAGATCGCGTGGGTCCAGGCCGCCGATCTGACCGCTTTTGCCTGCGCTTCGGCCTTGTGGGGAGGCGACAACTACCGGCAGGCGGGCGACGCCATCGTTCGGTATGTGGACGCCTTTTTCACGGCCGACGATGGTGCGTTCTACACCAGCCAAGACGCCGATTTGGTGCGCGGGCAGCATGCCGCCGGCTATTTCGACCTGGACGACGCTGGGCGCCGTGCCCAAGGCATGCCGTTCATCGACACGTCGGTGTGGCCGCGAGAGAACGGGCTGATCATCGAGGCGTTCGCGTGGCGGGCGATGTGGCTCGGCGATGACGCGGCACGTGACAGGGCAGTTCGCGCCTGGCTTGCCGTTGAGGGACGGTTTCCGATGGGCGACACGGGCCCGATGCGCAGTGAGGCCGGCGAGACGTACCTTGGAGACGTCACCGCGATGGGCAAAGCAGCGTTCACGTTGTGGCAGGCCACCGGCGACGATGTGTGGCTCGAGCGCAGCATGGACCTCGCGTCGACGGTGCCTGCGTACCGCGCCCACGCAGGGGGATTTGTCACATCGCTGAGCCGCGGTCGCCTCGTGCCGTTGCCCAGTCTGGACGAAAACGTGGAGTTGTCGCGTTGGGCCAAGCTGTTGGCGGCGGCTACCGGGGACGTCAAGTGGAAGGAGGTGTCAGCGCATGCGCTGCTTGCGGTTGCCGAGCGCGTCCGAGCACCCCGTCTCGCAGTAGGCGCCGCACTGTTGGCCGACGCAGAACATGCGGCGTCGCCACTGGACGTGAAAGTCGTGGGGTCTGGACCGTTGGCAACTGAGTTGTGGCGCAGCGCACTTGCTGATCCGTCGTCGTTCCGGCTGATACGGCGATGGGAGGGCGCGGGCAGCGCACCAGATTGGGCCACCGACCTGCCGGAACTCGACGGGGCGACGTCTGCGTTTGTGTGTCGGCAAGGGACCTGCGTCGAAGTGCGCGACGCTTCTGGCCTGCGTGTCCAGATGCAAGGCGGCTACAAACAGGCGGGATAACGGCACGCTCGGAGGTGCTGTGTCTGACGACGGTGTCGTGTTGTTTCAGGCGCCCCGATTGTGGGGCCTGCCGAATCCGAGTCCTTTCTGTGTCAAGGTGGAGACTTGGCTCAGAGTCGCTGGCATACCGTACACCTCGAAGCGCGCAAACCCCATCAAGGCGCCGCGCGGAAAGGTGCCGTGGATTGTGCACGGTGCCAACGCGGTCGCGGACTCCGAGGCCATCCTCGCGTACTTTCGCCAGACGTTTGGGGATCGGTTGGGCGATGGCGGCCTGAATCCTCAGCAGCAAACGCTCGGCCATTTGGTTCGCCGGACATTGGAGGAGGGAACCTACTTTGTGGCGCTGCATGCGCGGTGGTGCGAAGACGAACATTGGCCGACGACGCGCGCGGGATTTTTCGATCCACTCGGATTCCCCATGGGGCAGGTGGTCGGGACGATGATTCGCCGACGTGTCAAGGCGAATGCGCATGCCCAAGGCACCGCTCGTCTCACGCCGGAGGAGCGCTCTGCGGCAGGCATCGCCGACTGGAACGCCGTCAGTGAGGTGCTGGGCGACAAACCGTACTTGCTCGGAGACGAACCGCACAGCGTGGATTGCACGGTGTACGGATTTCTGATTCAGGCACTTTGGGCGCCCTATGACACGCCGATGCAACGGCACACGCGTGCCGACGCTCGGTTGGTGGCCTATGCGGAACGATTCAGGGCAAGGTGGTGGGCGACCTGATCCGCGCGTTGATGGACGACCTTCGGTCTGTGTACGGCGGTCGTTCTTGGATCCTCGCATGGGACGTGCTTGCCGCGTCGACCCCGTTCGTGAACCAACTGCTTGGCATGGGCGCGACCCGGGTGTTCGCGCTGGCTGGATCGGAAGGCACAGGACCGACGCCCAACGTCCCCTCCTTCTTACTCGGGGTTGGTGGTGTGTCCGTGATGGAGGCGATTCGCGTTGCCGAAGCCGCCATGGCGAAGCTCCCCGACGCTGCACAAACCGCTGTTGAGGCGTTTGACCCCGAACGAACCGCGTGCGTCCTTCGCCCGATGTTTGGCGCGTTGGATTTTGTCGCAGGAAGGCCCGTGTTTGGGGCGCGCCCCCTTGCGTGGCGGGCGCTAGAGGACAAGACGCAGATCGATGCGTTGTGGGACCATTGTGGGGTCCGTCGGGCGCCCTGCCAGGTGGTGGAGGCTTCGGCGGCGGCGCTGTCGGCGGCGGCCCAGGCGCTCGATCGTGGCGCAGGAACGGTGTGGGCCGCGGACAATCGGTTCGGATTCCATGGGGGCGCGGAGTTGACCCGGTGGGTGGTCGATCAGCGGGAGGCCGAGCAGGCGACGACGATGATGGCGGCGAGTGCACACAATGTGCGCGTCATGCCGATGCTGGAAGGGCGGCCCTGCAGCATTCACGGTTGGGTCGTCAACGGCGAAGTGCTGGTGTTCCGACCCGTGGAAATGGTGGTGCTTCGAAAAGGGCGCAGATTCGTCTACGCGGGGTGTGCATCGTATTGGGATCCAGCATCCAATATTCGCGCGGAAATGCGACGAGTGGCTCGTCGTGTTGGGCATTACTTGCGTGATTCCGTTGGGTATCGGGGCGCGTTTACCGTGGACGGTGTCGTCTCTGCCGCGGGCTTCCTTCCGACCGAGCTCAATCCCCGTTTTGGTGCCGGCCTGATGGTGCTTGGATTGCGAGTGCAGCTTCCGCTTTACCTTCTGCATTGTGCGACGATCGAAGGCGCCGCTCCAATGCGGTTCGCGCAGTCGGAACGCCAGTTGCTCCGTCGATTCGATCGCGCTCGGGCGTCGTCCTGTCACCTGGCGGTGCAATTGCCGGTTTCGCAAGAACGGGCGCTCGCTGTGCGCTTCAAGGTCGGGGCCGACGGTTGTGACGCCATTCCGTGCTCGCCCCCGGATGCGGAAGGGGGACTTGTGCTGGGGCCGGGACCGCTTGGAGGCGTTGTGCGGGTCGTGTTGGACCCTACGCGAACGCCCATTGGCCTTTCGGTGGCGTCACGCGTGGCTGCGGCCCTGTCGTTGGCCTCGGTTGCGTTTGGCACAGACACGGCGGAGTTGGTGGCAGCACCGGAGGCGTGATTGTACGAGTCCGAGCGTCACTGCACGCGGCCGCGCACTAGTTGGACGACGCGGTGAACGCCGCCGATGAGCGTCGGGTGTTGGGAGGCCACGACGAGGGCGATTCCTCGGTCGATCACCAGGGCGAGCAGCGTGTGCGCAAGGTTGTTGGCGTCGTCAGCCTCTAGTCCGCGGGTTGGATCGTCTACGAGCAGCGCTTTCGGTTTGTTGGCCAGGGCACGGGCGAGGGCACGGCGTCGCGACAGGCCGGACGCGGGGGGGTGATCGCCATCCAGGAGGGACTCGAAGGCCGCCATGCCAAAAGGACCCAGCAGATCGCAGTCTTCGCGTGCTGCGAGGCCGGGCGCCGCACGACCCTCGGGTCGGACGTACCCGAGCGTGGTGCGTCGCAGAGCATGACGAGCGGGGGGCGCGAGCGCAGCGACATCGATGTTGTCCCAATGGACGGTTCCGCTGTCTGGGAAATCCAGACCTGCGAGGTGACGTAGCAGGGCGGACTTTCCGCTGCCGGAAGCTCCGATGAGGGCGATGCGTTCGCCGGGTTCCACGGTCAGCGACGCGCCGCGAAGCAGGGGCAAATCGAGGGCACCTTGGGTGAGGTCACGGCGGAGCGAGGTTGCGGCGAGCAGCGGAGGCACGGGCGTCGCTAACCGCTGGCGTTGCGGCCACGGCGGCCACCGAAGTAGGCGGCGGCCCCGAGGTGGATGGTGGCGGTACAGGCTGGAATCGTAGGGCTGCCCAACGTGGGAAAGAGCACGTTGTTCAATGCGTTGACGTCTGCGGGAGCAGCGGCCGCGAACTACCCATTTTGTACGATTGAACCCAATGTCGGTATCGTGGAGGTGCCTGACCCCAGGCTGCACCGACTCAACGCGAAGGTGCCAACGCAGAAGTTGCTACCTGCGGTGGTGGAGATCGTGGACATCGCCGGCCTTGTTCGAGGGGCGTCTGAAGGCGAGGGCCTGGGCAACCAGTTCCTTGGCCACATCCGCGCCGTAGACGCCGTCCTACACGTCGTGCGGTGCTTCGACGATGCCGACGTCGTTCACGTCGATGGCAACGTCAATCCGATCCGAGACATCGAGACGATTGACACAGAGTTGATGCTCGCCGATCTCGCATCTGTGGAGAAGCGGGCGGACAAGTGGCGGAAGGCGAGCAAAGGCGGGGACCGTGACGCGGGCGTACATCGGGACGTAGCGGACAAGATGATCGCTTCGCTGCTGAAGGGTGTCGCGGTGCGCTCAATGAGCTTCGACACGGACGAGGAGCGCAGCAGTGCGACGGACGCCCAAATGATCACCGGCAAGCCCGTCTTGTACGTGTGCAACGTAGACGAAGCCGGGCTCGGCGGGAACGCGTACGTGGACATTGTCCGTGCACAGGCGAAGTTGGACGGGGCTGGCGTCGTGTTGATTTGTGCGAAAATCGAGGCGGAAATCTCAGAGATGGACGTGGCGGACCGACCCATGTTTTTGCAGGAATTGGGACTGAAAGAGCCGGGCCTCGCCACGCTGGCGCGGGAAACCTACCGTTTGTTGGGCTTACAGACGTACTTTACGGCGGGGCCGAAGGAGATTCGGGCGTGGACGATTCCGGTGGGGGCGAAGGGACCTCAGGCGGCCGGTGTGATTCATACGGATTTTGAGCGCGGATTTATTCGGGCTGAGGTGTATGCAATTGAGGACCTGGAGGCGCTCGGTACGGAGGCGGCGCTGCGGGCAGCCGGGAAGTTGCGGGTAGAGGGGAAGGAATATGTGGTGCGGGATGGGGATGTGATGCATTTTCGGTTCAATGTTTAGAAATAAACAAACGGGCGTTATACCTAAATAATGTCATCATTCCGGTTCGGTTTACCCCACAATGACCCCACAATGGGGTAGAGGCGTGGAGGTGAGTCAACATGAAGGTCGGACACGCGATTGGGTACCTGGGGAAGGGTGGCTTTTCGGAGAGCCTGCTCCGCCACCGCCTGGCGGCCTTGAGTGCGTCTGAGACGGCGCTCTTGCGAAGCGTACGGGGAGAGCTTCCGGTCTGGATGCTCGGCGTCATCGACCGCCTGCCCGATCCTGCGTGAACAGGTCGGTCTGCGTGTCCGAGCAGGTCGATGGATTAAGGCAGGTAGCAGTACGGCCAGCCCGAACGAGACGCCGAGCCCGCCTCGCGCACCCGGGCGACATCCTCGTGGCGGGCATGGTGCCGACCGGGCGCGATCCCCACAAGCCGGGCCCGGATTGTGGGGATCGCGCCCGCTTCAACGTCTAGAGACGACTGCATCACCGGTTCAACCGGGGTCGATCCTCCGGCCCGCTCCCGCGCCCCACGATCGACCCCCACCTGCCCTGCCGGCAGCCTGCGTGCGTCGTTGCACAAAGTGCCGGACCAGGTCGCGCGCGAAACCAGTCCCGGCTGCTTGGCGAGGTGAGCCCGACCGCGGCACCTCCCGTCGACGGTCAAGTCTCGATCAGCAACCGAACGTCATGCGTCCATGCCAGGTACATGGCCCCAAGCACCCGCTGCAAGCTGCGGATGGCGTAGTCTTCGCTGGGTGGCCCCACGTTCAGCACCGTCCTCTGCTGCCTTTGGCTGGCGCTTCCCATTGCCAACAACTGGTCCACATGCGCCTCCTGCAACTCTGCGTCGGGCGACGCCGCGGCGCGCACAGCGCCAAACCACAAACACCGCGACAGGGCAATTGGCGGATCCACCGTCTCGCCGTCCGTGCTGTAAACCAATGCCTCGAATACCTGGTCTGAATTGACGCGGGTATTGAACAACCACCCAGACTTCATGATCTTGACGACGGGTTCTTTGCGTTCAAACTGACCTTCTGCCCGCCGAATTGCCGTCGCCTTTCCGGTAACTCCGGCCTCCTTGAGCATTTGCACGCACAATTGTCCGCCAGGCTGGTCTGCCTCTAGTAGCCGGTCCATCAGCCATTCTTCGGCCCTCGCCGTGAATACGCTGGGCACCTGCACGAGGCAGCCAAACGCCCGCTCATCGACGCGCGCCGTACATTTGTCGCATGCGGCCGAGTTGTCCTCAAGGGCGCGCGTACGCCTCCCCAGATCGTCATGAGAAATATGTTCTTTGAAATTGCCGCGTCCTTGGGTCCAGCACCAGGCGCGATTCGTCGGCACCTGGGCCGCCTGCGCCGCTACTGCGATGGCCGCTTGCAAGCGGCGTTCATGCAACATTCCGCGAATTGCGATGGTCCCCTCCAGCGGACGTCCGTTGCCGAGGACGCGCTTGGGTTCACACTCGAAATGCACGATGAGTCGGGGGCCGTCGGGCGCGGAAACGTCGAAATCCACCGGCGGACCGCGGTCAAGCTCGGATTCCTGTGGCAGCGGAGGCGCGTCCACCTTGACCAGGGGCAGCGTCGCATCACCGGCCGGACCGACATGCCGAGGCGAATCCCCTGGAAGATTCTTCCAACGGACGGAGGGGATGATGACCGGGCCCGGATCCCGCGCTTCGGCTTCTGTAGGTTCCGGGGCCCGTTGCGGGATCCGTTGCGACTGCGGCGCCGCCGCGGGCGTTGGCGGTGTCAGGATCGGCACCTCCACAACCTTCGGTCCGTAGAGCACGATGGATGGCGTGTCGCTTGGATCCGGCGGCACCGTTTGCCGCAGCTTCAACAGCTCCGCAGCGAGTTCTTGTGCTGAGGAATATCGGTCCTCTCGACGGTAGGCCGTGGCCCGGCGAATCACGTCGCGAAGGGGCTCCGGGACTGCAGCCAGCATCTCGTCGTCTTGCGTGGCCGCGAAGAGATCCATGGGCATGTCGTTCGTGGCCAACATGTACAACATCGCGCCGGTCGCGTAGATGTCGGCTCGCAGGTCTACGGACTTTGCGTCGGTCCGCTGTTCAGGCGACATAAACCCCAGGGTGCCCATGATCGAGCCCGTCTTCGTAAGACCGGCGCCGGGTGCCGAAGCATCAGAGATTCGGGCGATTCCAAAATCGCTGACTTTGCACAACCCCTGCAACGTGACCAACACGTTGCTCGGTTTGATGTCTCGGTGAATGACTCCCTTCGTATGCGCGCTGAACAGGCCCATGCACACTTGAGCGGTCACGCCCAACGCCAAACGAAGGGGCATGGCACCATACCGGTCGATCCAATCTGATGGACTTCCCCCTTCGATCAATTCCATCACGATAAAGGGCACATCATCGCTAAATCCGACGTCGTACACGCGCACAATATTGACGTGCTCCAATGACGCCATCATTTGCGCTTCCCCCTCGAACCGAGCGCGCAACTTCGCCATCGTCGCGAGCTTGGGGTCCAACACTTTGACCGCACGCCAGACCTTGAGCCGGTGGTCGTAGCCGCGGTAAACGCGGGCCATGCCTCCTTCGCCGAGCAATTCCGTCAGGTTGTATCTATCGACGAGGATCAAGAGCGCCGCCGCGCCAACCGTATCGTGGCGCGGCACCCAAGGTCATGGGCAGGAGGTCATGAGCGGTGCATTCCATGAACCGATGCCGCATTCGCTGCCGTCCTCTCGGATCTCGATGAGCTCGCCGTTCGTTTGGTGGCCTGGATGGAGTTGGGCCGCCACAGAAATCTCAGCAAGCCCGTCGAATCCGTAAGCGCCAACGAGTTCCGAAGCGGGCAGGTACGGGCCAACGAACAAGCCCGCCATTGGCTCCGTGGTCTCGACAATCACGATGAACTGCTCGTCGAAGGCGCCGTCGCCCGTCGAGAGCGTCACTTCGAATTCGAGCACCAGAGCGCGACCCTCACATTCCAGAACGACGGGGGCACCGCTCTGAGCCGTGGCACCCGGTGACATCCGCTGCACGTCTTCTGCGAAAATCAACGCAACGTCGATCGACAACGACGTTGATAAGAGGTCTCGGTAGACCAGTGTGGATTCGAACAGGCCAACGACGTCGGCCACGGCCTCCTCGGGCGTGAACCCGAGATCGCTGACATCGTCTGGCAGCAGCCCCAACCGGCTTTCGGTGCAGGTCTCAGCGGTTATCGCAGGTTCGGTAACGGCCGTATTGGGCAAGTTCGTCAATGCGGGTTCACAAGCCACGAGCAACAACAACATGAGTACCTCCGCTCGAACCTAAAGCAAGGCACGTGCCAACTCACCGACGTCGTTGCTGACGCTGTTGTCGCCCGTTGGCCCCAGCGATGCCCGACAACGATGTCGTGCTAGGATTCGAGACGCACGCGGTGGCGCCCCAAGGAGACCAAAGCCCGAAGCATGGCCTCCCGACCGTTGGCGCGCAGCGCCGTCCACTGCGGAACCTCGGGCGCGTCCTCATCGCACCACACCACCAGCTCTCGGACAGCTACCGCCGCGACGCGTTTCGGGTCGACCTCGAGGCGAGGGGACCGAAGCACCAACGTCATCGCCACACAATCGCGCAATTCGGAGGTGACCACGGCATCTAAGGAGGATTCCGATTCTTCAGGCCCTACGATTTCGGGCAGCCCTTCGGCCAGAGCCCGCCGAAACCCCAGGATGAGACGTTCGCACGCCACAGCGCCTACACCGACGTCTACGGTCAAACCGGCCGCCCGCAACAGACTCACGCCGCGTCCGTCCACAAGGGGAAAAGGGTCCAACACCCCGACCACCACCCGTCGAAGGCCCGAGGCCAACACAGCTTCGGTGCAGGGCGGGGTCCGACCCTGATGACAACAGGGCTCAAGCGTCACGAAGAGTGTCCCTCCCCGCGCGTCCGATCCGGCTTCTTCCAGGGCGACGACTTCTGCGTGTGGGCCTCCGACCGGACGGGTGGCGCCAATCGAACGCTGCTTTCCGTCGCATACCAACACCGCGCCTACGGGCGGGTTGGGCGCGGTATTCCCCAAGACGCTGCGGGCAGCGCCCACCGCAACGGCCATCCATTCTTCGTCCGTCACGTCAGTAAAAGAACAGCGGGCCGTAGCCGACGATGAGCAATGCGAGCGCCATGACGCCGAAGGGCAGAATCAAATGCTCATAGCGAGCGAAGAAGGTTGGCGCGGGCTCATCGAGCGCTCGCGCCTCGTCTCCAATCACGCGCCGCGCCAGCAGGTGATTGAGGCCGACGGGTGGGGTGAGGTAACCAAGCTCGAATCCGACCATCACCATCATCCAGAAGTGTAGGGGGTGGATGTCGTTGTTGATGGCCACCTGCGCCATGCTGATACTGACAAGAACGACCGCCCCCAGCGCGTCCATGACCATACCGAGAAGCACTTTGACGAGAATGAGAAGCGTCATCGTCATCCATGGCCCACCGAGGTCCTCCGGCACGGCCTCCATGATCGCGGAGCGTTCCACCACGCCCCCGAAAGCCACCGACGCGAACATGACTGCGAGCAGCGCTCCGACGTTGGTCGTAGATGCATGGGTAGCGCCCACCAAGGACGGCCACGGGGGGGCCTGGGTCGGGTCGGCGCGGTGCGCGTCTCGTCGGTCCCAAATCAACAAGGCGATCAAGACCCCGGGTAGAATGTAGGGCGCTGTAAACTCGGTCACATGGGTCCCGAGTCCGACCTGGTAGACGACGAGCATCACTGCCGCAACGACCCCGTAGGGAACGAGCCGAGCGGCTGCCCGCAAACTCTCCGGCAACGCCTCCCTAGGTGAGGCGATGGAGACACGGAACCGGCCGTAGATCAGCATGGCGATCAAGAGCAGCGTGGTCGTGAGCAAAAAGACGTAGCGCCCCCAATAAAACAGGTCTTCGGTCGTGACCTGTTTGTTGAGGGCCGCGATGAGCAGGACCACCAAGCAGGGGCGAAGCACCACGCCGAAACTGCCTGACATGGCCGTCGCAGCAATCGCCAGCCGTGGGTGCGCACCGGCCGCGCGTAGCCGGTGGTAAATGACCGCCCCGGCAGCGATAACAAAGATGCCTGAGGCGCCCGAATACGCCGTTGGCCACGCGCTGAGCACGACTACCAACCAAACGAGCAGGTGCACCGGGAGCTTCCACGGCATGATGACGTCGAAAACGCGGGGCGCCAAACGCGTATGGGCGAGCAGCATTCCGGCCCAAATGTACAGCCCGACACCGAGGTAAATGCTTGGCGTCTGCTCGAATTTGTGCAGGTAGATCGCTGGACCGGAGGGGTGAACCTCGACGAGGTGAAACCAACAGGCGGCGATGAGGCCCATATAGGTATGCAACGACGTGACCGCCGCCAAACGCCACGGAGGGCTCGGCGCGTGCGTTAGCCCCGCGGGCGGCCGCAACAACAGGCCGAGGTTGGCGGCCGACCACGACAAGAAGCCCACGCCCCACACCAACGCGGTACCCATGCCTTCCGCGCCGGCCTGCGATCCGGCCTGAATTCGCCAGTCCACGAGGCAGCTGACGGCAAGCGCCATGTGTACGACGAACTGGCCGCCTTGCTGAAAACGATGCTCGCGGACGGTTTGGGCGTCTCGCAAGGCGAGGTGTTCCCTCAGGAGCGTCGTGGCGAATCCACCGACAACTGCCAGGAGCACGAGCAGGTGACGCCAGAAAGGGAATGTCGCGAACGCAGCAATATTTAGTTCAAAGCTGCGGAATGCCCGTACCCCGGAAGTGATCCGTGAACTGAGGTTTTCGTAGGTCTCGAACTGCAGCGCACACTGTTCCTGAAGGGCGACCAGCGCCCCACAATCTACGGCTGGCGCTACCGATCCGCCGGCAAAGGGGTCAAAGGCCGGTGCCGAAGGGGCAGCAAATGGGTCGAAGGGCTCCGTACTCGGCGCAGCCGTTGGGGCGCCCGATGGGCAATCTCGGACACGGGACTTGAGGGTCTCCAACTCGCAGGAAGGCGGCTCCGGGTCGGTGCGCAGTTCCGCGTACCCAGGCCAGATCGCGGCGCCGACACTGACGGCACGTGTGGCGACGTTGGGTCCCATCCCGATGACAAGCGTGCCGAGCAGGGCGAAAAGCACACCAAGCGTCGCGAGGAAATGGCTGCGTTCGACGAGTCGCACGGCTTATTCGCGCGACGGTTGCTCGGCGCACTCGGGGCGGGTCGCCGCCTTGTTGCACCGTGTGGCTTTCATGGCCTTGAGCATTGCGGCGTCGTAGGCGCCTTGCCCTCGCAGGTCGACTCGAACGTCTTCGAACATCGCATCAAAGGTGGGTCCAGCGTTGGCAGGAAGCACGATCCACGCATTCGCGGGAATCCCGGCTTCCGCTGTCTTGACGACTGCAAGCGCGCGGTCGAATTTCGCGGCCAACGACAAACGAGACTTTGCGCCGAATCCTTCGGGGAACTTCGACGCGCGGATCACGAGTTGAAGGGTGGCCTGAGCGAGCGGAAGTTTCACCACGCCGCCTTTCGTGCCGATCCCGTGCCACAACTCAAACGGCTTGTAGCCGGGCGCGGAGACATAGGCAGCGTCGACCTCGCCGTTGTTGAATTTCGGCCCAAGGCTGCTGAGGTCAGCGGGTACCATGACTGCATTGACCTTTTTCACCATGTACGCGCTGGCCTTGTCGTAATCGAGCGTGGCGATTCGTTTACCCGACAGTTCCGCAACTGAGTCGATGTTTCGGTCTCGAACGAACAAGTACACCGCGCCTACTGGCAACAGGCCGGCCGTTTCGTGGTCTCCGGAACGCATTTTCGGAGCGACGGAGCTGTTGGTGGCCAGCGTGTCCACCAACGTCTTGAGCCAGGCGTAGTCGGGAATGGCGCCGATAGCCTCCAGCGTGGTCGGGAACCGATTGTAGCCCTGCAAACGAACGCCGGTGGCCAACACGCCGTCGCAGTGGCCTGCGTCATAGTCGCGACGTGCGGTCTCCTCATCTGTGTAGGGCTGGAGGGTGACTGTTGCACCCCAACTGGCAGCCTCCGTCGCCCATTCTTCGAGAAGACGGTAATAATCACCTGCCTTACCGGCCGGGTCGTACACGCAAACGCGACGTGGCGTCGTTTGTGCGTAAGCGGCCGCTGGCAACAAGACGGCAATGGTTACTAAGAGACGGGCGCAACTGCGAAGCATCACGTTCTCACGGGGAAAAGGGATCGAATTCGGGGGTAAGCGGGAGCGGGGAGGCGTCAGACGGAAGCTGGCCAAAGGTCGGTGTCCGGTGCCCTGTCGCGGCGGTCCACAAGAGGTCGGATTCATGGAGTGAAATCCATCGAGCGTATTCGTCGAGGAGCGCCAGGTCGGCGACGGACGCGCGCTCGGACAACGCCGCCGCATGGGCCCGTATTCCCCTGGCGAGCACGTCGTCCCGGCCCGCGTTCGCGGCAATCCGCACCTCAAGGGCGCGGGCCACGCGGAGGCCACCTGTTTCGCCTGCGAGGGCAGCCTCCTCCAGTTTCGCCCAGGGGTCCAAACCCGCTGGGCCAGAGCCCGGAATGGTTGCCCATGCTGCAGCCTGCAGCGCGCTCGGAATGTGGTACCAGGCAGCATCGTCCACGCAATTCGCGCCCCGCGCAACCTGACCTAAACGGTCGGTTGGTACACCCAACGGGCTTCCGGCGGACTTGTCGTGCAGCAGCGCCAACGTGCCTGCCACCAGGCCGACGACCCACGCGATTTCGTCTCCTGCGCGGATGCGGGGGCAGTCTTGTCCGATCGGCCCCCAATGGCCCTCCGCCTGGCTCCACGCACGCTCGAAACGCGCTGCGGCCTCGGCATGCCACCGATCCGCGTTCGTGACAGCGTCAGTGACCGCCGCCGCGTCGCCCCCGGTTGCTACCGCGCGGCGTGCACGTGCCGTACCCAGATCCGCCTCCCAGGCCTCTCGTTCAGCACAGAGCGCCGCGGTCGCCTCGGCCAACACCAGCGCGCGACGGGGCGGGTTCGATTCGCTCGTCAAACCGGCCAGCGCGTGGCGAAGCCCAGCTCCCAACGTACAGGCTTCGCCGAGATCCCCGACAGAAAGGCCACGCGCGACGAACCGATCGAGCGCGATGCGATCGACCTTTGCGGCGCATCCAAGCAACAGCCACGTGAGCAGGGGAACTCCATAGGGCGGCGCGGGATAACGCACTACCCGCGCTGGGCGCGGCCTGGGGTTATGCGCGCACTTCGGTCGGCCTGCAAGTCTCCCGGGAGAAACAAGGATGCTGTTTTACGGTCAGTCCTTTGAAGGAAGCGACGTCGCGGTCGTAGGCCTCCTCGTGGTTTTGGAGGGCGTCCTTTCGTTCGACAATGCGCTGGTTCTCGGGCTCCTCGCCAGTCGTTTGCCTCGCGAGCAACAGAGTCGCGCGCTCACCTACGGCCTGATCGGCGCGCTCGTTTTCCGCCTTGTTGCGGTGGGCACTGCGTCGTTGCTGATGCGGTGGCGCATCGTCAAGCTCATTGGTGCCGCTTACCTGCTTTATGTGGCGTTCAAACACTTCTTGTTCGAACGTCACGATGAGGAGGACACCCGCAAAGTCACGATTGGCCCGGGCGGCCATCCAATCATGGCCGACACCGGAATTGAACTCACACCTTTTGAGGCCGACGAGATCACGGCCGTTCGAGCCCCAGCGCAACGTGCGGCCGCCGGCGGCGGTTTCTGGAGCACGGTCCTGGTCATCGAGCTGACCGACATCGCATTTGCAGTTGACAGCATCCTGGCAGCCATTGCCTTGGTCGGTGCCCCACCTGTGGGCCATATCGGCACACACCCGAAACTTTGGGTCGTCGTTGTCGGCGGCATGATTGGGCTGGTGTTGATGCGCTTCGCCGCCGTCGTGTTCATCTCTTTGCTGGAGCGCTACCCGCGTTTCGAGACGACCGCCTACCTGCTGATCGTCGTAATCGGCGGCAAACTGCTGATCGATTATCTGGCCAACAGTGCCGAACACCCGCATCGGGTGGACTTCCACGATTGGCACAGCCCGGCGTTCTGGCTGTTCTGGTCGGCGATGTTGCTGTGCCTGGGCTACGGCTTCATCCCAAAAAAGCGAAGGAAGGCGGCCTGAAGCTGCGTCCTACGACGGACATTCCCTCAGGGTGCGGAGTGATTCGCGACGCCCGCCGGTTCATGCGCGTCGTCGTGAAACAGTTGCCGTGCGCCAGCGAGCGATTGGGGGACGTCGGGCCAAGCCGTGCTCACAGGCGAATCGTTGAGTCGGATTCGATGCCGACGTACATCACGGTCTGCGGGCCAGCGCGCGGCGGCGAGTCTGAGCACAGCTACGGCGTCGTCACGGCGCCCCACCCATTCCAGGGCCGTGGCAACCGACGACATCGTAGCGGACTCGGTCGCTGCGGAGAGCACGGCGTCAATTTCCGTTTCGTTTCGAGCGATTCGAGCGAGTGCTGACCACGCGTTCTGGGACGACGGGTCTTTACGGACGACGCTCTCCAGGCGTTCCCGCGCCGCGTCCACGTGTCCATTGTCGATTTCCAGGGTCGCGGCGGCCAACAATTCAGCAACGCCCACGTCGGTTCCGCTGGCTAGTAGGCGCGCTGCTACAAGGTCGGGCGGGTCCGCCCAACGGATGTCCGCTACAAAGGCGGTCAGCAGCGGGTCCGCAAGTGGGTCCTCAGACGAACCCTGCGACACGTCCACGTACCCCCGACCTCGGGCAACAGAGCAGATTCGGAGCCACCCGTCTCCAAGGTCGGCAGCGCGTGACAGGCCCGTAGTGCCAGCCACGGCGCACATGGATTCTGGGCCCAGACGCGCTTCCGGCCAGCGAGTAAGCACGCGATCTCGCCAACCGGCAACGCGGTCGAGGGGATCAACGGGCTGGACGCCCCAGCCGGTGGAGACGGCCAGGGTGCGACGCGATGTGGGGGAGACGACGCCGAACCTACCCGCCCGGTCGGTCCCGGCGACCCAGCCTGCAGGCGCGGGCCACACGACTTCGCCGCCCGGAGAAGGCGCACTGCGAGCGGAAGACGGCATCGCGCCCAACCCGCCCCACCAGGGGATCGTGAGCCCGATCATCGTGACAGAACTCAAACCCGCCCACACCCAGCCGTTCCATCGAGGCCGGCGGGCCATCCGTGGTGGGTCGATCACGACGCCGAGCGCGAGACCGCTTAGGAATCCCGCGACGTGGGCGGTATTCGCCACGGACGGGTCCCTAAACCCGCTTGCAAGCATCCCAATGGCGTAGGGCAGCATGGCCAACCCAAACCACACGCGTTGCGATTTGGGAAGCACTTGGCCGCGAAACGCCCCGAACGAAATGACTGCGCCAATCAGGCCAAAAACGCCGCCCGACGAGCCGATAAGTCCGTTGTCTGGCACGAACACCGCCGTCGCGAATGCCGCCCAAACCGTGCCGGCGACGAATATTCCCAGCGTATTGAATGAGCCCCAAAGCCGTTCTACTGCCGTGCCGACCACGGCGAGCCACACGCTGTTCATGAAGACGTGCAAGAAAGCCTGGTGGTCCAACCCGTACGAAAACAACCGCCACCAGTCGCCGCCTTCAAACCACGCGGGGGTAGCGAAGGCCATCTGTCGTGGACCGTTCGGAAACACGGTCACGTTCCACCACCAAATTCGGAAGGACAGGCCGCACAGGATCATCGCAACCCACGGCGGCGGTGAAGATGCCATGGCGTCTCGCACGGCAGCGCCGCCGTCTTGAACCAATCCTTTCCAGGTGTCGAGCGTATCCGCCCGCACGAAAACGCCGCCAGTAAGCGCGCCAGCGCGGATCTGTGCATCGGCAGGGACCCGGCCCGAACGGGTCAGGGCCTCAAACTCCTCCCAGGAGACGGTTCGCCGATTCGGTCCAATGATCAGTTCGATCACAGGTTGGTTCTACCTCGGACTGGCCGGGCGGGACCGCTCGGGTATGTTGTGTGCAAGGAGGCACCGCCGGTGGACATCCGGTCTGCGTGTGAGGCCCTTCCGCTGTTCCCTCTGCCTCGGCTCGTGCTGATGCCTGGGGCACACCTGCCCCTTCATGTGTTCGAGCCCCGTTACCGAGCGCTCGTGGCTTGGTGCATGGATGAGGGCCTGCCGATCGGCGTCGCCACGATTGTGCCGAAGTCGCCAGTGGACTTTCCGGTGTTGTACTCGGATGTGGGCATGGGCCAAATCGTTGGGCACCAGACGCTGCCGGATGGGCGCTCCAACATCGTGTTGCACTACGTCGGCCGCATGCGGCTTGAGGGTGAGATCGAGAGCGACCACCCCTTTAGGGTGGGTCGGGGCCACATGCCTGACGACGATGTGTCAGGCAGCGAAGATGCTGTAGGGCGGCTTCGCATCCTGTTGGGGCAGCTTGCCGGGCGGGCTGGGTCAGGTGGCGAGGCCCTCCGCGTGTTGGGCTTGCCGGCCTCCGAACTCGTTCATCTCGTCGCTCGAAAGGTGATCGAAGAGGCTGAGATGCGACGCAGGTACCTCCACGCGGACCGTTTGGTCGACCGCGTAGACTTGGTCATGGAACATCTGATCCCATTGGTCGCTTCTGGAGACGTGGTCGAAGTCGAGTAAGGCCCGCCGCTGCGGGCGAGGCGCAGACCTTAGGTCCGGGCTAGGGTGCCCGCCTATGGAGGAGACAATCGTGAGGACCCCGATCAGCGTCGCAGTGACCGGCGCAGCCGGCAATATTGGCTATTCGCTGTTGTGGCGTCTGGCGTCTGGCGACTGTTTTGGCGCCGACCAACCCGTCATCCTGAAGCTGTTGGAGGTCACGCCGGCCTTGGACAAGCTGGCAGGCGTGATCATGGAGATCGAAGACAGCGCACTTCCCTTGGTTCACGGAATCGTCGGGTCGGACAACCCGTCGGTCGCGTTCGCAGGCGTCAAGGCGGCCTTTCTTGTGGGCTCTAGGCCCCGCACGAAGGATATGGACCGCGCAGATCTCGTTCGCGCGAACGGGCCCATATTTGTCGGCCAGGGTCAGGCGCTCGCATCTGCCGCGGATCCTTCGGTGCGGGTGCTCGTCGTGGGCAACCCGTGCAATACCAATGCGCTCATCGCACGCGCCAACGCCAAGTCCCTTCCGAGCGCCCAATTCACCGCGATGACCCGGTTGGACCAGAATCGCGCTGAAGCGCAGATCTCCAAGAAATCGGGAGCCCACGTGGCCTCCGTGCGGAACCTGTTCGTATGGGGAAATCACGCGGACACGATGTACCCGGACCTGCAGGTAGCCACGATCAACGAACGTCCAGCGGCGGCCCAGTTGGACGAGGGGTGGCTTCGTGGCGAATTCATTCAAACGGTGGCCACCCGTGGGAAGGCCATCATTGTTGCGCGTGGGGCGTCCAGCGCGGCTAGTGCCGCCAGTGCGGCTGTGGACCATATGCGTGACTGGTGGAAAGGCACCGATGGACGCGTTGTGAGCATCGCGCTTCCCTCGCAAGGTTGGTACGGCGTACCCGAAGGCCTCGTCTTCTCCTTTCCTTGCCGTGTGTCGTCCGCAGGCGTCATCGAGGTCGTTCAAGGCATGCGTCTCGACGATTTCGGTCGAGCCAAACTTGCAGAGAATATCAAAGACCTTGAAATCGAGCGCACTGCCGTGTCAGACTTGTTGTAGGATAGCCGACGGGGTTCGTGTGACGTTCGTCCTCTCCATCTTGGCCTGCTCCGAATTCGACTTCCATCGGGACGTAGACCTCAACAGCAGTGCTGGGTCGGAGATCGACGTCACGCCGCCGTCGTTACAATGGGGTTTGCTGGGTGCTGGCCAGGAGGCCGCTCACGCGTTCCTCATTCACAGCCTGGGCGACACGGAACTGCTTGTGACGTCGATTTCGGTAACGCTTGGCGCCGAGTCCTTTTCCCTCCTCGCGCCGGAAACCGAATTCATCCTCGAACCCGAAGAAAGTGTGGTCGTGGACGTCGTGTTTTCTCCGGTCTTTGCTTTCGAGAATATCGGCCGGGTCGACATCGAGTCCGACGACCCCGACGAATTTGTGGTCAGTGTGGATTTGTTGGGCGAGGGTTCCGTGCCCGAGTTGCGGTTCGAACCGAGTCCTGTGGACTTTGGGGAAGTCGGAATCGGCTGCAAGAAGACCCTGCCCGTCGATATTGTCAGCGTGGGCACTGATCCCCTGGCGGTGGGAGATTTGAGTTTCGCGGGCGATGGACGCTTCACGCTGATCGACACGTCAGACCTGCCGGTTGTGATTGCGCCCGGTGAGGCGATTCGTGTGGAAATGACCGTGTCGCCGTCGGACCGGACCGCGCTTGTCGGAACGTTATTCTCGACAAGCAACGATCAACGCGGCGTAGTTACTGCGAACGTATTGGCCAGCGGTGTCTACGGCGAGGAAATCACCGAGGGATTCGTGATTCCGCCTCCAGGGCCTGTGGACATCTTGTTTGCGGTCGATCAGACACCGTCAATGTTGCTGAGTCAAGAGGCCCTAATCGCGTCCTTTTCGACGTTTATCGCCGAGTTATCGGATGTCGTTCCCGACTGGCAGGTCGGAGTCGTTACCGATGACGACGGTTGTTTTAACAGTGGGCTCTTGACCCCGCTTACACCCGATTTCGCCGCGAAGTTTGAGACGGCCGTCTTGGGCGTCGGCGGGACGTATTCCGAGGCTCTGCTCGAACTGGCGGCGATTTCGCTCTCCCAGATCGATGGCTGTAATGCCGGATTCGCGCGTGCTGGGGCCCAGGTTCATGTCATTGTGGTCACCGACGAATATGAACAATCTGGTCAAGATTGGGATGTTTGGGTCGATTCCATGGCGACGTCGGTCGCTGATGCGCAGCGGCTGGTCGTTTCCGGCATCGTGGACCTCACGTTGACTTGCGGCGATCCGTTCCACGCTGGGTTTGCGGGCTACGGTGAGGCCGCAGACGCGACCGGCGGCATCCTGTTGGACATTTGTGACCCGCTATGGCCGGAGTCCATTCGGGAACTCGCCGGGGTTTCGACCGAAGGTTTCAAAACGTTGGTGCTCGGCGCCGTGCCAGACCCGGCGTCGATCGAGGTCACCATTGACGGAGAGGGCGTGACGACCTGGGTGTTTGACGCCGGGACCAACGCGATCGAATTCACTGGCGATTTTGTTGGCGGCGAGGAGGTCACAGTGTCGTACGGAACTTGGCCGGATTGTCCGTAGGGCGGTCAGCAGAGGATCGTACCCACAGCTGACCGCTATTCCGCGAGCACCCCGCGGTCGCCGCGCCACACGTCCACCTCATCTTCGTCGAACTCCTTGTCGCCGATCCCCGACGCACGGGGGAGTAGGGTCACCACGGCCGCACCCGTTCCCATGATCGGTTCGTAGGCGTGTACGATGCCGTCGTACCGGTTGTGTGCCCCCATCGCTGCGCTCCACCACCAAAACGCTTTGAAGTTAACGACTTTCTTGATTCGAATCTGATGCTGGATGATCCGACTGAGCTGGGCGGCGTCTTCCAATCGCCCGGCCGCAAGAAACTCAAGAATCTTCCGATTCCATTCGTCATCTTTGGGGGAATGGATGTGGTCATCACGCGGGTCCACGAAATCGGTGAACAGACGGTTGGACAGGCTGCTCACGACCACCACGGCGGCCCGTCGTCCCAGCTTGGACACGGCGTCGCGGGTCGCTTTGCCGAGCACCATGGTTTCCGCTCGGTCCGCATACACGTTGCTCGACAGAATAATTGCGGGAATGTCGTTTTCCGGCGTGAGCAGTTTGAGCGCAACGACCGAGCCTGTGTCGATCGGAAATCCTTTGTACGCCACGTCGCGCATCGTCAGGCCGCGTTGCCGTCCAGCGGCCACCACCGCATGTGCTAGCTCGGAATCAATGCGAAATTGGTAGGGCATAGACCCCAACGCATGGAACAACTCGTCCACGTGGACCCACTCGGGCCGGGGATCTGCTTGTACTTGGTGCCCGATGACAGACGGCCACATCGTGCTGTACACGACCAACACGTCTGCGCCAGACGCCACAATGCGTTCACGCGCAGCCTGGAATCCCGCGGCAAGGCGCGCGTAGCCGGGGTTGGCGTTGGGCGTGAGCAGCGGATGGGGCAGGCCAGTGACGAGCGCTCCGGCAACGAACGCTTCTTCGTTCATGGGGCCTCCGGGGGGAACCAGCCCATCACAGCGTTGCCGGTGCCGATCACCGTGCCGTACCCGTACAACTCGGCGCCGTAGTTGGGAACGTTCAGTGCGGCGATCAACCAGGACAGCGCTCCGGAGTCGGCTTCGGACATCGACTGGGTCACGAACTCGGGCATCGCGGCGAGCACGTCTCCACATTTGCCGCGACGGAGCAGGTCGATCATTCGCATGTCCCACAGGTATTGGTGGTGATTCATCACATGCTCCGCGCTCATGTCTTCGGGCACGTCGGGCTCGGTGACGAAGTGGCGATGGGACAGCGATTCCGACGCGAGAAGCACCGCCTTGCGACCCGATGCCTCCACCGCGCGGCGCGTGGCGTGGCCCAGCGCGAGCGCCATCTCCTGCATGACCTCGACCGAGTAGTAGGACGCGGAGCGGCACGACGAGATCCCCACGATAGGTTTGCTCCAGGACGGGTTTGTCAGGTGACAGGACGTAATCGTGCCATAATCAACGCGAAAATCCGGGTTTCTCATCATCTGCGTGACGAGGCCCGCGGCCTTGGCCTCTTCACAGATCGCCTCGGCCAACTCGACGTCTACGCGCAAGTCATAGTGGTAACGGAACAAGTTGGGGAACACGGGATCGACCGATAGGGATTGAAACCGAGGGAGCCCAAGAAAATGTGTTCCAATATAGGTTTGCCAATGCGGGGACACACAGACGAGCACATCCCAATCCACGGCGTCGAGGTTGGTCCGCAGCCGCTCGTACGCCCAACGCAAGGTTTCCCAGCCACACTCCGCGCGTGGTTCGTTCTGTGGCGGATTTTCCGCATAGACAAGGTGAGGGGGGTGAGGGGCAAGAACCCCCGCTACGATTCGTCCGGTTGCCATCGTTAGCCTCTGTCGATTCCCCAGCTGTCGCCGGGGTCAAGGAAGGTGTCGTCATCAGGGTCCCACTCGTCCCACGTGGGCAACCCCCGTAATTCTTCCAGGTGTTTTGCGGGTACGACGCCGGGTACGAGAAACGCCTTTTGACGGCGTAGCGCATAAGGGTTTCTCAGGTCGAATCCGAGCACACCGAGCGTGGCGCGGGCAACATACCAGGTCGCGACAGGGTTGTAGCCATGGGCGATCTTGATGACGACGCCGAGCCCCGCCGGGTAACTGGGGTGCACAATGGCCAAGCCAAGCAGGCCGTCCGCGCCTTCCTTGGCGATGACCTGCCCACCCGTCGCCTTGATGATGGTACTGTCGAGACGATTGAATCCACCCACGAGGTCGGGGTTGCGTACAAAGGCGTCCCACACCCAATCCTGGTCGCGCGTCTCCGCTAGCCAACCGAACAAACGAGCGAGTTCCGCGACGGTATTGGAAACCGTGGGCAGGCCACAACCGTCTCTGGCCGTCCGCAACGGGGTCCACGTTGGGTCTGCCAACCCTGCCCGCAACACGTCAACGAAGGCGTCGTACAGCGGGTGGGAGGGCAGCGTGTAGCCGACCCTCGGCCATCCGAGTTTGCGAGCCGCGTGCAGGATTGCGGCGTGTTCGCCAGAACAACAATGGTACCAACGGCGAGGGCGCCGGACCTGGCGACCGAATTGCACGAGGGGCACGTCGAGTGGCGTCTGCATCAAACCCTGTTCAGAGGCCGACAACAGAGACATTGCCGCTGCGATGTGTTCCGTGTCCCCATTGTGCGAAGCCATGGCGATGGCTTTTTGCTCCCAGGTCGTGTCGACCAGGCCCCCGAGCAACGCCCTCGCCGTGAAGGGTTTCATCATCGAACGGCCGTAGCAGAGCACGTTCCCGCCGAAGCTGTGCACGACTTGGCCGCCCGACGCCCACGCGATGGCACCATGCACCGTCGTTTCACTCACCCCGGCGCGGCGTTGATCGAGCAACGGTTGCCAATCCACATCGCGCCCCGTGGCGATGCCCGCCTCGGACTGACCCAAGGGATCGACGGGGTATCGGCCAGAACCCGGGCGCCCGTGGGAGACTGCGGAGGGGAGCTTAGACATCTCGTTCCGCGTCCTAAGCCGGGTCGAGGAGGACGGCGCGCACTGGGCTCGCATCAAGTCCCACGAGGCGCAACGGCAGCGCAATCAGCGTCCAAAGTCCGTCCTGGACGCCGTCGAGTTGGATGCCTTCGAGGATGCACAGGTCGCGGTCTGCAACGGCTTGATGCGACTCCAGCAGCTTGCTGTGCTGTGGGTCAATGCTCGGCGTATCGATTCCCACCAAACACACGCCCCGATCGGCGAGATGGTGCACGAGTTCCGGGGAAAGCGCTGCAAAATCCGAGTTCCAGCGCGTTGGATCAGGGAATGTGGAGGTCCGGAAGAGCAGTCTGGGCGCAAGAATCGGTCCGGTCAGATGGTGCACACCCACGCGGTTGTTGTGCCCGACGGCAACGGCCATGACCTGGCAGGGACCAAGGTAGGGTTCCAGGCTTCGTTCGCCGATTCCAGGCGTTCCCTTGCGGTAGTGGTTGGGGCCATCGGTGTGCGCGCCGAGGTGAACGGTGGTGTGAATCGACGACAGGTCCACGGCGTCGCCCGACGCGAGGGTCGCGGACATTGTCCTTCGAAATGGAACGTCACCGGGCCAAACTGCGAGCTTCTCGCTGACGACTGGGGTGATGTCGTGGGCAATTTTCATCGTATGGGCCGATAGGCGATGACCTTCAGTTCGACGGCGATCGGCGTCGGAAGCGCCCTGACCTCCACGGTCGTCCTGGTTGGGCCAATCTCCCCCAGCAGCTCCGCGTAAACCGTGTTGAACGCTGGAAAGTCACGACGCATGTCGATGAGGAATACGGTGACGTCCACGATGTCTTCAAGGCTGGCGCCGGCGTCCTTGAGAACTCCGTTCAGGTTGGCGACGACCTGGCGCATTTGGGCGGCCACGTCGTAGGGTAATAAAACGCCGGATCCGTCTTGAACTGGCCCACCAGGAATCAGGTCTGTGCCTGGCGTGCGCGGGCCCATTCCTGACACGAAGATCAGGTCCCCGACCCGCCGGGCGTGAGGGTAAGCGCCGACAGGCTTAGGCGCGCTGGCCGATCGAATGGCGTCGGACATGGACGTCTCCCGGGCGAGCGAAGTACCGGGCCAGCCGCGTGTGCGCCATGGAGGTCGATGTGTGGTGGATGTTGGTGGCCCTTGCCTGCGGAGATTCTGCCGTTCCTGACCCGCTCGGAGCGAGTCTCCCTGCACCCTGGGGACCGATGGCGCTGCCTGTCGGCGACGGCCGGGTAGAAGAGGTGGGCGCGGTGAGCCTTCACGTGGTGTACAAAAAGCCTGCCGAAGAGAAGGCGGCGATTGGCGGCTTATGGCTCGCACATTTCGAGAAGATCGGTTTCGCCAACACCAATACCCGGTCGGCTGGGCCCCTCACCGGGTTCGATCTCGTCAAAGGCGACGTCAAACTCACGCTGATGGTCTCGGGGATGAGGGATCAGGTGGATATTGCTGTGGATGTCGAGAGCCCGTGACCCCGGGGTGTGATCCGAACCCGTTGGTCGTCTCGGGTCGTGCTCGCTGCGGTGGCCGCCCTCGCTGCGGCGGTGGCCCGCTGGCCCTTCCTTGACCCGTCCCGGCCAGATGGGGCTCGACCGTGCGCTGACCCTGCGGCCATAGGACGACTCGACGACCGGACGACCTGGCAACCTTGCGACCTGGCGACCTGGCGACCTTGCGACCTTGCGTCGCATTGAGCCGCGCATCATCAGTCCCTCGCCCCCCTTGCGGCGACACGAGCCCCTCGGATGGGCATCATCGGGCCATCCGGTCAAGCATCGCGCCGACCCTCCGTACCAGCGCTCTCTGGTCCTCGGCTTCGGCGCCCAGCAGCTCAAGGACGGCTGCCACCTCGGCGGCTGGCCCCTTGGCGATCCGGAAAAGCGGAAAAGCCGAAGCGGCGAAGACGTCGCTCGAAGTCCGGGGGTCCTCAGGTCGTCAGGTCGCCAAGTCGTCAGGTCGCCAAGTCGTCAGGTCGTCAGGTCGTCAGGTCGTCACGTCGTCAGGTCGCCAGGTCGCCGGGTCGTCAGGTCGCCAGGTCGTCAGGTCGCCCATCTTGACAGGCCGGGGGTCGTGAGGTCGTCACGTCGCCAAGTCGCAAGACGCCAAATCTTCACTTCTCAGGCCACCGCGTTACGTCATTTTCGTGGACACAACTTCTCCAGCAACGGACATCAACGGGTAGCGATCACACCCGTGACTCCGGGAATCCTTCGACAGCGCGCCAAAATTCGGGTAGAGTTCGCCGGTCGCGGCATCTCCGCGGCGCGGAGTGATTGATGCCCACGTCCAACCTGCTTGCCCTGTTCCTCCTGGGCTGCACGACCACCAAGTTCGATACGGGGCTCCTCGACTCAGGTGTCGGCAGTGACCCCAATGGAACAAACACCGAAACCGATACGGACACGGATGCCGATTCGGATGCTGACTCCGACTCGGATGCCGATGCCGATACCGCGTGGGTCTCCGATACAGCGACTTCGTCGGGCGCTGGCGGCGGGGCTGGCGGCGGCGGTGGTGCTGGCGGCGGCGGCGGTGGCGGCGATTCCGGCGGTGACTCCGGCGCAGGGTCCTCGGGTTCGGGAAGCGACTCGGGAGGCGACTCCGGGCTGTTCGGCTTGTTCTTCGGCGATTCGGGCGACTCGGGCTCGACGTCGTCGTCGAGCGACTCGGGCGACAGCGGCGCATAAATCCGCTACAATCCAGCGGTGCAGCCGTTGGAGTTTGAATGTGGACGTTGGCGCTGGCCTTAGCCTGTACGAATGCGATCAAAGACGTAGCCCCGGTTCCTGCGGTCGGCGACACCCCTGCGGGTCCGAACACGGCCCCCGTTGCGGTGGACGATGACATCGAGACCTACGGGGGTCTCACGATAGAGGCCGATCTGACCGACAACGACGAGGACGCAGACAAAGGCGACTCGCTCGAGGTGACTTCCGTGTCTTCGCCCGACGACGGAACCGTCGAAATCGTCGGAAAACGGAGCGTGGCCTACACGCCCAACAATGACTTTGTGGGGTCGGACAGCTTTACCTATGAAGTCGCCGATGAAGACGGTGCTACGTCGTCGGCTACGGTTTCGGTGACGGTGGGCGGCGCCCCGACACTGGTGATCACGGGGCCTACTGCGGGTGCGGAAGTCGACGGCGATTCCTTTGAAATCAGTTTCGAAGTGACCGGCTGCGACGTGTCAGCACCCAGCGACAATAGCGTGGGTTGTCATGTGCACGCCTACTTCGACGGGGACGAACCGGAGGACGGGCAGGGCCATTACGACACAGACCCCTTCGAGATGACTTGGACGCCCGCCGGGCCTGCAACGGTAGAGTTGCAACTCACGAAAAACGACGGAACCGATGACCCCTTCGAACCGCTGATTCGGGACACGTTGGACATCGTGATTCTCAGCGAGACTACGGGCGGAACTGGCACCGCGGGGACCGGCGGCACCTCAGGCAGCGGCGGCGCTGGCGGGACGGGCGGGACGGGCGGAACGGGCGGAACGGGAGGAACACCGACCGACACCGGTGCCACCGATGGAACCACTTCCGATACCGGCGGAGAAACCACCCCCACCGACACAACGCCGAGCGATACGGCCTCGGATACGGGTACGGTGACGGCAACCGAAGGCTGCTAGCGGTCAGAAACGCTGCGCCCAGCGCAACCACAATTGAGGGACGCCGTCTGCGGGTACGGTGCCAACCGGACCTGACGTCCATAGCGGCCAGCCCGCAGTCAGGCCAAGCAATGTGGGGTCGAGGCCAAGCACGTCGGCCATGCCCCCCAACCCGACGACCGCGCCCACGGCCACGGCCTCACCATCGTCTGTATGAAGCAGGCCTGCTTCGGGCCCGGCAATGAGCTGCAACTCCGTCCCCCAGGCCAGAGCCAACGGCACGTTGGCGCCCCGAAGCACCGCCCAACGCAGTTCTGTGGCCGCCGTGGCGCGGGCAGAGCCTAAGGGCGCGCATCCGTCACCATTGTCGAGCGGACAGGCCGGGAGCACTGGCAAGGACGCGATGCTACCCAATCCGGCCAACGCCAACTGACGATGTTGGAGGTCGGCCGCGGCGACAGAAGCCCCCACCCGCATTGCCCACACGACACGCGGAGAAGCCGCGCCGACCTGCACCGCTGCGAGATGGCCCGCGACCGCCCGGTCGTCGGTCCCCGGTGCCGCCGAGCCCGTCACAGAGGCTTGCAAGCGGCTGCCGGTCAGCGGCCAGTTGCGCTCCTCCCGGGTATCCCACGTCCACGACAAACCGCCGTCCACCGCAACCCCGGGGCCCGTGACGGTCGCAAACTTGGGGTCCAGACTTGCGACCCCCGCCGACACCAGGATTCGATGGGCGCGACTCAAACCATCCAACAGCTCTCCGCGTTTGAACGCGTGCGCGAGACGCAGCCCGACGCGCGTGGACTCCGTGTTGTACAACGTCGCCGATTCGAGGTTGTGGGTGTCCCATGTTCGCCTCAGCGTCGCGACTACCTGGCCAACCGCAGTCAAGGCGTCCAGATCGATGGCGTCGATGAACGCGGCCGCGGTCACGTCGAACCTTTCTGGCCAGCGTTCCCCTAGCCGTGAGGTTTGAAGCAGGTCCCCGCCCGGGTCCATCACGACCCGTCGCGCTGGCCGCGCGAGCGGAATCGCAGTGGTGCCCGGAGCAGCGGACAGCAGAAAGGTCGTGTCGTCCACCTTCACAGCGACGATCTCGGCCGGGCTTCCCGGAGGCGCTTCCCGAAACACCGTGACCTGCGCTTTCGACACGTCGAGCGTGTAGTCTTGGGGCGGCGGTCCTGTGACGATGGCAGTTGCGACGTCGAGCGGCAGGCCCGCGAGGTGGATCGCGTCCACTAGGGACGTGCCGGCCGCTACCGCGTTGGCGACGACCGATGCTGTGCCAGATCCGCCAGCCCCCTCCAACTGGGACACCATCCACCGGCCCGACGGCCCGGGCGAGAAACGCTCGGCCAAGTCGTCCCGGAGCGGGTCGCTCGGCCAGGTGCGTTCCAGCAAGTCGGAGTGAAACGGCAGGTTTCCGGCGTACAGCACCATATTGAGGGAGGGAAGCCAAGACAGACGGCTGAGCCAAGTGTCGGCGGCGTCCCCGCGCAGTTGTTCGGCCCACACGTCGGCTCGGACGGTTCCGACGAGGGTGCGCGCCAGGGGATCTGGATTGTTCACCGCCGCAGTCGCGAGGCTGGTGGCGACGGCGACCCGGTGAAAGCGAGCAAATGGCGGCGTGACTCGAAAAGCGCGGTCGCTGACGGTGACCAATCCCGGTCCACTCCGCGCCAAGCGCCGTCGCAGGGGCGCCACCACGACCACGATGGGGGCTTCGTCCGCCGATGTGGCAGCGCGAGCCCGCGGCAATTCGCGCAGGAAACTCTTGCGCGGCTGCCGCGGGCTCAGGAGTGCGATTCCAGGCAGGTCAGTGCGCGTCCCGTGTGCGACAACCGCGAGGCTGACGCGTTCGGCGACCCCAGTCCAGCGCAGATGCTCGGCACCGGCAACGTCATTGACCGCGCCGACCGCCTCGGGTGGGAGGTGGACAGTGACGTCCCAGGAGAGGGGGACGAGGCGGCCTCCGTCGAGCGCCAGGGGTGCCCAACCTCCGTGCGCGACCAAGCGGCCTGAAACCGTACCGCCATCGTCGAATCGGCGGGGCAGGGTCGTCTCGAAGTGCAGCGTGTCGCCGTCTTGGTGCCAGGTGACGGCGCCGACCTCGGCGCGACCTGGAAACGTCCGGAGCAGGGTGCGGTCGTCTTTCGGCTGGGGCACGCTGGCGAACGGATCCACCAGGTCGAAAGGCCTCGACATGCGCATCGTTCCGCGGATGGTGCGCAGATCGGGTGCCACCGTCGCTTGGATGCACACGTCTGCGGGTTGCACTGCTAGAGGGTGAACCCGATGCCCGCGGAAAGTGTCGGAATGGCCGCAGGTACCCACGTCAGGCCCATGCGTACGTGCACATCCCGCGACGTCGCTTGGAACCCGGCGCCAAGTTGTGGGAGCACCAGCGCGGACTCGTGGTCCGCCGTCTTGCTTCCACCGAACGGCACGGCCCCGATGTCGTCGGCCACTTCCACGTCCAGGATCGGCGCGGCGGAAACCCGCAGGGAAGAGACGTCGAACCATGGGCTGAAGAGGCCCGTATTTACGCCCTGTACACTGCCACTTCGTAGGGTGGTTCCGATCTGAATTCCCAAATCGAAGACGCTGACTTCCAGCTCATCGTTGCCGATCATGCCGGAGTAGCCTGCATGGGCCGTGAGTTCGGGCAGCGGTCGAAAACCTTCGAGGATGGCCACGCGGCCTTGCGCGCCGACCAAGCCCGTGGAGGTGTCCGCCATCCACCCGACATGCGCTTCGAGCTCGGTGGAAAGCGGTAGGCCCTTGCGCACCGACACGACGGGAACGATGGTGTAGGGCTCGGCGATCTCGTCGGCGTCGACCCGGGCCCACGGAGAAATGTCTTCCGTGCGGGTTCGTGCGTCGTTGAGAACAAACCACGTGCCTACGTCCAGCTCGAATCCGTACACGCCGGTCGTGAACGCGGGCATCGTGGCTTTGTTGGAGACCATGGCACCGAGTTCTTTGACGAGCTGCCGGTAGGACTCGCCGAGGAGCGCCGGGTCAAGAACAGCCTGTCCCTCATGTTCGGCCATGCTCGAGAGAAGGACCTCCTGGCCGCCGAATGCCGGGAGCACAGCGAGAAACACGGTCGTCATGCCTCGGCGGCTAGCCGCTCCGGCCGAACTTGCAACCCCTCGGCGTCCCCGGCGCGGGCCGCTTGACGATAGGGGCCCTTCCCAGGGGAAAGGATCTCGATGTCGGACGACGCTACGGCAAACGTTCAGCCTGCTGCCACCCGGGTGCGTGATCCGATCACGGGACGGAGTGTGTGGCTTGCGGGCATGGTGCAAAATGTGCGCATGCGCGGCGATGACCTGCAACTCGACCTCGTGTGGCAGGCTGGGCACTCACCCGACGACCGAAAGGCGATTCGGGCGGCGTTGGAACAGAACCTGCGTGGACTTGGTTTCGCGGGTCGGTTGATGGCGCTGGATTCCGGTTCGACACCGGCCCACGCGCAGCCACATGCGCATGCGCACCCGCCGAAAGATCGGGTGCCTGGGATGACTGGCGCTGGCGTGGCTCCGCACGGGGGCCCCATCGCGAAAAAGCCTGTGGAGGGTGTCAAGAAAGTCATCGCCGTGGCGTCGGGCAAGGGAGGCGTAGGGAAGTCCACCGTGGCGGCCAACCTCGCCGTCGCGCTGACCCGATTGGGTCATCCCACCGGGTTGATGGACGCGGACGTGTATGGGCCCAGCGTGCCCATTCTCATGGGAACCACAGGGCGCCCGATGGCGGATGCGGAGCGGAAACGAATCATCCCGCTCGTCGCGTACGGCGTGCAGTGTTTGTCGATGGGGATGTTGGTGGAAGCCACGGAGGCCATGATTTGGCGCGGCCCCATGGTCATGGGCGCGGTGCGTCAGTTGCTCCAGGACGCTGATTGGAGCGGGCTCGATGTGCTGGTGATCGACCTCCCTCCTGGAACCGGAGACGCCCAGTTGACGCTCATTCAAGCCGTGGACCTCGACGGCGCGTTGTTGGTCACCACGCCGCAGGAGGTGGCGTTGGCCGACGTCGTCCGCGGCATCACCATGTTTCGTAAGCTCGACGTCCCCCTGCTCGGTGTCGTCGAAAACATGGCTTGGTACGAACTCCCCGATGGCACCCGCGACTTCGTATTCGGCACGGGCGGACCGGATCGTGTCGCAGCGGAGTACGGAACCGAAGTCGTGGCGCGTTTCCCCTTGCGCAGCGCGATTCGCCAGGGCTCCGACGAAGGGCGCCCCCCTGCGCTAGGGACGGACGACACGGCCAAGGCCTTCGAGGCGCTTGCGAACCTCGTCGCTACGCGGTTGGGCCTCCGTTGAGCCTGCCAGAACCGACGCCTGGCCTCGCCATGCCGACGCGTGGTGCGCTGCTTGACCGATTCGGCCGGACCCACACGTACTTGCGTGTCTCCGTCACCGACCGCTGCAACTACAGGTGTGTGTACTGCATGCCCGAACAGGGCCTCAAATGGCTGCCGCGAGACCACCTGCTCACGTTTGAAGAAATCGAGCGAGTCGCTGCCGTGTTCGTTCGCAACGGCGTTCAACGAATTCGGCTGACGGGAGGCGAGCCTACGGTCCGGAAGGGGCTTGTGGACCTCGTGGCAAGGCTGTCTGCGCTGCCCGGGCTGGTGGACCTCGCCATGACCACCAACGGGCATTTGTTTGCGCCTATGGCGGGCAACTTCGCAGCAGCAGGACTGAGACGGCTGAACGTATCGATCGATGCGCTCGAACCCGCTCAGTTCACGGCGATGACACGGGGTGGCGATGTGGCTAAGGTGCTTGCCGCCATCGACGCCGCCCTACAAACGGGTATCAGACCCGTAAAGCTGAATTGTGTGGTGATGCGGGGTGTGAACGAGGACCAGATTCCGAAACTGATCGAACATTTCTCGGACCGACCGAACGATATTGTGGTGCGTTTCATCGAATATATGCCATTTGACGGCAATGACCGCATTCGGCACCATGTGCCTGTGAGCCAGCTTCGGGCTGACCTTGCACAGCGCTACACGTTAGTGCCAACGATGGATGGACAAGGCGGCGGACCGTCGAGAAACTACCGTCTGCAGGAGACCGGCCAAATCGTCGGCTTCATTTCGCCGATGACCGAACATTTTTGCGAAGCGTGCAATCGCTTACGATTGCAAGCCGATGGCCATTTGCGCACGTGTTTGTCGAAAGAAGCGCTGCCGTCGCTGCGCGACGTGATTCGCAGCGGCGTGACGGACGCCGAGTTGGAGACGACACTGCGCGCCCGGTTGTGGGCCAAAGTGGCAGGCCACCGCGCGCATCTCGGCGAGGTGGACTTCGAGGGGGTGATGACGTCGGTGGGCGGGTAGAGGCCGGCCGCGGGCCCTTACTTCAGGCCCGGAACCTTGACTTTGGTCGGGTCCACCTTCGGCGGAACCACTTTGGTCGGGTCTGCGGCTTTCGCGGCTTTGACCGGGTCGGCGATGACTTCTTGCGCCTTCGCTTTGCCCTCCTTGGCCGCCTCGGCGGCTTTGCCCACTTTTGCTGCCGCGCCTTCGATTTCGGCTTTGCCCTCTTTGGCACCTAGTTCTGCCTTTCCGACTTTTCCTTCGACCGCGCCTGCCGCCTTCCCGACTTTCCCTTCCGGCGCCTTCCCCTCAGGCGCTTTGCCCGTACGCGCCTTGGTTCCGACGGGCGCCTTGGCGCCTGCTTTGCCCGCTTTGGCATTCCCCGCTGCTCTAGCGGCCGCCAACGCTGCAGGCGGGCGCGAGGGGAGCCCGGCGGAAGCGCGCGCGGCCGCGGCGGCTTTCTTACGGATTGCGGCAGGGTCGCCGCCTTTGGCCGCAACCTTCTTCTCGAGTTTCTTCACCACGTCCGGATTGCTGCGCGCTGCCGCCGCCAGTTCTGCACCCACGAACTGCGTGAGAGCGGGATTGTCGCCACTCTCGGCCAATTCAGAAAGCCGTTCAAGAACCCGCGCCATGGCGTTTTCTGTCATCGCGTCTTCGGCCGCCTGTTTGACCGCGTGCAGCGTCTCGACGCCCATCGCAAACAGGATGAGCAAGGAGAACACGATCGCGCACCCAGAGGGTGCGGTTCGGTCGCGTTCCATCCAAACCCCGAGCACGCCGGCGAGGCCTGCGACGAGGATTCCAGCGAACGAAGCAAGAAGTCCGATGTCCATATTCGCTCCCGCTCAGCGTTCGGTGGGGGTGGGTTCGGGTACGACGGCGCCTTCTGCGGCGTCTTCTACGGCGTCTTCTACGGGTTCAGGCTCGGGCGGCGGTGCGGGCGGTGCGGGCGGAATTTCGATCGCCGTTCCGCCTTCTTCCGCTACCAACGCGGCAAGGGCGGGGTCGCCCGACGCGAACGCGATCTCGTTCACCATATCGAGCATTCGACTCAGGTCTGCCTTGGCGGCAATCGCGTCGCGGCTGTCGAGAACACCCTGGAACATCCCGACGCAAACCGCGGAGGAGATGAGCACTGACATCGCCAGCGCAAACGTCATCGGCCGGCTCTTGTCGCGATCGACCCAGATGCCGAGCACCGCGGAGATTCCGCCTAAGCTGAGCGCAAAGAGGGAGGTGATGAGCCCGAACGTGAACGCCGAAGGCGCCTCGACCACTTCGGCCTCTTCTTCAGGCGCGGCCTCCTCTTCTGGGACGGGTTCTGCGACTCCGTCAGTGACGGGCTCGACGACCCCTTCCGCAACCGGTTCGGCCGGAGGTTCAGCAATCGCATCTGGTGCTGCTTCGGCAGCGACCTCGGCGGAGGGCGCGCCCTCGGGCGGGTTCTGGGCGAAGGCAGGCGCAGGCGTCAGCGAGAGGGCAACGAAACACGCTGCGGTCCAGAACACGAGCCTCATGGCACTCCTCGGGGTTTCGTGGAAAGGCGCGGCTAACGGTGTCCGGAGGCACGCGCTCGACATAGGCGCGCCGACGCGGAGGGTTCGTGAGGCAGCGCGTTGTTTCGTGGGTGGAATCGACGTGGTTTTCACGCCTGATTACCGGCGCGATTGTGGTCGCTGGCGCAATTGTCGGCCTTGAAACGGAGCCTGCAATTGTTGAGCGCATCGGAAGGGCCCTCAATGCCATCGACTCCGTCGTGCTTTGGCTCTTCGCTGTGGAGGCGAGCCTAAAACTCGTCGCTTGGCGAACGTCGTACTTTCGCGACCCGTGGAACGTCTTCGATTTCACCATCGTCACGGTGGCGTTCTTGCCGATTGACGCCGGCTACGTGGCCGTGTTGCGGCTGGTGCGCCTCTTACGCGTGTTGCGCTTGGTGCGCGCCATTCCACGGTTGCAGGTGCTCGTAGGCGCCTTGCTGTCAAGCTTGCCGTCGATGGGCTGGGTTGCGGTGTTGTTGGCCTTGTTGTTTTACGTGTACGGCGTCGCCGGTGTCTTCATGTTCGGCGCCAACGACCCGGTGCACTTTGGCCATCTGCCCATCGCCATGTTGTCGCTGTTTCGCGTGGTGACGGGGGATGCTTGGACGGACCTCTTGTACATCAACCTGTTCGGCTGCGGTTCATTCGGGTACGACGACGTTTCCACCTGCGTGGACACCCCCCAACCGGTCGCCGCAGTGTTGTACTTCACGAGCTTCGTGCTGATCGGCGCGATGGTCATGCTGAACCTGTTCATCGGCGTCATTCTGGCTGGCATGGAAGAAGCGAAGGAGGAGGATGCTGCCCGGGCGGCCGACGACGAGGGTCGAACCGTGGGGGTTGAAATCGATGAGGTGGAGCGCCAACTCGATGCGCTCGCTCAACGGTTGCGCAACCTGAAAGGGCGTGTGTGAGGTGCCCTGCGTAGCCGCAGACCCCACAAGATCCCCCCGAACCCCACGAGGAGGGAGCGCGCCGGTCCAGTTGCGCAACCGCAGCCAGCGGGAGACGAAGCGTTCGACCCTCCGGTTCCAGATGTGGGGCCGGCCGTGTCCGTGGGCGCACCCGAGGTCGATTCCCCGACAGTGCCAGGAAACGCATGATCGGTCGCGCACGGCATATCGGTCGTGTATTCCAATGCCCCCAGATCCGGCGCGTCGTCTCGTAAGGCGCCGCAAAAGTCATCGGTGACGGGGTCCTCTGCGCTGCCAGCGTCGACAAAGCCCGCGCCCACGACCAGGCCAAAATCCAGCCCGTCTGGGTCTACAAACCAAGTTCGCAACAGGTCGGTACCCACGTTCGCGAGGTTGAATCCTTCGGTGAAAACGCCGCCGTCGCGTTCACGAATGTTGCTGTCCACGAGGTTGGCGTCGATAAACGCTGAACTCTCAGGAAATCGAACGTCCACCCCAGTCGTGTCGAAGAGTGTGTTGTGATCGATGCGGGAATCAAACGCCTCGTTGAGGTAAACACCGACATCACTACAATGCACGATGAGGTTGTTGCGAATCGTGCCGCGTTCGTGTTCAGGCGTGCAGGTTCCGTCTTCGCAAATCGAATCGGGAGACGTACCACCGCCTCCCAAGGAAAGTCCAATCCGTACGCCTGCTTCATTTCGACTGGTGCAGACGACGAGGTTGCGCTCGAACACACCGTCTTTGCTATGGCCCTTGAAGAAAGCGCCGTAGCTGATGGTGTCGCCTTGCCCCTTTTCGAAGTCACGAATCTCGTTGGCTTCAACCCGCCACCGTTGACCACCGACTACGTCGATTTTCGTGACCGGGTTTGCCGTTTGACGGGGGCCTTCGTCGTAGAACACATTTCCTTCGACGACGACGTCGTCAGGCCACTCGAACCCCGCACCGTAGTCTTCGCCGTTCCCCTTGATCTGCGCGTTGAAATCGACGAACGTATTTCCGCGCACGAGCGTGCCGTCGGCGGCCCCAACAATGTGCAAAGCGTGCTCGCAGGCATTGTGGTCTGCGCACACGCCGCGGATCGTGAGGTCCAGCACCTGCCAATAGGGTCCGCTGATTTTGATGGCCTCGACGGTATCGGACTCGATCAAGACGGCGCCGGGATGCTGCGCGGCGAGCACAATCGGCGCGAGCGCCGTTCCTGCCGCGGTCGCGCGCAGGCCGCTTTCAATTCGGTATGTTCCGTCGGCGATCAGGATGACGTCGCCCGCTACCGCATCTGACATCGCTGCTTCCAACGTCGCAACTTCGGCTACGATTTGGGTCGCAGCAAGGCTGTTCCGCACCACCAAGAGTGTCCACATGGACACGAATACGCCAGTGTGACGGGTCACGCCAATGGCCCTACTTCCCGAGTGTCTTCCGGGTTTCCGCGAGCCACGTCTCCAGCGACGTCGTGGCTTCGGCCACTTTGCGCCACAAAGGAATCTCGGGGAGTTTGCCGGCAGGGGTCACGCCCGCCGCAGCCCCGTCGATCCACGTCGCTTCGTCGGCCCCGGCCCCGGTCGGGTCCACGGTCGCCGCGATCGCACGCGCCTCCGCCGCATCGCCCGCCCGCAAACGACAGCGCGCCAGTGTCACGCGCAACTCGTCAAGGGTCGTCGGGTCCAGGCCGCCCGGCTTCTCCAACAGGCCGCGCAACAGTGGCACGCTCTTTTCGCATCGATCCGATCGGGCCAACACCACAGCTTCGGTGGCCCGTGCAGCTGGCCCGGCGGCCCCTGTAGGCCGTACACGGTGCAAGAAGCCGATAGCGCCGTCGATGTCGCCGAGCGCAACAGCAGCGGCGGCGCGTTCAGTCCACACGCCGTCGGCGATTTCAGGTCCTTTCCCCAGCCGTTCGACCCACACCAGAGTGTCGAGTGCCTCCTTGGGGCGGCCTGTCAGGCGGTACAGCGTCGCGAGGCGGAGCAGAGCCTGGGGGTCATCAGCGCCGCGCCGGGTCGATACCGTCAGTGCCCGCTGTTGGGTGTTCAGGGCGAGGTCGAGCAACCCCAAATCCGCGCTGGCGTCTGCTACATCCTGGAGGAAGCCGGGATTTGACACGAGCCGGTCCAGATCGGGGCGCCAACACGTTTGTAACAACGAGATCTGGTCGATTTTACGCCCGAGTCGCTGGTACGTCTGGCTACGAGCGCGACAGGCGGAGATCAACCGTTCGGCGACGTCGCTTCGCAGCGCGACGGCGGGGTCTGCGTCCCATAGGCGGGCCAGGGCGTCGCTGGCAACTGCGTCGTCACCCCATCGCTCAGCAATTTGCGCAATCAGGTAACGAGACTCCAAACCTTCTGGACCCGGTCGCTCGGCGCGTTCGAGCAGCCACGCCAGTTCCCGGCCCCATTGGGTCGGGCCCGCGTCCAACAGGGCCGCAAGTCGAAGTCGGACCGACACGATGGGGGCAAGTTCGCGGTCTAGCGCCGCCTTGCGCCAAGCGTCTCGGGCACCCGCGCGGTCTCCCGCCACCAGTTTGGCATCCCCCAGTTGGGCCCACATGAGCGGCCAGCCCTCTTCGGCGACCAACTTCTCGAGGACGGGGGTGGCTTCCGCCCAACGGTGGTCCGCCACCAAGAGTTCGACGGCGAGCAGCCTGTGGACCGGTCCCTCTGCGACATCGATCAATGCGCGGGCAATCGCGGTGGGGTCGGGTGTCCCCGTCTTCAGCGCAATGCGCGCCAAGCAGGACAACGCGCTGGCGTCCAGGCCGTGACCGCGAGCAGCCACACACAACGCACGCGCTTCGTCCACACGATCGAGACGAAGGTCGGCATCGGCCGCACGAAGCAACGCGGACGGGCTGGGGTCTACCTCGAGCAATTCCCCTAGGTAGTAGCGAGCCTCCCGTGGCGCCCCGAGCGCGAGGTAGCCCTCGGCGAGCCTTCCCAACGCCGCTGCTCGGCTTGGACCGTCGGACGCCCTGCGAAGGGCCGACCGGTAGTGGGAAAGGGCGGTCCAACTCGGAGGGGTCGCGAGGTCCGCCAGGAGGTCCTCCGAAACGGCAAGCCGGCCTCGCTCAGGAGGGACCAATGGCCAACGATCGGCCGCCATCGCGAATTGCCACGCGTCGCCCCACAGCGGATGTGCGGCGAGGGCCGGCGGGATGGCCGGTGTCCGAGGCCCTTCCAGGTTTTGCACGGATTCGGTTTGTTTCGCGGTCCGAATCGGGGGACCCGTCCACAACCTCAGTCGACCCTCTGCAACCTCCCAACGAGGCACGTCGGGCGCGGCCCGGGACCAAATCGAGATCAACCAGGTGCCTCCACCCACCCCGCGCACATCGACGTCGCGAATCCATGCGACGGGGAGCCCTTCGAACTGAGCGTTCAACGACTCCAAATTGTGCCGGATGACGAGGTCCAGGCGGTCCGGCCGCGCAGGCGGCAAGGCAGCCACCTTGGCGCCGGGACTGATGTTCAGGTCAACCATGCCGACCTTGGCGGGTGCTGCGACGGCCAGCCCCAGAAAGGCCCACAGCGTGATCACAGGCGGGCCGTCAGGCCGAAACCGGCGCGCCAGGCCGACAGGTCAAGCCCAACCAGGCCAGGACGCTGCTGCCTGCGTCCTAGGAACAAGTCCAACTCAACGGCTTGCACTGCGGAGGGCGCAGGCGCCATCGCGGGTTCAATGAGGTGCAGGTCCCAGCGGGCCCCAACGCGCATGTCCAGGGCGATTCGGGTCCCGGTCAGCGCGGTCGTGGTGTCGCGCTCCGTAAAGGCGACCATCGCCGCCCCCAGCGCGCCTAGCCCATGGAGGTCGTCGCCCAACGGGAGCCGTGCTTCGGCGAGAAATGTGACAGGAAGCAGGTGTAGCGCAGGATCTTCGCCAGTTTTGGGTGTCACTGACCGGTAGGCGAACTCTGCACCCGCGGCCAGGGGACCCCACACGTCGACGACCAACGTGGCGCCGCCGAACACGGCCCCCGTTCGGTACACGGTGGCGATGGCGTCGTCTTGCCACGATTCGGCGACTCCGCGCAGGCCGATTCGCACGTCGCGATCGGGGTCCGACGCCGACGCTAGGCTCAATAAGAAAAGCCACACCGGCGCCTCCGCAGGGTAATTGCGAGGCCTACAAATCCGAAAGCGACGGAGGGGTGAGGCGAAGAACTGCACCGAAGACCACCGACTTCGCCTGCGAGGGTCGTCGCGAGTACGGCGACGACCTCTGTTCCAGCGGTGTCAGCGGTGTCTGCGATGTCCGTGTCGCCCGTTTCGCTCCCGGTGACGGGCGGCGTGGACGTGTCCGGCGCACCCGTGTCGTCCGTATCGATAGGAACAGTCCCTGTCTCTGCGGTGTCTGGGCTGGTGCCCGTGTCTGAGGGGCCCGCGGTGTCCGCGGTGTCAGCGGTGTCCCCGGTCTGCGCGAACGCGGTAGCGAACAGAAGGGTCCACATGGCTCGCTATCGGACACAACCGGACATTATGTAGCGTTCACACGGCGCAGCGGATCCGTTGCATTCTTGTCTGGGGGCGGATGTGGCCGTACCCGCGAATTGCCCGCCTTCCACCGCCTAGTTTGAGGTGTTCCGCCCGGAGACCTTCGAGCTGGTCCCGGCAGGCGGCCGAGAGCGCGCGAATGGCAGCCGCAACCGCCAACAGGTCGTTGGGCGACAGGTCGTTGACCTCCGCACGAACGCGTTCGAGCAGCACGGCGACCTCTTTGTTCGGGTCGTTGGGGAGGTCACACGAAAGCGACAGCAAGTCGCGCACCAGGATTGTGGCCGTCATGCGACCTCCTCGGCGGGGTTGAGTTGTTGCCACGCCTCAGTGAGGCGCATGAGCACGTTCTCGCAGGCTGCGAGCCGCTCGACAGACCGGCTTTTTCCGGCAGCGATCAATTCGTGGAAGGTGAAGTCGTACAACGCCGTGAGACGTGCCACGAGCTGCGGCGCTGCGGTCGGGTCGAGTGCATTGCGCAATTCCACAATGATAGCACGCGCGTGGCCGAGATCATCGGTGAACGCCCGCGACGTAGGTACGGCGCTTCTCGCACGGTTGATTCGACGAACGGCCTCCGCGAGGAGGAGGGCGACCACCACGTGATTGGGGGCCGATTGCACGTGCGACGAGCGGTACGATCCAATACTTCGCATGATTGACTTCCGTTACGACGAAGAGGTGGACGCTCCGGATTTGGTGCTCGATCCGTTGAGCATCGCATCCAACATCGTGGTGAGGCCATTGAGCTGGGCAATCGTGTCTTCGAGCTTCGCGAACTGCAGGGCGAGGCGGTCTTCGAGCGCGATCAGGTGGTCATCGAGGACAAGGATGCGTTCTTCAAATTGAGCGACTGTCGCTTCAATCGACCCCAGTCGGCTGGACAAGATTCCGCTTTCTGCGTCGACAAAAACGTCGTCGATCTGCGATTGAATTGTGGCGAACGGACCTGTGTCGGAAGTGAACAGGCTGAACACGTCCTCGGCATTGTCATCGAGCGCTGCAGAAAACTCCTCGCTGTCGAAAGAAATCGTTCCGTCCTGGTTGGTGGAGAAACCGACCATGGCGAGGCTCGAAAGGGCACTGCCGGTGACGTAGGAATTGGAGACCTTGCTCGATAACGTCGACATGATCCTGCGCGCGCCCGACTCCCCGACGAGGGCGCCAGAAATGCCATTTTCTGCGTCATAGTTGCTGTTGACGCCATAGAATCCGACGAGGTCATTGTACGCATCCACAAACGCCGTGACCTTTGCAAGAATTGCCGCCTCGTCACGCGCGACGGTGACACTCACGGGCCCCGCGCCGGCCTGCGTCAGATTGAGCGTGAGCCCGGGGACCGCGTCCACGTTGTTGGACGCCGAAGAAATGGCAATCCCGTTCACGGTCAATTGCGCATCCGAGGCGGCCTGCGCTTGGGTAAAGGTCGGTAGGGTCCCACCGGTGACCAACCCAGCGGTGTCCAGCGTCAGCGCGTTGGCAACGCCCGTGTCATCGGATTCGATGACGAGCCTGTAGCGACCCACGCTGGCGCCAGTGTCGAGCACAAAAGCGGTCACACCGTCGATGTCGTTGAGCGCCGCTGCGAAATCGGTCAGGCTGTCGTTGGTGCCGTCGATGACGACCTCGGAAGTCACTCCGGCGACCGTCACGGACATCGTTCCCTGGGGAACTGCACCCAGCGATAGTTTGTCGTCGTAGCCCTGCGACACTTGGTTGTCGTTGGCGGCGAGCGCCGTGACATTGACCGTCCACGTACCAGGGACCGCACCACCTGGATCGGCCACAGCGGTGAAGGACGAGGTGTTGGAGAGCGCCGCCGTGTACGCCGGCAGCGTATCGGGATTCTTGAGGTCGGTGATCAGTGTGGAAATGGCGGAGAGTTTTCCGCTCATTTCCGTGATGACGCCCGACGTCGTTTGTAATTCGTCGATATTACCCTGGACCTGGTCGCGGGGCACAGCGGCGGCTGCAAGAATGGCGTCCATGATGGCGCCCGTATCGTAGCCGGAGAACAATCCGGTGACGGTGACTGCCATAGCGAGCCTCCTCATCCAAACGAAAGCGTCGAGGCGGGGGGCCTCGACCGACTCTCGTCCTTACGGCACATCAACCGAGCAGTTTGAGTGCGCTCTGTGACAACTGGTTGGCCTGAGCGAGCACGCTGACGCCGGCCTGCTGCATCGTCTGGAATTTCGCCATTTCGGCGGCTTCCAGCGCGAAGTCGGCGTCGCGGATGACGGATTCGGCGCCTCCGAGGTTGTCCGAATACGTCTCAAGGTTGCGCGTGGCGCTCTGGATTCGATTTTGCACAGCACCGTACGAGCTGTGGTAGCCGTTGAGCGTGTCGATCGCGCTGTCGAAGGCATCGAGTGCAAGGACGGCCGTGGCGGCAGTAGACAGGTCCAGCACGTCCACCCCCAGCGTAGCGCTTCCGAGGTCGCCGAGCGTGATGTCGATCTGGTTGTCGGCACTTGACCCGATGCCTACCTGAACGCTCAGCGTGGCGTTGGTGCCGTCGGAAAGCTGGACACCGTTGAAGTTCGAGATGGCGGCGATACGGTCAATTTCACCCAAGAGCTGCGTGAACTCCTCTTGAATGTATTGGCGTTCCTGGTCAGCCAGGGTCTCACTCGACGATTGCACGGCGAGTTCGCGCATACGTTCCACAATCGCGCCGACCTCTGAGGTGGACCCTTCCGCGGTTTGAATGACGCTGATGGCGTCGCTCGCATTGCGGTGAGCGACCTTCAGTGAAGCGTTCGCCGCGCGGAGGTTGTTGGCAACCCCGAGCCCTGCCGCATCGTCTGCGCCACGGTTGATCCGCAGGCCGGACGACAGTCGTTCCAGGGAGGTCGAAAGCCCTCGCGAGCTTGATTGCAGGTGCGTCGAAGCATTCATCGACGCCAGGTTCGTATTGACGGTGAGTGCCATGTCCTTCCTCGAGTGGTTTCCCGTTTTTGGGCAGCGAGGCCGGTTGGCCCGCGTTTCTCAATCGGCCGCCGTGGCCGAATGTTTAGAGAAAATCGAACAAAGACTTCTCAAAAACCTGGGCGCTCACCGCCAGCACCGTCTCATAAGCAGCCTGTGCGGCCGTTAGTTCGGTCAGTGCTTCGGTCGGGTCCGTCCCGATGAGTCCATCGATTTGAGCTTGGAGAAAGAGCCGGGCGCTTTCTCCGGCCACCGTCGCGTCGTCGGCCTGGTTCCACGCGACCCCGATCTTCCCTTGGAGCGCGATGATTCCAGTGTCGGCGCCCTGAACATTGTCGATCTCGGCTTGTACCAGCGACTGGTCCCCAGTTCGCAGCGCTGCAGACAGGTCCATGAGGGCTGCGATGGCTGCGCCGAAGGCCGAAGAACCGTCAAAGCCTGTATCGATCCAGACCGATTCGGAAACCCGAACGGTCGGCGAAGTGCTGTTGCCGACGTAGGTTCCGGCTGCGTCAAAAGGCTGAACGCCGGAAGCAGTCCCGCCGAACAAGTAGCGGTCGCCAAACTTTGTGTTTCCGACCGACACCAGCGAGCTGATCAACGCATCCACTTCGTCTGCTATGAGCGGCAGTTGGTCGTCGCTCAACGCCTCAGAGGCGCCCTGAACGGCGAGTTCCCCGGCGCGGACCAGCGTTTCCAGGGCTGTTGACATCGCGGCGTCGGCGGTGTCGAGCAACGGTAGGGTTTGGGCCGCGTTGGTGCCGTGAAGCACGCTCGCATCGAGCGACGATTGGAGAGACAGAACGCGGGACCACACACCGGGTGCGTCCGACGGGCGGGTGACCCGAAGTCCGGTAGAGGCCGCCGTTTGCGCGGAGTCCAGCCGCGCACGCACGTCGCCGATGGCGTCATGAACACGGTTTAGTTGAAGCAGCGGGCTAGTGTGGCGTACGGGAATCACACGAGCTCCATCAGAAACGAAAGGGTTTCGTCGGTTGCTGCGATGACGGCGGCGGCGGCTTGGTACGCGGCCTGCCACACGATGAGATTGGCGGCCTCTTCGTCGAGGTTGACGCCGGATACGCCGATTTGTAGGGCGTCCAGGTCCGACGCGTAGCTCGCGTCCTGGTCTGCGGCCGATCGCGCGGAGCTCACGGAGGTGGCGACGCGGCTGGCGAGGGCGGACAAGAACTGCTCGGGGGGTTGGCCGTCGATCGTGCCCGTTTCCGACAGGGCCGTCAACAACACCAGGTTTCCACCATCGACCGGGCCGCCGAACGGGTCTGAGGAGAATGCGAGCAGGGAGGGGTCATTCGTCATGGCCGCGTTGACGGCCAACGTACCGCCGGCGGGAACACCCACGGTGAACAGCGGCGCGCCTGGGTTCCCAGCAAGGTCGAAGCCGGCAGCCAATTGGGTGTTCACCAGGGACGCGAACTGCTCAGCAAACGCATCGAGGTCCGAAATCCACGTCTCGATTTCCTCGATGGCGTCCAGTTGGCCGCGAACGGCGCCGTCGAGCGCGGGTGTGAGGTCCACGGTCGTGCTGCCGGTCGACAACAGCAGGCGAGGGGACCCCGTGCTGTCGTCGAAGGTCACCGTCCGAACACAGTCGCCGGAGACGGCCGCGTGGCCCCCGATGTACACGGTCGTCGTACCATTGGGCTCCACGCTCATCGTGGCGCCGGCCAATTCTGCGAGGCCTCGAACGGCGGTGTCGATGGCGTCGAGCGTGTCGGGCGTCGCCCCACCATTCGTGATGCTCGAATTTGCGGCGGCGACGTCGGCGAGCAGCGCGTTGATGTCGATCACACTCGCGGCAAACGCGCCAGCGGCGCCCGCTTGCTGACCCACGAGTCCTTCGCGCGTGGCACTGACCGTCGCGCCCAAATCTACGGCGCTTGCGACGACGGCGGCGCGAAGGCTTCCGTCGGACGGGTCCACCGTCGCGGCATCCAACGCATCAAAGAAGGCGGATGTGACGAGCGCGGGTCCATTGCTCGACGTTTCGTTAAAGTAGATTTCGGCGCCTTCGAGCAAGCCTGCGTAGCTGCCGGAGCGAGCGCCGTCGGCCGCGGCTGCAGTTTGGCGAATCCCGAGCATCGTGTCGGTGGTGCGCACGAAGCCAACGACGGAGGCACCGGAACCTAGCCACAGGCCGTGGCCGTCGACATGGCTGCCAGCGCTAAGGAGTTCGACACGTTGCCGCCCGAATCCAGGCGTCATCGCGTTCGAGACGTTGTGCGCGGTTACGTCGATACCGGCCGTCGCGGCGCGAAGGGCCGAACGGCCGATCGACAGCGCGGAAAGCAAGCTCACGGCGCGGCGCCCATCCGCCCTGCGCGACCGTAGGTGGGCGCTGGGCCATGGGGCGACCAGGGGTGAATGGCGTCCAGTACGATGCGAGCCACACGCAAGAGTCGCGCGTCGACCACCCGAATGCGATCGAGCAGGCCGCGAACGACGGCGCGGTCTCCTTCGTCCAAATCAAGCGGCTGTGCGGTTGTGCACCGCAGTTCAAACAGGGCGTCGGCCCGTTCTTCAGCGAGCTCACTCACGCGGGCGCTATCCATCTCCCGCGCGGCAATGAGCTGTGTTTCCGACAGCACCGCAATCTTACGAAGCGTCTCGATGGCGTCCGGGCATTCGACGGTCATAGGTCGGCCAACAGGCCGTCGATGGCCGCGTTCCAATCGATGTCGCGCTCAAAGGTACCGGCGTCGATGGCCGCCCGAACGTCGCGGACGACATCCTCGCGGACCAGGGGAATTGTGCCTCCTGCCAAGCGGGAGTCCTGGACAAATGTGGCGGCTTCCGACAGCCGGGTGGGGTGGGCGTCGAAACCCGTGAGTTGCGCCGAAACCCGGGGGCCGTTGAGCCGCGAGGCGCTTGGTGACGGTGTCGGCGTCGAACGCGCGGTCTGCGTCTGCAATTCCAACTTCATTCCCCACCTCGCACGTCCCGACATCGGTCACTGTGGAATGGGCTTGAGCGGAAAACGCGATTGGCCGGTGAAGCGGTGTCGTATGGCCGCGGAGACGGTCCTGTGGACGCCACCCCCGTCCGCCGACCGCTTCGCCGAGCCCAGCCAGGGGGTGGGCGCGGCTGTAGGGGCTCGCGGCCGGGGACCCTGGCGGCCCCGCGGGCTACGCGGGCTACGCGGGCTACGCGGACCCTCCCCGCGGCCTACGCAAACGGTTCCATTTCGGCCGCGGATGCTCCAGCGGACGCTGTCCGAGTTCCGGCATAACTGCGATCCTCGATCCTGGGTTGTGGACGGGTGAGCGACTGCTGGCGTTTCAGGCGGCTTGCCGGCAGGCGTCGGCGTGACGGGCGCGGTGCTGGAACCGTGTGGGAGGCGGCGGCGACGTCGCTGCGGGGCCCGCGGGGGCATTCGCGCGTCGGGGACGTCGTGGACGATGACCCGCCGCTGGTGCCGTTGACGGTCGTGGGGTGTGGCCGAGCGAGGATGTGCCGCGGCGGGTCGACGCGGAGCGGCGGGAGACGGAAGTCCAGGACGAGAGGCCGCCAGCCGAGATGAACATGGTTGTAAGCCGCGGCGCTCATGCCCACGGTCCGTCCAGAGGCGAGCGACGACGTCCTGCATCAGATGCTGACGAAGCATCTGGCCCCCTTTCTCGACGACACGGACGACGCAGGGGTTCGTGTGAGCCGTCATGTGCGACGCGAACTCGTGGACTACCTCGCGTGCGGAAGGGCCGAGCATGGATTCGCCCTGCTCCGGTGTTCAGGATGCGGCGCGATGCGCACCATTGCATTCTCCTGCAAGCGGCGGGGCTTCTGCGGCATTTTCGCCGTGGATGGACCCGAGTTTGTACCGGCGGCACCACCGACCACCGCCGACGTACAGCGCGTCGTGGACACCGTGCGCGACAAGGTCGAGCGGCTGCTCGTCCGACGCGGGCTCGTGGACGGCAACGGCGACGGCGTTG
>CAMASI010000005.1 GCA_945861065.1 Klebsiella pneumoniae | reverse complement strand
TCGAGCGTCAGGCGGTGAGCCTTCTGCCAGACCTGCAGGTCTCGGAAGTCACGCATCTGGTCGGTCCGTCCGTGCTACCGGCTAACAGCTAATCGCTAATCGCTAATCGCTAATCGCTAATCGCTAATCGCTAATCGCTAATCGCTAATCGCTAATCGCTAATCGCTAACGCCTAACTGGGGAAGGACCTCCGGACCGTCGCACTAGGAACGCAGCCGAGCACCGCAGGGAGCGGGCTTCAAACGCCCGTGACCGAGGAGCGGAGGCAAGTGACAACGGATCAACGTGGCTGGGGGTCGCTGTAGCGTCGGGCGTTCACACCCCGTCGCAAGCCCCGTCCGCCGCAATCGACGCTTCCGTCTTCAACACCAGCTCACCCGCCACCGACTCCGGCATCGCGTATTCGCAGGCCAGCAGCGTCAGGCAATACGGCCCCGGGTCAAAGGGCGCACTACATTCTTCACAAATGATGCGGTAGGTATCGCTGAACAAATTGCATGCTTCCGCGGGGTCGGCAGGTGCGCCCGTCTCCCCAGAAACGCTTAATGAGCGTGTGTCGATGATCCCGGAAAGCGTGGCATTGTCGATGCTCGAGCCATCCGCCGCAAACGTGCCCGTCAGCGTCAAGTCGGCCACTTCCACCGTGCTGCCACTCACCACGATGGGCAACACGTCCGTGTGCACGGAAAAATAGGGATTTGCAGAAAACTCGGCCGGTTCTGCAAAAGGAATACTCGGCGTGCACGGTTGTTGCACACCCTCGCCGTCGCCCAACGTCGTGGACACGGCACCGATCATATCGAAGGTGGCACCCCCGTCCCACGCGAGCACACCGATCAGCAAATCGTATTCTAGGGTGACCTCGAGCGCGTCACCCATGCCGTCGGGAATAATGAAATTCCCTGTATTCAAGCCCAACACGTAGGAACGACCGACGATTGCGCCCGCCGCAACCGGTGAGCTTCCTCCCACGACCGTGAATGAAAACGCGCCCACCATCCCGCAGGGCAATTCCCACGCGACGCTCACAAGCCCATCGGACAACGGCTCAGCCGCCACAAAATACGCATGCCGCTCGTTCGTCGCCACGGTACCGACCACCGTTGCTCCCGCCGCATCGGTGACGACCATCGCGGCGCCCGCCGCATCGCCGGTGATTTCCACATCGATCGTCGTCCGGTTGTAGACGTTTACCGCGCCATTTTCCGGGTACTCCGCCTTTAGCGTGAAGCCGCATTCGCCGACCGCCGTGTCCACCTTTTTCACATCTGGACCGCAGCCTACCGCCACCAGACAAACACACCCGACTCTCCACAATGAACGCATCGTCGCCCCCAACCCACCTTAGCCTGGGGCCCCTGCGTCCGCAGACATTGACCGATCCCGTCGGGCGGGCGAAACTGTAATTGTGGCTACTCGCCTCGGTGAATACACCCTGTTGAATCCCGCTGCGACGGGCGGAAGCGGCGTCGTGTGGAGGGCTGTGCGCGACGATGGCGTCGCAGCCGCAGTCAAGGTGCTGCGAAACGACGCACCCGACCCTCACCACGTGCACGCACTGCGGAACGAGATCCTGGCCGTCGCCGCACTCGATCACGCCCACATCATTCGGGTGTACGACCACGGCACGATCGGCGCCGACGCCGTGGGCACAGACGCCAACCTCACGGAGGGTTCGCCCTGGCTTGCGCTGGAATGGTGCGACGGTGGCGACCTGGCCCAAAAACGCGGCAAACTCGACTGGCCCACACTGCGTGAGGTGCTGGTAGGCCTGCTGGCCGCCCTCGGCCACGCCCATGCCCGCGGCGTCGTCCATCGGGACGTCAAACCCGCAAACGTCTTGTTCACGGATCGTGGCACGTCGATCCGGCTGGCTGACTTCGGGTTGGCAGCCGCTCGAGGCGCGGGCGCGAGCAGCCGACTGCCCGGTGGCACGCGTGCCTTCATGGCCCCCGAACAATTCGCAGGGCGTGCACACGACCACGGGCCGGGGACCGACTTGTACGCCGTCGGCGCGCTCACATGGTCACTGCTCAGCACAGGACACCCCTACGACTCTGAAGCGCCCGAGGACGCCCCCTGCGTGTTCGTACCGTGCGTGCCGGTGCCTGACGGCCTGGAGTCGTGGTTGCGACACCTCCTACAGCGTGTGCCTACCGATCGCCCCGCCTTCGCAGCCGATGCCGTTCGGGCTCTGGCTCGAATCGATCCGCTGGCCCGCCGCGACCCGACCGCAGGCCGGCCGAGGGGCAGGGGCGGACGTTCCCGCGAACATCGTCGCCTCGAAGCCGCCCTTCGCGCCGTCACCGAATCCGGACGTGCCCGTTGTGTGATGCTGGCCGGACCCACGGGAATCGGGAAATCCTGGCTGGCTGAACGGCTCTGTACGTCGGCACATGAACGTGGAACTGCCACGTGGCTGCGCGCCGATCACCATCCCACCCCCGAACCCAAAGACGGCATGCGGGGCGCGCTTCTCCGTCGCTATGACCTGACCGGCACCGACCGCAGAACCGTGGAGACACGTGTGGAAGTCGCGGCCGCCCTGTCCGCGCGTGAACGATCCGCGCTCGTGGACCTTTTGTGCCCCGTGGGCCGCGACGAGGTGCCCCGAACCACGCCGGAACGGCATCTGCTCGTGCAACGCCAACTGCAGCGTTTGGGCCGGGAACGCCCCCTCATCTTGTGGTTGGACGACGTGCAATGGGGCCTGGACACGATGGACCTCGTCCGCCACGTGCTGCGCACCCGCCTCGCCCTCCCCACGCCAGTGCTGTTTGTCGTCGTCGTCCGCACCGATGCCCTGCGGAACCGACCCGCGGCGCGCGAACGACTCGGCCTGTTGTCCGCTGATCCGGCGTCAGAAACCATCGACGTCGGGCCCCTCGACCCGCAAGCGCTCAGGGCCATCGGTCGATCCATGGGCCTCGCGCCCGGCCTGGTCGGACACCTGCTCGCCAGGGTCGGCGGCAATCCTCACGTTCTCCGGACCACCGTAGAGCGTTGGGACGCCGACGGACGCCTCGTCGAAGGACGCGGCGGACGGGCGCTACGCGGGTCTCCAGAACCGGTAGAGAGCGCGTTGGCGGGCGGTTGGGAGGACGAGGTGCAAGACCTGCTCGCCGGACGAGAGCCGAAGTGGCGCGACGCACTCCGAGCGGCCGCCATTCTTGGAACGACCGTGGTTACGTCGGAATGGAGTGAACTCTGCCGTGGACTCGGGGTCTCCGCAAACTCCGATGTGCCCGAAACACTCGCCCATCGTGGATTCGCCGTCGCCGAGGGCGCGTCCGCGTGGCGTTTCTCCCATGCAGGCCTCCGAGAAGCGGTGCTCGCTGCCACACCGGCAGACGAACGACGCCAGATCCATGCCCAAGCCGCAAAGTTGCTGCCCGTCGCCGGCACGGCCGACGAAGAAGCACGCCGCGGTCGCCACCTCGCGGCCGCCGGCCGACCCGAAGAGGCCATGGTTACCCTCGTCGCGGCTGCCGCTCGACACCAAGTGCTCGGAGACCCGGTGATCGCGGAGGCCCTGCTTGACGAAGCGGAAGGCGCAGCGCACGATGCCGGTCTTGCTGACGCCGGTCTCGGATCAGGACTTCTGCGCTGCCGCTTGTGGCGCGACCAACACCGATTCGACGAAGCGCTGTCCCTTGCGGAACGTCTGCGCACGCACCCAGAGACAGGGTCGTTTGCAGGAAGGGCTCGTGTCGAACGGGTCCTCGGGGGGATCCTGTGGGCGTCGGGCCGACGGGTGGACGCTCGGCCGATTCTCGCGAGCGCGGCAGAAAACGCGGCCCGAAGCGGAGATAGCGCGATTGAAATCGACTGCACGACGGCTGCCGGCATGTTGCGCATGGAACTCGGGGACCTGGCGGGGGGTGAGGCCACGCTTCGCCGGTCGATTTCGAGGGCGAACGACAGCGGCACCCCGGACCTCGCTTTGGACGCCTGGATCGGCCTGACCAATGCCCAAGTGCAGCGCCGGGATCTCGACGCCGCCCGCCAATCCCTGACGGAAGCCACAAAGGCCGCACAAAGCACAGGCTCTCGGCCTGCCCTAGCCCAGTGCGCACTGCTTCGGGGCGAATTGGGGAGGGCAGCCGGGACGTTCCACGAGGCAGAGCGCGATTACCTCGACGCCGCTGTGCAATACGATGAAATCGGCTCACCGGCCGCAGGTCCAGCCTGGCTCAACCTGGGCCTGCTGGCCGCTGCAGACGGTCGCTGGAGCGAAGCCGCCAGGCATTTCCGCTTCATTCGTGAACGCACATTTCCATTGTCGTCCGAGGCTGTGCGAGGAATCGCCGCCTTGGGGCTCGCGGCGGCGGAGGCCACTTCACTCGACGCCGAGAACCTGCTCAGCGACGCCATCGATTCCCTCCTGCGTCTCAAGGTCGCTAACCGTGACATCGCCTGGCTCGCAGACCAAGTGGCACAACGGGCCACGCGCACTGAAGTCGCACGGCGCGCAGCCGACCTCGCTGTGGCGCAAACCCGCCAACTCGACAGCAACAAGGCGGCACAACCGTAGAGAATCAGGCCTGCGATCACCCGCGCCTGTTCAAGCGCGCAATGCTGAGGTAGGATCCTCCTCCCGCCTCCCCGCTTTCGTCCTCATGGCCCTTCCCATTGCCCCGCCACCGACCCCAGACGACGTTGCCGTGCTCGATTGGGCGGGAATCACCGTGCGCGTGGCCTGGGCCCTACTCGCAGCGGGCCTGAAGGTCCGGCCTGACCTGTTGAGAGACGCCCGCGACCACGCCATTCTCCACATCGACCCCAGGTGGACCTCGGCGCACGCCGAAGACCGCGCCGCCACCGCTACGGACACCTTCGTCGCGCGAGGACGACGTCGCAGCCACGCCACCCCTTGGCCCGTAGACGACGCCATGATGTTGTCGGAGCGGTGGAAACGCGCGCTCGACAAGGCGCTCGACCCGTTGTCCCGCATCGTGCTCCGAAAGCTTTATGGCGAAGGCCGAAAAGACGACAGCCTGGCCCGTAGGTTGGGCGTCGAAATCTCCCACATCGAAGGCGCTCGCGGCGGTCTTCGCGAGATCCTCCGCCGGGCCGCCGCCGCCGACGGTGTGCCGGTGGCCGATTGGTCTTCCGATCGAATCGACCGCGTCCTGGTGCGGCTCGCGGCCTTCGCGCCGGGCCCCTGCCCTCCCGCATCCGAAGTCGCCGACGGGTGGCAGCCCGGTCACGTCGCGGGGTGTCCTCGCTGCGACCGCTTGTACCGCCTCGTGCACGAAGGCGCCCTGACGTTGGAAGACCTCGTTCCGCCCTCCCTCGGCGCACGACCCGCCCGCACCACCGGCGTGCTCGCCGTGATGCTTCATCCCGACGCCCGTGCGTTTCGGGCGGAGCTGATTTCGCGACTTGGCCCCGGCACCGCAAGCACGGACGAAGACTTCTTGTTGGTCCCGGGCGAACGAAGGGAGGCCGCCGTTGCAGCCCTCGTCGCCGCCGCAGAAGTTGCACGACCAAAACGTGAACACCTGCGCGGCGCATTCCTCGCCGGGCCTGGCCACTGGACACGCCGCGGACTGCTCGGTCCCCTCGCCGAACGCGCGGAGCGGACAGCGCGATCCCGCATCTGGGGCACGATCGACGGCATCGGTGAGCTTCCACCTCCCTTACCCGCCCCACCCGCACCCTGGCGCTGGTGGATCGCGAACGCCGTCGTAGCCACGTGCGCGGTGCTCATGATGACCCCCGGGCTCGACAAACCCGCCGACGGCTCCCGGTGGGGCCTGTCCGCAGAGGTCATCGCGACCAGCGACGGTACCTGGCTCGACTTTGATGTGCGCGACGCCGCACGCGTGGCAATCATCGAACAACGAGATGGGAAATGGCGAATCCTCCCCGGAAGCAACTCGGTCGCCGACAAGGCGACCTGGGCCACCGGCGATGGCCGATACCGATTGCACGTACGAAAGAGCGACGGGCTTCTCGTCGCCATAGACCCAACCGCTGACCTGAGCTCCGCGTTGACAGACCTGACCCACGTCACAAACCCGAAGGCCACGTTGATCGCCAGATTGCGCGGCCTCGACACCGACGCGGACGTCGTCGTTTGGTCGGCGCCGTGAAACAACGTCGGTACGATCTGCACATGCATACCCAACGCAGCGACGGCCGCCACGACCTCATGGAGGTATTGGCAAGGTGCGCCCGCGGTGGTTTGGATGTCATCGCCGTCACCGACCATGACGCGCTGACGAACCTCGAACCCGGCACCCGGGATGTGGAGGGGCGCGCCCTGACGTTGTTGGCGGCTGCCGAGGTCACCGTTCGGTTGGAGGACCGAGAACACCACGTATTGGTCTATTTCAACGGCCCAGCGCCGGCAGCGTTCCAAACGTTTTGTGCGGCGCAATGTGCGGCCCGCGCGGTTCGCTACGAAACCGGTCGAAATCGCATTGGTGTCGAAGAAATACCGTCCGCGGTTGCACTCATCGACGCAGGCGTCATCGCGCCCACCCGCCACCACTTGGCGCGTTCTTTGGTCCGTCTCGGGCACGCAAAAGACGTCGGTTCCGCCTTCCGCCAGTTCTTGGGCAAAGGAATGGTTCCGTTGCTTGAAACTGGGCTCGATGAAACCCTACAGCTGGTTCGCGCCCACGGCGGCGTCGCCGTGTGGGCCCACCCCTCCATCCAAGACGCAAACAAGCTGCTCGACCGGTTCGTCCGCGCTGGAATCCACGGGATCGAGGCGCTTCGCCCGCGTTTGACGTCCCGCGAGCGGTCCACACTCCGACGCATGGCCACGAAGGCGGGCTTGTTCGTCACCGGGGGTTCCGACTGGCACGGCTGGGGTGATCCCGACCTCGGCCTTTTCTCGGTGACGGAGGGCGACATTTCAGGGTTCGTCGACGCGCTCGCCGCTGCATGAAACGGGTAGACGTCGTGTTCGGCCACGGCGCGCTCGCCAAGGCCATCGCAACGGCCTCTGCAACCCGCAATCCTACCGTGCTCGTCTCGAATGGCGCACCCATCGAAGGCCCTTGGTTGTGGCGCCGCGCTGAGGTCGCCACCGGCGCAGGCATTCGATCGGCGCTCCGAGACAGCACGCACATCGTCTGCGTGCTCGAGCCCGCAGAAGCGGCCCACGGCCTTTTGCTCGTCGCCAAAGCGGAGACCGGCCTACAATCAGCGTCGTTGGCCATCCCGAGTGGGACATCCCCAGTCCAAGGTCTTGATCCGTCGTGGAACCTGCTGGAGACCGGTGTCCCCTGGGGTCCCGGCGACCCCCTCTACGACCGTTGGGAGGCAGCTGCCGCCCGCGGTCGACCCATTCTTGTCCCCAATCCCGGCCGGATCCCCAGCCTACCCGTGGGAAAAGCCGTTGCCGCCCTGCAACAGCTTGCCGAGTTGAAGGGGCAGCGGTGGCGCCTCCCCGGCACTTCGCGTTCATTGATGGAATTGGCACGGGCGGGATGGCCCAACACGCGCCCGCTTCCCATTCCGACCGTGTGCGCGCCCTGGTTGCTGGGTGTGCCACGCGCCTTGCTCCTGGAGCGCGTGGCCCGACCCATGCCCTCCCCGTGGACGCCGGGACTGGGGATTGCTAACAGCGGCCACCCTTGAGGAGAACCCTTGCCCGACGCCCGCGCCTTTTTCGAAGAATGGCTTCCGAACAAACTCAAGAACAACCCGGGTCTCGCCGCAGAGATCAACGCCGTGTACGTGTTCGACATCGGCGGTTTCGGCCAATGGACGGTAGACCTTCCAGCAGGCGGCGCGATTCACGAAGGCTTGCACGCAAACCCCGGCTGCACCGTGACCCTGGCAGCTGCTGACTTTCAGACGCTGATCGACAAGCCCTCTTCCGCCATGATGTTATTTACCATGGGCAAACTGAAAGTGTCGAATATTCCGCTCGCATTATCGCTCCAGAAGCTGCTTGGCTAGCAGCCTGCCGGAGATAGCGGTTCCGCCGAGACGAGCTTGCTCGTTTCGGCAGAGAGCGGTGAGCACCGTCGCGAGGGAGGTGAGGCCGCCGCCGGACGAGGAACGGGGTGCAACCCGAGGGAAGGCGTGCTTGACGCACTCCGACCGAGGGTGGGGTCCCCGTGACGAAGTCCCGCGGATGGCATCGCCTCCCGCAGTAGGTGCGCAATCTCCGACAGGCTGCTAGAGCGGCGTCCGAGCTTGAGTCATTCCTCTCGGCGGCTCCCGCCAAACAGCCCGAGCCGCCACAGGTAGTACAGCAGCGTGAGGACGGCCTGGATCGCCGCTGCGACGTACGTCAGCGCTGCAGCGTTGAGCACCTCGCGCGCACCGTCGATTTCGAGGCGGTTTGCGAGCCCGCCTCGTTCAATTGCGACCAGCGCGCGCTTCGACGCGTCGAACTCCACGGGCAGCGTCACGAGTTGGAACAAACAAGCGAAGCCAAAGCCGATGACGCCCAAGTAGAGGGCGAGCGTGCCGAGCAGGACGGACCCGAATTGGACCAACATCGCGCCTCCGAACAGCGCGTAGGGGGCTGCGCCGGCGGTGACCGAGACAACGGGTACCAGGGCGCTGCGCATACCCAGCCAGCGGTAGTTCGCGGCGTGCTGCAGCGCGTGGCCGACCTCGTGGGCCGCGACGCCGGCGGCGCTCACGCTCCGGCCGTCGTGCACGTCGGGTGACAGGCGGAGCACGCGATTCGAAGGGTCGTAGTGGTCGGACAAGAATCCGGACACGCGCTCGATACGTACGTCGCTCACGTTGTTCACATCGAGGATGCGTTGGGCGATCTCTGCCCCGCTGAGGCCGTTGCGAAGCTGCACTTCGCCATACCGGCTAAATGTACTCTTCACTTTGTATTGCGCCCACAAGCCGAGCAGGATGCCCGGTGCAGTGACCAAAAGCATCATTGGGTCGAAGAACATCATGTCCGTTCCCTCATGGTATCGCTAAACGCGGGGCCGGCGGCGGCAAGTGCGTTCACCGCCCTCGGTGGCCGTCGTCCAAATGGGCGACCTCGCTGTCGCCCATTTCCACGCCACCCGCAGGGAACAACTCTGCCCATCGCGAGGACACTTTGTTGGCTGTGTCGGGGTCGGCATGCAATTCGGTTGGGTACGACGGCTTCATTCGGGCGTCAATCACCAAAGCGCCTTCATGCACTACGTGGTTTCGATGGATGCGTTGTTTCGAGGAGAACAGGTCCGCAGCAGGTTCGAAACGGGTAAACGTCGTCCACAAGAATCGACTGGGGTGGGCCGCTACACGGATTGCGTCGTCAACCAGCACAATCAATGGCCATTGTTGTAGACCCTGTGCAACGCGTTCAGCGAATGTGGGGTCCTCAGCCCAAGTGGGTCCGTCCACGACCAAGCAGCCACCACAAAAGAGGGCCGCGGCCCGAACCCCTGCCGGGAGCGGTGAGGGCAACGCCCGGGGGAGCTCGCGCCAGGGTGCCCCGAGGCCCAGCATGATCCCCTTGCTCCCGTGGTTGATCGCCGGACCCGTGTAGTCGAGCGTGTCCATGGAAGCGTGGCTCAACACGACCAGGTCGGTCTCCGGGTGGAATCTGGCAAGGAGGTGCTCGAGGGTCGCCGCCGCATCCGTCAGGTCTACCGGCGATCCGAGTACCCACAAGAATTTCGTGAGGGCGAGTTGGCCTTCGCCCAGCACGCGGAGTGCGGCGCTGAGGGCCTCGCGCGGGTGCCTTTCCTCAACGACACAGGCGGACAGGGCGTGGTAGCCGGTCTCTCCATAGCTCCAAAGGTCGCGGACATTGGGCATCACGAGCGGAAAGAGCGGGGCCAGGAGACGCTGGAGGTAGTCTCCGATGAATGCATCCTCTTGCCGTGGTTTGCCAACCACGGTCGCCGGCCAAATGAAATCGCGACGTGTACAAACCGCGTCGACCTCCAGCACGGGAAACTCGTGCCGGAGGCTATAATATCCGTAATGATCCCCGAACGGACCTTCGGGTGCGGTCTTGAAGGGTGGCACGCGACCGACAATGGCGGCCTCACAATCAGCCACCAGCCGCAGGGGTCCGACGGGGGACGGGGTCATCCGCAGCTTTTCCCCGAGTAGGAGACTTGCAAGCAGGAGCTCGGGAACGTTTTCCGGGAGGGGTGCGATTGCCGACACGATTAGCGCCGGGGGGCCGCCGACAAAGACCGCGGTCGGCAGGTCCTCCCCGCTCTGGCGGGCGACGTGGTGGTGATACCCGCCGCCTTTGCCAATTTGCCAATGCATTCCCGCTAGCCCCGGTCCGTGGCGTTGGACCCGGTACATACCCAGGTTGTGGCGGCCGTCAGCTGGGTTCTCCGTGTAGACCAACGGCAGCGTGACGAAGAAACCTCCGTCTTCGGGCCATGAACGAAGCATGGGAATTTTGCCCAAATCGCCGGGCGTGTCCACCACCTCCATTACCGGTGCCCGTCTCACGTTTTTCGTCCCGATCGCCAGGGCAGAACCCAGAAAACCGCGTGCTCCCCATACTTTGGCCAACGTGGGCGGAACGAGCTCATGGCTGAGACGAACCGCGTCGCGGACAAAGGCCTCCGGGCGAGGTCCAAAGGCGAGGTCTACGCGCTTGCTGGTCCCGAACAAGTTGGTGACAACGGAATTCGAATGGCCTTTGACCCGCTGGAAGAGCAGTGCAGGGCCGCCCGCCGCGATCACGCGCCGGTGGATTTCGGGCAGTTCGAGGTCGGGATCCACTTCGCCGGTGATTTCAACGAGGTTTTTTTCCGCCCTGAGCCGTGCTAGAAACGCGCGCAAGTCACGCACGAGCTAATTCGCTTGTCGGAGGATCCTCGACGGACGTGACCCCCGCGACCTTAGACAAATAACCCACCATTCGATCCCCTTCCAATACCTCCGTTTCAATCAACGCTACTGCCATGTCCTCCAACAGAACGCGGTTTTGTACGAGAATCTCCAGTGCGCGGCCGTGGCAAAGGTCTACGATTTCGCGCACTTCCCGTTCAATGGCCTCTGCCATATTCGCCGACGGTGCGCTCAGTGCGGGTCTTGCCTCACCATACCGAAACGGGTCCACACCTGCGTCAGTGCCGTAGTGCAACGGCCCAAGTCTGCGTGTCATGCCCCATTCGGTCACCATGCGTTGGGCCAGTTCCGTGGCACGCCGAATGTCATCGGACGCACCCGTGGTCACATCACCGAACACGAGTTCCTCGGCAGCACGACCCCCGTACAATACCGTAATGCGGTCGATAAGGCCTGACTTATCAACGAGGTGGCGGTCCTCGGTGGGCAGTTGCAGCGTATAACCAAGCGCCCCGAAACCCCGCGGAATAATGCTTATTTTTTTGACGGGATCCGCGCCAGGGCACGCGGCGGCGCAAAGCGCATGTCCACACTCGTGCCATGCAACTGTGCGCTTTTCGTCGGGTGACAAGCGCCTCGACTTTCGCTCCAGCCCGACGACAACGCGTTCTACCGCGTCGGCGAGATCCACCTTTGTCACGGCGGGTCGGTCCCGACGGGCTGCGAGTAATGCGGCCTCATTGAGCACCGCGGCGAGGTCCGCGCCTGCGAAACCAGCCGTCATTTGCGCGATTTCGTTCAGATCGACCCCCTCGGCCAACTTGAGCTTGCGCGCGTGGACGTGTAGAATGGCGAGTCGTCCGCCGACGTCGGGACGGTCCACGAGCACTTGCCGATCAAATCGGCCCGGACGCATCAACGCGGCGTCGAGAATTTCGGGCCGATTGGTGGCGGCCATGACGATAATTCCTTTGCGATTGTCAAACCCGTCCATCTCGACAAGGAGCTGATTGAGGGTTTGTTCGCGCTCATCGTTGCTCACTGGGCCCGCGCTTCTCGATTTTCCCACGGCGTCGAGTTCGTCCACGAAAATGATGCAGGGAGCGTGCTCGGTGGCCGTCTTGAACAGGTCGCGCACACGTGCTGCCCCAACGCCGACGAACATTTCAACGAATGAACTGCCCGCGATCGACAAGAAGGCAACGCCAGCTTCTCCAGCTACGGCGCGGGCGAGCAGGGTCTTACCGGTCCCCGGGGGGCCCACAAGGACAACGCCTTTGGGCGGACGTCCACCGAGTGCGGTGAAACGCTCCGGAGTCTTGAGGAAGGCGACGATTTCTTGCAACTCCTCGGCGGCCTCCTCCACGCCAGCGACGTCGGCGAACGTCACCCCGGTACCCTCCTCGGGCACGAGCGTGGCTTGGCTTCGTCCAAACGCGGCTTCGCTTCGCTGGCCGCCCACGCGCGCCACGAGGATGGCCCCGGCGAGCAGGAGTGGAACGAGCAGAAGGACGACCCAAAGCAGCGCGCCGTCCTGGCAGGGGCCGGCATTTGCCCCTCGGTACGCGACGCCCTTTCGGTCGAGGAGGGGGAGAAACCCGTCGTCACCGGAGATCTTCACGGCTTGTAACGACTTCTTATCCTCACCGCGGAGTTTCGCGGACACGACGGTCCCCTCGAACACGACTTCGGTCACGTCGCCAGCGTCAATCCTCCGCTTCAACTCCGACCATGGCACGACCTCGGTTTCTGCTCGGCCGGCAAGCTGTTGCACGAGCACCAACAGTCCGAGAAGAAGAAGGAGTCCGAAGAAAGGACCGGAGCGCCAATTCATGACCGTTTCGCCCGTGCGCCCGTTTCTTGGTCAAGTACTTGCAGCGTTTGGCCCGCGAGAAAATGCGCTTGTTGAAGGTTGTCACCGATGGCGACGAGGCCGAATTTGCCGAACTCGGACAGCGCACCGATTAGCTGAAATACGACACCACGCTCGGACGGCGCGTGAAAATGAAGGTTGTGGAAAACAGCGATATCCACGAGATCTTCTGCTCGAAGCCCAACGTACCGCTCCTGATGGATAGTATCCGTAGCGAAATAGTATTTAGGTTTCCCGGACGGGCTGTAGAATAGCCCGTCATCTTCGCTATAGCTTCCATTGGTGAGAAACTTGAGCGTGAGAAAGGGATGGGTGGTTCCGCCTTTCCTTAGATTGATTTCGATAGCGAAATGCTCCCACGAATTGTCGGAACGTTGCACGCTCACGAAGTCGATCCCGAAACGACCGATCACACCGCGAGCCGCCATTTCACGGGCAATATTCGCCCCAGCGGTTTGAATTTCGAGTCGATAATCCGCGGCTGCGGGGAAGGTACAGCCCATATAAACCTGCCCAGATGGGCCACCGAGGACCTGATCATGGGTGCTGATGACTTGGGGCTCTCCAACGGCATTGACGCGGCACTGGACGGATGGGCTTTCTTTGCGTTCCCCTTCGACGAAGGCTTCCACTACGCCGCCCATACTCTCATATTTCGAAGAGAATGACGGCCAGGATTCCTGCGGCGCTTCGAAACGTAACGTGTCGAGGCGATCCTCTAGGCGTCGCACCAGGTCTGGGAACGGTCCGACGTCGGTGCTTTCATACCGGAATATTGCGTTCCCTTCGCCGGAAAAGCCCTCGTTCAACTTCACGACGGCGCGCACAGCGGCGGGGTCTCGCGTCCTAATCTCGGCCAACGCCCGCGCCATGTCGTCTGGCGTGTGCAGGTTCTCGAACCCAAATGGGATTTGTGCGCCTGAAGACCGAAAAATTTCGCGACATCCAGACTTTGTGCCTAGATGTGCGAGTTCTGGATCGGTGGAGTGAAGCGGCAAGCCCAGCGCGACCGCCAGCGTACGCTCGATCGCAGTCGAGTTGAAGCAAGCCATATGCGCGTAGGTGTAGCCGATAAGCTCATGGCGGATTCGGTCGATCAGCCGTGGGCGCACGAGGATTTTCGCCGACAGCGGGGCCGCACTTCGGTCGTTGCAATCCAGCATGACCAACCGGCTGACGGCGTGGGACCTCGGGATGCCTGAGAGCAAGGAAAGGTAGTAGTCCACGACTGTGGGGTCGAGGCGCTGGCTCGTGACGTAGACCAGCTTAGTCCTCGGCTGGCGAAGCAGCATGAGGTTGACCAACATGCGTTCTTCGTAGTGGTAGACCCCGGAGACCTTTGCCAACTCGCGCGGGTCCATCGACAGCGATGGCACAATGACCACGACCTGCGGCGTACGGGGATCGGCTGCCAAAGCACGGTAAAGGCCGGCCATGCCCGCTTGCAATTGGTGAAACGCTTCCAGTTCCGCCGCGGATCCAGGGGTCTGGCGGGGTTCGTCCGTCATCTCTTTGCGTCTATCCCGCCCGGTCGGCGCGCCACGGAACGATAGGGCGCCAAACGGAGGGATCATGTGGTTCTGGGTGTGGGCGATGGGCTGTACTTGTGGACAGGGCGGAGGTGCCGCTCTGCCGCCGGGCCAAAGCGCGGCGGCCGCAGCTGCGGTTTCGCCGGATATGAGCCGTCCTGCGCCGTCGCGAGCGGTGGCCGGGCTCGTGTTGGGACATTCTGCGGAAAACGATGTCGCAGCGTGGGTCACGGGCAACGCGCTCAACTGTGTGACGGCGGCTTCGCCTCGACGGCGGACGACACGTACGCAGTGTACTGAGCCGCCGTCGTCGATTTTCGAGGGCCGAAGCCAGGTTGGGACAATCGAACACGTGTTGGTGGTTCGACCGGACGACGGTCCCGTCCACTTCCTCTCGTCGCGTCGCGTGTACGCAGCTGGGCCGGAGGCGCGGCTTGATTACGAGGCGGCACGGCAGGCGCTAAGCAGCGTCAACGGGGCACCAACGGTAGACGGTCCAGCGCCGGATCCCTTGGATACGCAGTTGCCCCTGCTCCGTTATTCGACGCAGTGGAGCTATTCGGATCTCGAAGTGAAACTGACGTTGCTTAAAACGAACGAGGCCGAGCTTTCGATCAGTGAAACATGGACGATACCCGGCGTAGAAGCTGCGACCGAGGCCCGAGAGAATCGGAAGGCGGACGGCAGCTCAGGGGCGTCGAAGGGGTCGAGCCCCTGACATCCGTGTCGACCCACTAGTTATCGACGTTCACGACATACAGAACAGCGGTCTGGTGGTGCCCGTCTACGTCGCCGCTCGACGGGGTCGGCAACTTGGTCAGCACTCCCCCCGCGGTCTCACTAACGACACCGCAGGTGTGTTCGTAACGGAACCCGTAACCAACCTCCGCGGCACTGCTCCCGCCACGCCAGATGTACGTTCCGTACACGTACGGAACCCAGTCGGTCGCGAAGTCCTCCCCCAACAGGCCGGCGATATTCTGCAAAGGGGGCAAATTATCCGCGGTGACTTGACCGATGCCGATTCCCCAACTCTCGGACTCGATCCAGTCGCGGATATCGGTGGATCCGAATGTGCCGGCGTTCACGCCTCTGCAGTTGACGTCAGACTGTCCGGTGCCAGCCGGCGTGTTGACGACAAAGGCTTCATTGATCGTGCCAGTCGAAGCCCATGGCGCAGTCGACGTCAATGTAGCATTGTACCAGACGGTACACACGTTGAGAATGTTGATGTCGTAGAACCCGAAAGCAGCGAGGGCAGGGATGTCTTCTCCTGCCAGATCGGAGTGGTAGTCGCGAAAGTTCTCGCCAGCCTCCACCACGCCGAAGAGATCTAAGGAAACGTATACGGGGATCATGGTTCCACCACCGGGCGCGGTCGCGGCGACACTCGCGGAAGGCCAGTTGCACGCACCGGTATCGGTGTCGGCGTCAGAGTCCGCATCGCCGTCGGCATCGGAGTCTGCGTCGGAGTCAGCATCACCGTCGTACCCTGGCTCGCCACCGGTTCCAGGCTGGGTGTCCGTGTCCGTGGCGCCTGTGTCGAGGTTCAACGGACGCAGCCCCGTACCGAGGCAGCCGACTGCAAACACAACTATCGCGAGCGGAAAGCGCATACGCCAAGCTCCGTCCCTCGCATAGCGCGACCACCTCGGACGGGCCCGTGCCGTTGCAGGCTGCCCCAGCTAGATGGGGCACGTGCAACCAGTTCCAATCCTCGCCCTAGCCATGGTCGCTTGCGGAAGTTCCGCTTCGTTTCAATGGACGCAGCCCGAAACATCGGGCGTGGACATCCTTTTCGTCGTGGACGCCTCGGGTTCCATGGTCGAGGAGCAGCAGATCCTGGCCAGCGGCTTCACGAGTTTCATTCATGAGATGGGGAGCGCCGACTTTCGAATCGGGGTCGTCTCGTCCGACATTGATAGTGACAACCCCGATCGTGGCAAGCTGGTCGGCGATCCACCGTACCTGACGCCGATCGACGACTTCATCCCGCTATTCGAGACGCGCGTGCTCGTGGGGACGGAAGGGTCGGACCACGAGAAGGGCCTGGCTGCTGCGCTGTTGACGGTGACCGAAGGCGCCCCTGACTTTGCCAGAAGCGATGCGAGTCTGCTCGTCGTCATCGTGTCCGACGAAGACGATTGCAGCGACGATGGCAAGTTGGATGATCGGAGTGGGTCGGCTTGCTACACCGAGTACGAGCAGCTCACCCCCGTCATCGACATCGTTGAGGCGCTGCAGGCCACGAAGTCGTCGGCCGAGATGGTTCAGGTGGCGGCGATCGTCGGCCCGAAGGACCCGTGCGATACGGCGGCAGAAGGGACACGGTACAATCTGGCGGCGTGGCAGACGGCAGGCATCACCGGCGACGTGTGTGAAGCCGATTGGAGCCACGTGTTGATCGACCTTGGGCTGAGCGCGGCCTCCGACCGCGCTTCGTTCGCCGTCGGGGAGCCTCTGGTCGAAAAACATATTGTCGTGCTTGTGGACGGCACGGAAGTGGCGTGGGGAGAAGACGACGGGTGGACTTGGGACGCCGAAACCTGTCTGCTCCATTTTAATGGTGACGCGGTGCCCGATCGCGGATCCGCGATTTCCGCCGAAGGGTCCGTGGACAAGAAGGCCCGCCCATGTCCGTTGGCCCGCTGAGGGCCTAAAGTTAGTTGCGTCGGGGATCCGCGCACATGCGGATGTCAGCCGGTAAGTCGGTTGTTCCAACGCCAATTCTGGTGCCGTTGGTCACGAAAGAAACGGCACCTGGGGGGAGAAGGCGCTAGCATTGACACATGATGCAATTCCTTCCCTTGGTCGCGAGCTGGGCTTCTGGCGCTGACTTGGTAGGGCCCTGGACGATTTCCACGGCGGACACAGCCGTGTTTCTGACCGAGATCGATCCGTCGCTGTGGATGAGCACGGTCAACGTGGCCGTGGATCCAGCCGAGGCGCTGATCAGCAGGCCCATCATCGACCAGGGCTATGGGAACGCTGCCCAGGACTCCCTTGTCGAATTCGGGTTCAACGAGGGCGTGCTCAACATCCCTGGTTCTGACCTGGTCTTGTTCGAAGCTTTCTACATGACCGATGTTGGCGACTACGCGGTCTCGTTGGATTGGGACGGGCATGCCTTAGAAATAGACGTTCCTGGTGACAGCTTTACCAACTCCGGTTTCGTGGCGAACCTGTACATCAGCTACACGGGTCCGTTCGAGACCCCGGTGTACGGTCGGGAAATTGACTTCACGGATTGGGGCGTGGCCGAGGGCGGCCTTGTGTTTTCCCTTCGGATGCGAACAGTGGATCCCCATTGCGACCCACTGGGGATTGGATGGCTATGCGAAGACGGCGACCACGATGGGATGTGCAACGACGAGGATGTCTGTCCCGGCTTTGATGATCGCCTGGACGCAGACGCGGACGGAATCCCCGACGATTGCGACGATTGCCCGGTGGACGATTTGCCAGACGCGGACGCCGATGGCGTGTGCAATGGGGCAGACCAATGCCCCGGATTCGACGATCGAATTGACCCGGACGGCGACGGCGTTCCGTCGGCCTGTGACGACTGCCCCAATGCCGCCGAGCCTTCCGATGACGATGGCGACGACGTGTGCGACAACCTCGATGTTTGCGCAGGCCACGACGACAACGAGGATGGGGACGACGACGGTTTGGCCGACGGCTGCGATCCCTGTCCAGACCTGGCCGAGCCCTCCGACCTAGACGGCGACGACGTGTGCGACGACGTAGACGACTGCATCGATCCGATCGACTCAGACCACGATGGGGTGCCCGACTCGTGCGACAGCTGTCCGAATGACCCGCCGCCCTCTGACGATGACGAGGACGGTGTGTGTGACAGCGTCGATGTGTGCCCCGAAGGCGACGACAACGAGGATGGGGACGACGACGGTTTGGCCGACGGCTGCGATCCCTGTCCAAACTTGGCCGAGCCCTCCGACCTAGACGGCGACGATGTGTGTGACGACGTAGACGACTGCATCGATCCGATCGACTCAGACGGGGATGGGGTGCCCGACTCGTGCGACAGCTGTCCGAACGACCCGCCGCCCTCTGACGATGACGAGGACGGTGTGTGTGACAGCGTCGATGTGTGCCCCGAAGGCGACGACGCGGTGGACACGGATGCCGATGGCAAGGCCGATGCCTGCGACCTTTGCCCGGTGGACGCGCTGGATGACTCTGACCTGGACGGTTCGTGCGACCTGGACGACCTCTGCCCAGGTTTTGATGACACCGCCGATGTCGATGGCGACAGTATTCCAGATGCCTGTGACGCCTGCGCTGAGGGCGCCATCGACGTCGATGGAGACGGGTCCTGCTTGCCTTGGGACTGCGACGACGCCGATCCGTCTCGGTTCCCGGGCAACGAAGAGTTGTGCAATGGGATCGACGACGATTGCAGCGGTTTGCTGGGCGCCGACGAGGTCGACGAAGACGCAGACGGGGTGCTATCTTGCGACGGCGACTGCGATGATTCCGACCCAACGCGGTACCCAGGTGCCCTAGACGAATGCGACGGTGTGGACCAGAATTGCGATGGCGTCGCCGAGGAAGACGGTGACGGTGACGGCGTTGCAGCGTGCGCAGATTGCGACGACGCGGACCCGAGCCGGGCCCCGTTGTTTCCCGACATGTGCGGAGACGACGTCGATCAGGACTGTGATGGTCGGGATGCGGTGTGTCCGGACCTGCCCGTCGAATTCCAACCCATCGCAGAAGAGGGCTGTGGGTGCGGCGGTTGCGACCAAGGTGGCGGGATTGTGCCCATGGGCTGGGGCCTCGCGCTGTTCTTCGTGCGGCGGCGCAGGTTGGCACGTTAGGGCTGCGGCGGTTGGGGGGTCCGATGTGGCTTTTCTTATGGCTCGGCTGTGCGCCAGAGTTCGATCCCGTCGTGGTGCCCCCGCTCGACCTTCCGACGCCCACCGACTCAACGGAGACCCCAGTGGTGGACACGGATTCGGAGACCCTTCCGACCCCTCCGACGGGGACAACGCCGACGACGTCAACAGGCTCTGGGACTGGGCTTCCGGCGGGGCTCACCGGTACGGTGCCCGACGTGGCGCTCGCGGCGCCAGCGTTTGAGCTGTACAACCGGGATCAAACGTTGCGAACGGATGCGGACCTGATGGGCCATCCCACTGTGATGTGGTTTTATCCCTCGGCGGGCGGCACGGGTTGAACGACCGAAGGTTGCGGGTACCGCGACCTCTTCGAAGACTTCGAGGCGCTTGGCATCGCGATCGTAGGCGTGAGTTTTGACAATCCGCTCGAAACGGAGCCCTGGGCGATTGATCAGGCCTTCCAATTCGAACTGTGGAGCGACATTGATGGCGTGCTGGCGCTTTACTACGGCGCCGTGGAGACGCAGTCGGACCACACGGCGGCACGAATTACGAAGCTGGTCGGTGCTGACGGCGTGCTGCTGCTTGAGTACGTGGAGGACGTCGTCGCGGGCACCCATCCGAGCGAAGTGTTGGAAGACTGCGAAAAGATTTTTGGAGTGCCCTGATGATTGAGATTCTGTACTGTCAGGTTTGAAACTACCTTCCACGGGCTGCCCGGGTGGCGGCCCTTCTGAAGGAACAGTTTCAGATTGAATCAAAGCTTACGGCAGGCCGAAGCGGCATCTTCGAGGTACGCTTCGATGACCGGGTCTTGGCGAAGAAGACGTTCGATGGGTTCCCTTCGGAGGAAACCATCGCGGCGGCTGTGGCATCGGCACTCGGACGGTGACGCGATGAAGGTGTTGATTTTGGGTGGCACGACGGGAATCGGGCGGTCGATTGCTCGCATTTTCGCGCTCCGGAAGACATCCACCTTTCTCATCGGCTTGCCGGAAGTTGAGTTGGTGCGTTCAGCCGCTGACCTCGAGGCCCGCGGTGCGCCGGCGCCCGTGGGATTCCACCCGCTCGACCTGGAGGACACCGGTGGTTTTGCCGCAGCGCTGGACGCGGCCGACGCGGCCTTGGGCGGGTTCGACACCGTTGTGATCACGGCCGGTATGTTCCGCACCCAAGACGCTGCAGAAGAGGATCTTGAGTTCACGCGGCGCATGCTTGTGGTCAACTATGCTCACCTCGTGGTGTTCTGCGAGCACATTCGGCGCCGTCTTTTGGCCCGAGGTGGCGGGACACTTTGTGTCTTTTCGTCGGTGGCCGGGGACCGAGGTCGGAAGCCAGTTGGCCTGTATGGCTCTTCCAAGGCGGGTCTGTCCCACTACTTGGAGAGCCTGGACCACCGCTACCGGAGCCAGGGCCTCATCACCCTGTGCGTCAAGCCGGGGTTCGTCAAAACGGGAATGACGACGGGGCTAAAAGCGCCTCCTTTCGCAGGGGAGCCCGACCAAGTGGCCGCCGATGTCGTGGCGGCCATCGACCGCGGGAGCGCGATGCTGTACACGCCTTGGCCGTGGAAGTGGGTCATGGCCCTGATCCGCGCGCTTCCTCGATTCGTCATGCGGCGTGTGAGCTTTTGACGCTCACGAGGGAAGAGACCAGGGACTTGCGGAGTTAGCGGCGGCAGGCATCTGAGGTCCCGCATGGTCCTGTTCACGCTGCTGTTGGGAGACGCGCTTGCTGGGCGCCTCGACTTTACGACGGTCGAGTCCTCCTCGTCCTACGCGGTGGGAGAAGATTCGTACCCCCCGGCCAACGTGAAAGACGCGAAGTCGTCGACGACCTGGTTTGAAGGCGCGGTGGGGAGCGGCCAGGGGGAGTCCATCACTGTCAACTTTGGGTCCGAAAAAAACGTGCAGCGGATTGTCGTTTACGCGGGCCAATGGGTGGACTGGGACACGTGGACGAAAGCGAACCGGCCGAAGGAACTAGAGGTCAAGTACAGCGACGGGTCGACCGCGACGTGGACGCTTGCGGACGCGATGCAGCCGCAGGTTTTTACCATTCCCGGAGGCAAGAAGACGTCTAGCGTCGCATTGCAGATCAAACAGATTTTCAACGGTACGGTGTTTCACGACACCGGGATTAGCGAAATCCAGGTGTTTGACGACGGGCCGGACAAATGGGCCAAGGCAGCGTCCATTTTGGCGTCTTCGACGTTCACGAGCGACGATGGTTCCGCTTACGACGCGCCCACGGCCGGCGATGGGATCAAAGACACGTTCTGGTGTGAGGGCAACAAGTCGGGGGACGGCGCCAACGAGTGGCTGGAAGTCCGATTTGATAAGAAACAGACCGTTGGCACGCTGAACTTACTCAACGGGATGGGCAGCAGCGGTGTCATCCACAAGAAGGGCAGCGTGGCGACTGCCGGATCGCTGTCGTTCTCCGACGGGTCCAAGCAGGATGTCGTGCTCAAAGACTTTGTGCTTCCCCAAAAAGTGAGTTTCACGCCGCGTGCGACCGAGTGGGTCCGGCTGACGTTTACGACGGTCCGTGCCGGGTCGGATTTCAACGACCTGTGTGTGAGCGAGATCTCCTACTCGCCCTGACCTACGCCTGACGCAAACGGCTGACGTTGCGATACAATGGGGCAGAGGTGGTCGTGTTGCGATGCGTTGTCCTGTCGTTGACCACGGCATGCTCGGCGCCGGCCCCCCAGCAGATCGGCCAACCTGCGGGCGGCTTCCCCGATCCGACCCTCGGAGCGGGAGGTCAGGGCGGAGGCACCACCGGCGGTGGGGGAACCACACCGGGCACGGGTACCACTGAAGTCGCGGATGGCGTCTATACCGAGACGATCGACGGAACGTCTTCTGGCGGCGGCGGCGGCGGCGGCGATGGCGATTTCGTCTTCACCCAGACGGTTCACGAACTGGTGCTGGAGATTCCGGACGGCTCTTGGGATGTTCTTCTCGACCAGTCTTGGGGCGGTGGGGAGTATGTCGGGGCGTACCTCACGACGCCCGACGGCGTCACTTCGGAGGTCGGCATCAAGTTGACGGGCCAATCCAGCTTTCAAGGAATCACGGACAAGCCCTCGTTCAAGATCAAGATGGACTTTTTCGATGAGACGGTTCGGTGGGACGGACTCAAACGATTCAACCTCCACAACCTCACGTGGGATGGTTCGTTTACGGCGGAGGCCAACGCCTATCGGCTCTACCGCGACATGGGCCTGGCCGCGCCCCGTACGAGCCATGCCCGGTTGGTGGTCAACGAACAGCTGTACGGTTTGTACTCCCTGATCGAGAACTACGACGGACAGATGATGGATGAGTGGTTCGTCAACGACAAGGGCAACCTGTACGAAGGGTTCGGCCACGACATGGATTGTTGCAACTGTTTCGAAGTGGACATCGACGACGAGGGAAACCACGACGCCCTCGGTGCGTTGTGTGACAATGTGCTGCTCAGCGGCGCGGCGTGGAACGAAGCCATGAAAGAGTCCATGGACTGGCATGCGCTTACGCGTGCTTTGGCGGCGGAGGCCTGGGTTGCACACTGGGACAGCTACTCGTGGAACCTCAACAACTTCCGTCTCTACCACGAGCCTGATCTCGACAAATTCTTCATGATGCCGTGGTCCACCGACCTGTCCTTCGGCTGGGCCGGTCCGCGCACGCCCGGCGACCCCCCGAGCTGCCACACGTATGCGACAGACATCAGCGAATACAGCTACGGAATGGTGGCTTCCGATTGTCGCAACGACGAGGACTGCATCGCCGAGGTGTTGGCGGGTCTGGAAGAGATCAATGTGCTTGTCGATGCTTCGGCCGCGGATTGGGGGGCGCAGATCGATGAGGTGGTCGCACTTCTAGACCCGTACGTGCAAGAAGACACGAAGAAGGCGTATACGGTTCAGGACTTCTACGATCAGAACCAGTGCTTCAAAGACTTTCTCGTGGCTCGGCCTGCCGAGATTCGGGCGGTCTACCCCCGCCTGTGACGACCGACACCGGGGCTTAGAGCGGCGTCCGAGCAGGCTGATGCGGTGTCGCGGGCCTGCGCTCCTCGGTCCTCCGGACCGGGTCCGGGCGATGCAGCCCGCTCCCTGCGGTGCTCGACTCCGCTCCTTGCTTCAACCTGCTCGGTCACCGCTCTAGGGGTCAGGCGTGAATGACGTTGACCTCGATCAGCATGCCCACGTCCTCGTCCAACAGGTGGTCGTAGATGGTCTGATCCCACGTTCCGCGTGGATCCGACGCGACTGGCAGCGAGAACACTCTCCCGGGTGTGGCTTCTTGAAGGTCGGAGAACGTCACGTTCTGGTTGTAGAAAACGCTGAAGGGGAAGGGGGCCTTGCGGTGCAGGGTGGCCAGGCGGGCGCCGAGGTCGAAGTTCATGGGGCGGAAGGCCCAAGGTAGATGAACTCCGGCCTGAGCAAGCGGGGCAGCGAGTGCCTGAACGACATGTTTGTTGAGCGGCGTGAAGCCGAGGTCGCCGGTTCGAAGGCGGTCCCGCAGTTTCGCGTTGTCGGGATCCTCCAACAACCCGATTAGGTGCTCCACGAGCACGCTGTCGGTCGCCTTGCGACGCGCGTCGAACACGTTGCCCAACAGCGCAAAGTACCGATCCAGCTTGCCGATGCGTGGCACGTCCACGTCGAGGTCGAGCCGTTCGTCGTAGTCGAGGCCCAACCGTTTCAAGCGTCCGATGGCCGTGTCCCGGTCCGTGTAAAGGTAGGGTGCCTGCGAGTCAGCCTCCGAATGCGCCAGTGGGGCACGGTGGGTACAGTCTCCGGGCGCGCGCGTCAAGCCGTGCGAGCGGCGCAAGCGGGCGCCTTTGGTTAGCGGCCGCGTCCTCCTGGGCGTTCCCATGTCAGCGACAGTGTCCCCCGGGCTCACGGCGAGGGAAGTCGTCATTGCCGTCACCGTTGCTCGATTGTTGTTTCCTCCGGACGGGCCAATGGGCATTGTCGACGGCCCTGCGCACGTCGGCGAATATCTGAACGAGTACGCCGGTCGGTTGCCGAGGGCGGAACGCCTTCAGCTGCGCGGGCTACTTCAGCTGGTCGATCGCGGCTATTCTGCGGCCTCTCGTTCGAGCCTGCCGTTCATCGATGCGCCCGAAGAGGCCCAGCAGGCCTACTTGCAGGGTTGGGGTGCTGCCTCCACCTACACCCAACGCATGTTGTTTGAGGGTCTCAGGACCGTGCTGATGTTTGCCTGGGCCTCACAGCCGTCGGTTCGCCGCGCCATCGGCATGGAGTCCCTCTGACGCTCCCACCGCTCTTGCGCACCGATGTGGAAGTCCCGGAACCGCCTAGCCGAGCGCGGGACAAGAACCTGTGGGACGCCGAGGACTACACTGCGGATATTCGCGACGATGCAGACGTTGTCGTGGTTGGCACGGGCCCGGCGGGTGCGATGGCGGCTTTGGCGCTGGCCGAACGCGGCAAGTCGGTGATTTTCGTCGAGGCCGGGCGGCAATTGACGCCTGCAGACTTTCATCGGGACATCGGTCGAACGTTGGCCGAGCACTTTTGGAGCGGCGGCGTTCGTGTGGCCCGCGGGAACGTGCTGATGCCCACATTGCAGGCGCGGTGCGTCGGCGGCGGTTCCGTTTTCAATTCGGCGATCTGCATGCGCGCGCTGCCCTCCGCGCTGTCACGTTGGGCGGGCACCTATGGGGTCGAGGGATGCAGCGTCGATGAACTGGCGCCGCATTTTGACGCCGTGGAAGCGTTCATGGGCGTCAAACCTGTGGACGACGCCGTTCAGGGCACAAGGAATCGTTTGTTCTTGCAGGCGGCCCAAACACTGGGCTGGGCGGCGGGCCCAATTCTGCGCAACGAGAAGGGCTGCGTCGGCTCCGGCGAGTGCATTCTCGGCTGCCGGGCTGAGGCCAAACTCTCCACGGATCGTCGGGGCGTTCCGGAAGTGCTTGACCTCGGGGGGCGCCTGTACGCGTCGGCACGGGTCGACCGGCTGCTGACGCAAGGAACCCGAATTCGGGGTGTCGCCGGTACGCTCACCGATCGCGCTGGTCGAGACACTTCGCGGCGCTTTCGTTTCACGGCTCGAACGACCGTGCTTGCCGCAGGGACGATTGCGACGCCTGTGCTCTTGAGGGCGAGCGGAATCCGTCATCCTGGGGTTGGGGACAACTTACGGTTCCACCCGTCCACCTATGTCGTGGGCGTCTTCGACCGGCTGATTGAACCGTGGCGGGGCGCGACGCAGGGCGCGCATTCAACCGAGTTCCTGGAGCGCGGGATCAAGCTGGAAGCGCTGTGGGCCGACCCCGCGGTATTCTCCATTCGTTTCCCAGCGGAGGCCGTGGCGTTCCAATCCTATATGGCGAAGTGGCCTTCCATCGCTGTGTGGGACGGGTGGACGAGTGGGGACGACAGCCAAGGGGCTGTTCGCCAAGTGGGTCCGAGGCTCGACCTGACCTGGTCGCTCGGCCCCCGGGACCTCAAAGGCTTGGTGGAAACCAACGCGCTACTTGCCGAGATGTTTCGGGCGGCCGGGGCCAAAGAGGTCCTCCCGGGCATGCGCGGACTGCCACCGGTCATGGATGCTGCGACGGCGCCGGAATTGATCCGGGCGGCTCGGGTCCAGGCGACGGACCTACCGACGGCCTCCAACCACGTATTTGGTGCGACGCCGATGGGCGCTCAGGGCTTGGGCGCGGTGGACTCGTGGGGGCAGCCCTACGGTTGGCAGGATGTTCATGTGGTGGACACCGGCTTGTTCCCGGACAGTCCCGGTGTCAATCCGATGCTCACGGGAATGGCGCTCGCGTATCGAATCGGCGTGGAACTGGCGGCTCGGAGCCGGTGACCGCATCGCGGCGGTCAGTGTCGAGACGATTCCACTAACGGCAGTAGTTCTGCCTCGACGACCCCCCATTTCAGGTCGGCGCCCAGCACGTCGGCGACCGAAGCGAGCATGTCGATATCGTCGTTGGTGAAACCCTGGGGGCCGGTGCGGTTCAGGAGCTGAAGGACACCACGTGCCCGCCCGCCCGATTGGATCGGTACGCAAAGGATGGAGCGGGTGTGAAAGCCCGTTTCTCGGTCGAAAGCCTCGGAGTAGGACGGGACTTGGCTGGCGACGGGGGCCGAGACGAGGCAGCCGGTGTGGAACACGTCGCCATGGATGCCCTCACGCGATGGAAAAGTCCGACCCACGGACTGATTGGCGCCAGCCCCAGTCGCGGCTACGACCACCAGTCGTCCCCCACATTCGATGAGGATCATCCCAGCTTCGCAAGCGACTTCTTCCGCCGCGATGCACAGGGCAAGCTGGCAGACGATGGGCGACGTGCCTTTCAACGCGGCCGGACCCTCGGTCGTGCCCATCGCTTCGGTGTCGAAACCCTCTTCGTCCGCTTCGTCGTCGAGCTCCTCGAACTCCGGCATTGGCGGGGGATGCGGCGGAGAGGGGATGCGGGTGGAGAGCGCGCGGGACGTGACCAAGGGTCCCGCCGGTACGATGGGCGGTGCGATGGGCGCCGCGACCGGCCTGCGGCCGATGACCAAGGACACGGGGCCCGGCTGCGGGGCGGCATGCGGCAACAGGCCCTCCCCGATGTTGTCTGGCATCACCTCGGGTTCCGGAAGCGGCGTGCGGGTCGGAGTTCGGCTGCTCGCGACCTCCGCCACCATGACGTCCAGCTCAGCGCCGTCGGCGCTTTCGACGTCGATTTTTTCTTCATCAGGGTCCAACTCACCCAACAGGTCGAATCCGTCGTCCAGATCGTGGCGAACGGCGTCGAGCCGCACGGGAACCGAGCGTGGGCCAACGATTCGGCGCACCGGCGGCGGTGTCCGAAGCGGGGGCTCGTCGAATGGACCTCGACCCATGCCCGCTCCTACCCCGCGCAGTCTACGCTGTCCGGGCGCCAAGTGATAGCGCACCGGCCTTCGAAGGTGTCATGGCGGACAATTTGTTGGACCTGCTTCTCAACCGCCGTGTTGCGTGGCTGCTTCTTGTCATCGTGACCCTCTTGGCCGCGGCCGGTGTTCCGCTTGCACTTCAGGTGACACGCGACGATGACTTGCTCGCGTTCCTCCCGGCGAAAGACCCCGATGTGACCGCATTCCGGGAGGTATCGCTTCGTTTCGGAGGTCTGGATGTCACCATCGTCGGGATCGACACGCCCGACGCTTATGATGGCGCGTTTTTGCAGCGATTGAGGAACACGACCACAGCGATTGAGGACGTCGAAGGCGTCGACTTCGCGCTGTCGTTGACGTCGGTGGACGACTTCCGAACGGCCCCGACGGGTGGAATCGTCGCTGCGCTATTGGTGGACACGATTCCCTTGGATGCGGAGGCGTCTAGGGCGCTTCGCAATCGGGTTGAAGCCTCTCCGTGGATTCTCGGAAACCTCGTGTCACGCGACGGTCGCGGCGCCGTCATCTACGCCTTCCATGGTATTGGTGCCGATACGCGTGCGGGCGCCACCGAAATTGATCGGCGGGCCCAGGCGGTGTTTGGCGACACGGCAAAGTCAGGCGGTGCGCCAGCGATATCGGCGTGGATTTACGAAAGCACCGAACGCGACCTGAGCCGGTTGACGCCGTGGGCGCTTCTGTTGATCGTAGGCATCGCGGTGCTCTCCTTCCGCAATGTGTGGGGCGTCGTGTTGCCGTTGGCGACGACGTCGCTCGGTGTGTTGGCGACTCGGGCGGCGATGGGCGCCTCCGGAGAGCCATTCACGCTGGTCCTTGCCGCCATGCCGGTCATCCTCTTCGCGTTGGGTACGGCGTTCTCGGTGCACATTCTGGCCCGGTACTACACGGTGTTGGCGGATGGACTCGCGCCGCATGCCGCCTTGCGTCGGGCCTACAAAGACGTTGCGCCGACCGTGCTTTTCAGCGGGCTGTCTACGGCCGCTGGCTTAGGTTCCTGTATCGCCATGAACATTCGGCCCATGCGCATGTTTGGGGCGTTCACGTCGATCGGGATTCTCACGACGCTGGTTTTGTCGCTCACGCTAGTTCCGGCGCTGATCGGGTTGCTGCAAATGCGTGGCACGGCGCCGTCGTCAGGACGACCTACCTCCTTTACCAGCCGATTCGCGCGCCTTGGGCGGGACCATCCCCTTGCGGTCGGGTTGTCATGGACCGGTCTCGTCGTGCTGGCCGTTGTCAGCGCACGAACGGTGGACGCAAGGGTGGATCTCCGTAGCTTCTTGCCTGCAGGAAGCCCTCCGTCCCTTGCTTCTGACTTTCTCGATCGGCAGTTTGGGGGCACGCAAGTTGCTCAAATCGAGGTCTCGGGAAACCTCAAGGATCCCGCGGTGTTGCGGCATGTCGCCGGGCTTGCCGATCGGCTTTCGGATGTGGCGGGTGTGTCGCGCGTAGACAGCGTCACCGATGTGGTGGCAAGGGCCAACGAGGCCTTCACGGACGCGCGCAGGATCCCAGACACGCAGGCTCAGATGGAGGCCTTGTACGGATTCCTGGCCGGCCGCCGGGCGGTGGACGCGCTCGTGACGCGCGCCCAGGATGCCACGCTGCTGCATGCGAGAATCAGCTCTGACGACCCGGCCACCCTTGAGGCCGTTGTCTCCGCGGCGCGGGCGCTGGCAGGAGAAGCCGCCGGGACGTTTTCCGCGCGGGTGGATCCCGTCGTGGCCAGGACCGCCATGATCGGGCGAATTGCCCACCTCGTGGGGAAGCCGACGGACGCGGTCGGCCAAGCCTTTGACGAGACTCGCGTGGGCGCGGATTCCGGAACTGTCGTAGCGGCTTTGGCCAAGTTTCTCGGCAGTGAAGAGTGTTTCGTGCCGCTGGTGCCGGAGGTTGCGCAGGCGGTCGCCGTCGTTTGGGTCGGCGCACCCGTAGAGCAACGAAACGCAGCGACACTCGTTTCCGTCGTGGCGTCGGCGTCGCCGGACGACGTCGTCGTCGCGATCGACACCGTGTTTGAAGACATCGTAGCGCACGCCAACGCCCGCGCTTGGGCGGACGCGTTGGTCGCGCGTCTCGGAACTGGCGACAGGGCGGCGGTGGCGGGCGCGCTGCGGGACGAGCACGCCGGGTACCTTGTGCCGGATCCGGGAGGCGACGTCGCCGTGCAAACCCGCGTGACCGGCACACCAGCGGTGTACACGGCCCTGTCCCGCGCCGTGTTGCACAACCTTGGAGCGAGTCTGCAGGGGTCGCTTTGGGTCTGTGCAATACTCAACCTGTTGCTGTTTCGGACCGTGCGCGAGACCGTGCTGGCGACCGTTCCAACGCTGTTCTGCGTCGCATGTACCTTTGGGTTGATGGGTGCCCTGGGCGTGCGCCTGGACGTCGGTACTTCCATGCTTGGTTCGATTGCGGTGGGTGCCGGCGTCGATTTTTCCATGCACGTTTTGTGGGCCATGCGCGGCGACCCTGGTTCGGACATCGCTCGCGGAATCCGAGAGCGGGCGCCCGGAATTTGGGTAAATGCATGGATGGTATCAGGGGGCTTTCTTGTTCTCACGTTGGGAGATGCGGTCCCGTTGAGAAACGTGGGCAGTCTGACCGCGATCGCCATTCTGACGTCCGCTCTCGCCACCTTCAGCGTCATCCCATGGCTGTCGGGCCTGTGGACGGGTAGCTCACCAAAATCGGAGTCGACATGACGTTGCTGATTGCGTGGTTTGCCGCCGCCTGGGCCGCCGATGGCAACGCTGTTCTTGCGTTGGCGGACGAGGCAATGAATCGCGCCAAGGACCTCACCATTCATTGGAGCGTGGTGGATCAGGAGCCTGGGGCCAAGAACACGCGGGCGCTGGCTTTCACGGTGATGGTCAAGGACGGAAAGAGCCTGACGTTCTTCGAACAACCGGCCGATCAGCGAGGGACACGCGTGTTGGTCCTGGCTCGGGACCAGATGTGGATCTGGCTGCCCGCCTACGCCAAGGTACGGCGCATTGCGAGCCACGTGACGCAGCAGTCCTTTATGGGCACAAGCTACAGCCAAGACGACATGAACGCGTCGCGGTTTGGCGACGTGTACGCTGCGACGGTCTCAGCCGAGACCCCGGCTTCGGTCACGCTGGAGCTCACGCCCAAACCGGGCGCCCTGGTCCCGTACCCGCGCGTTCAGCTCACGGTTGGCGCTGCCGATCACCTTCCGACGCAGATCAAGTATTTCAACGCGACGGGGTCCCACATCAAGACCGAGACCCGCTCAGGGTACGAGTGTCGCGGTGCCATCTGCCTCCCTGGGGTGATGCGGATCGATGACCTGACCCGGCCCGGCGCGTGGACAGAATTGCGAAGAACCGCATGGGAAGCGGACACGGGTATCGGCGAGGATGTGTTTACCGTCCGAACGCTCCAGATGGGCATCTGACGTGTTGCTTCGTATTTTCATGAACGTTGCGGTCGCCCAAGACGTGGCCGTGGGCGGCTCGATCACGACCGACCTTCGTTTGCGCACCGATGCCGCGCCTGAAGCCGAGTTTTACGTGCCTGAACTCGTTCAGTCCCCTCAGATCCAATGGAGCCGGACGACGCTGAGGCTCAATGGGTACGCCAAGCAGGGCCGATTCCGGGCCGTGGGCGATGTAGAGGGAATTCTGCTCGGTGTGTCCGCCCCGATGGACAGCCTGCTCGATTTGTCCGACCCTGGGGTAGTCGATCCGGTCCGCATCGAGGTCGACTCGCTGTACGTCGATGCGAGGGACCTGTTGTGGAAAGGCATGGACCTCCGTGTAGGCCAACAACTCGTTCAGTTTGGCGTCGGTGATCAGTTCAATCCGACAAATACCGTGAATTCCAATGACGTGGAGGATCCCCTCCGATTTGGCGAGCAAGCCGCAAACCTCATGGTTCGTGCCGACGTGACTCGGGGATTGTCGACATTGACCGGTGTACTTGTGCCGGTGTTCAAGCCTGCGCTGGTGCCGACGTCAGCTTCTTTAGGGCTCAGCGACGTCGATCGCCTCCCATTCCTTGACCCGGACCTTCGTTGGCGACTGCTCTCCGAGAAGGGCTCGGCCGAAGGCTTTGGGTATCCCACGGTGGTGGGCAGTGCGCATGCGGAGCCGCCGGCCCCGAGCCTGTCCAACATGCAGTGGATGCTGCGCGTGGGAAGCACCTTGGGCTCCCAGGACATCGGAATGTCCTACTACCAGGGCTTTGCCGACACGCCCGTAGCGACCGCCACCCATACGACCCAGTCCGTGGGGGAGATTTGCGACCCGGACCATCCGGTAGCGTGTGTCGACGGATTGCTGATGAACGACGTCACGCTCCGCTACCCGAGAATCCGCGTGGCCGGCGTCAATGCGGCAGGCGAGATTCCCCTACCGGCGAAGTTGCCGGCATTAGGCTGGCGAACGGAAGTCGCGGTCGTCGCGCCGGTCGAAGTGTTGTCCACCATCACGAACGACGACATTTCTTTGCTCGGGATTATGACGCCAGCCGGGGAGTATGCCTACCCCTCGGGAAAGGCGCCGCTTGTGTTGGAAGCGACGCCTTACCCGAAATGGGTGATTGGAGTTGACTATACCTTTGGCGGACATGTGTATGCGAATGCTCAGTGGGTGCATGGCATGTTCGACGAGCTCGGTGCGGGCGACAACCTCCTGCAGGAGGGTGAGGCCTTACGCGATGCGTCCATGGTGGAGGGCAGCGTGCCTGCCATCTGTGCGCTGGCGCAAGACGGCACAGCGTGTGCGCAGGAAGTGAAACGTGCCCGTCAGTCCGACCTGCTCGTGTTGGGCATGGACATCAACTTTCGGTCCCAACGGGGTTTATTGCGTTTGTTCACGATTGTCGACCTGACGGGCATTCGAATCGACACACCGGACCCCGGAACTGCGGAACGTTCTGAGGTTCGATTCGGAGCGCTGACACCCGAAGGGCGGTCGATGATCTTCTACCCGGAGCTCTCGTACAACGTGGGGGGAGGCTTCGACGTGGCGGTGGGTGCTCTCGTGCAGTCGGGCGAGCCGTACACGCGATTCGGCGACCCGGCGGCCGGTGGATCCTTCGCGTTTACGCGCGCTGGGTTGGCGTTCTGAACCGCGCGGGTCTTGCAGTTGTTCAATGGCTCGCGGGCTGTGACTTCGTGCCACCCCCAGAGCCTTCATTGCCTGCGCTTTCCCACCTGGATGCAGGCGAGGGCCGATTGTGCGGCCTTGACGGCTCTGGAGCGGTGTGGTGTTGGGGCTGGCGCAACCACATGCTCGACCCAGATCCCCCAGAAGGAAGCCTGGATGGGATGAGTGTGGGTCTCCATCATGCGTGCGGTCGTCGTTCCGACGGAGGCGTGTTGTGCTGGGGCTATGAGGAGGGGGAGCGTCGGCTCGGTCCGTTGGGCCTTGTGGCGGGCACACGGGCCAGCGCAGGAGACGTGACGGACCTCGGTTTTGGGCCAGCTGGCGTCGTCGAGATCGCGGCGGGAGGCCGGCACACCTGCCTGGGCGACCTCGATGGCCACGTCCAGTGCATTGGCGACAACCGTTATGGCCAGACGCTGGCTCCGATGTTTGCGTTGCACGGTTTGGAAGCAGGGCTCGATTTCACTTGTGGCTTAGACGAGAAGAGCCTTCCGGTTTGTTGGGGACTGGGGCGCCACGGCCAGTTGGAGGCACCAGCGGTTCCGCTGCAGGGCTTAGCGCTCGGTCGCGCGGCCGCCTGTGGGCTCGATCCCAAGGGCGTCGTGGTGTGCTGGGGCAAACCAGAACATCCGGGGAACGGGTCCGCTCCGTCCGACGAGGGATGGGAGGAGCTCTCCGCGGGCGCGACCTACGTGGGGGCCGAACGATTCTGCGCCCGGCGCGGGCCAGAAACGCGTTGTTGGGCCTTCAACACGCCAGCGGGTGATGCGCCTCAGGGACTGGTGGCCCTCGCGTTGGGTGGCGACCACGCCTGTGGGCTGGACGCGCTGTCGCACCCGTTGTGCTGGGTGAATGATCTTGTCGCGTTGCGCCCGTTGGCTCGCCCCAGCTACCGTTGGCCGGATTGAGGTCGCTCGAGGGGACGCGGCTGAAGTTAGGGGCGGCCGCGAGGTCATGATGTTCAGGACGTGCTGGTTCGCGGTTGTGGGTTGTTCCGGGGCACCGATCGAGACGGACACCGTACCCACCGAACCGCCAACGACGACCGATGAACCGACCGACACCGGGCCGACCGATCCCTACGTGCCTCCGCCGCCTGCCCCTTGGGAATGGCCTGGCGTGTATGTTCAGCGAATCAGCGCTGGTGAGACGCATTCCTGCTGGGTGTCTGAGGCCGGTGAGGTGGCCTGTTGGGGTGACGATACCGACGGCAAAGTCACCGACGCACCGACGAGCGGTGTGTTTACCTCGGTGGCCGTAGGCATCGACTCCTCATGCGCGATGGCCGACGACGGAAGCATCACCTGTTGGGGGAGCGACGAGTTCGGGCAGACGTCAGCGCCGGTGGGCACGTTCACGCAGCTCGATTGTGGGAGCAACTTCTGTTGTGCCCTCGATCCCGCTGGCTTGGCGCATTGTTGGGGTGCCGAGACCGATAATAGGACCTTGCCGCCGCCAGGAGCGTTGTTGAGCCTGGATTGTGGTTTTGGACACGCCTGTGGCGTCAGTGCGGCGAACGCGTCCATGGTTTGTTGGGGCCTCAATACCTTTGGTCAGGCGTCCCCTGACGAGCAGACGACCTATGTCCAAGCGAGTTCTGGCGTGTACCACAGCTGCGGTTTGGGCGAAGACGGCAAGCCGCGGTGTTGGGGCAACGACTCGGCCAACCAGACACAGGAGCCTCTGTTCGACTTCTTCCACCACCTCAGTTCTGGCAACACGCACAACTGTGCCCTTCGCAGGGACTTGCAGGCCCAGTGTTGGGGCACCGGCGACTTTGGCCAGGCAGCGCCACTGCCCGGCTTCTACCAACAAGTGAGCTCAGGCTGGTTTCACACGTGTGCGATCACGACGCCCCCAGAACGGGTGAGTTGCTGGGGGCGCAATGACTACGGTGAAGCCGACGGCCCCATGTAGAGCGGCGCTCAGTTCTTGCGGCGTTTCTGGTCCTCTCTCGCACCTTTGAACAGGGCGCGGACGCTCAGATCGAATTCGGTCATCGCCTCACGCGCTTTGGCGAATGCGCCTTTTGAGTCGCCAGCAGCTTGGCTCGCTTTTGCCTGGTCGAGCAAGGCGGCGCCGGCGTCGTAGTGGGTTTTGGCTTCTGCGGGACCGGTGCCTACCAGGGTTGCGAGGTCCGTGTTTCTTGCGGACAGGGCATCGATAAACGTGGTGACAAGCGGTTCGAGCTGTTTCATGTCCACTTTGCTGAACACGAAACGAAGGGCCGGCGCGTTCGCGGCCCACGCTTCATGTAGCGAGCGCCAAGCACCGGCGTACTGACCGGCGGCTACCTGCTCTTGGGCCTCCTTGGCCTTGGCTGAGCCCGCATCGTGGGCGCTTTTGACTTCTGGCGGCATCGACGCACCTTCGGAAGCGACCAAGGCGGACGTCTGCTGCAACATCTGCTGAAACGCCGCCAGCTCCAACTTCACGCTGGCCTTGAGCGCCTGTTGCCGTTCCGCGCGCTGGTCGGCAGTGAGCCCGCCGCCTTCCTCGGGGGCCGCAACGACCGGTCCCTCGACGGGTTGAACGGGCACGTCCTCCGCGCGAGCCGAATTGGCCCAACAGGCAACGACTGCCGATACTACGAAATGACGCATTTTTTTTGTCCTCCACAACCCAAGACGTATGCGGACATAGCTCATTCAGTCGACGATTGACAAGCGGCGTAAAACGTGTTGTAAACCAGCCGCCCGCAGCCCGCGGAGCATGGAGGATTCATGACGCTGAACAGATTTCTGGCGACCCTCGCCCTCGTCACTGCCGTTGCTTGCGGCGATGACGCATCGACGGACTCGGACACGGACACCACAGGCACTGCCGGCACCGGCGGAACCACCTGCGTGGACGCCGTTGCAGACTGCGCCGCGTTCTGCGCGACCGCCGTTGCCACCTGCCCGACCGAGTACCCGGTCGAAGCCGACTGCGCGACCGAGTGCGCCACGTGGCCCGTGGGTTGTGTCGACGAGACCGGCGGAGACAGCTGGGAGTGTCGCAACTACCACCTCGGCGCAGCAGCGGCCGACGCAGCCACCCACTGCCCGCACGCGGGCCCGGACGGCGGCGGCGTCTGCAGCTAACCTGTGCCTTTGCGACGCGGGCCGCCGTCAGCGGTTGCCCGCGTCGCGTTCTTGGCGCCACCAAGCGTTCCCTTCTGCCAATGCGTCGATGTACGGGATGATGAGCTCCCGATCGGCCTCCGGTAGGGTCCACCACGGCGTGACGTGCGCAGCCGGTACGAACCGAAAGGTGAACTCCACCCTTCGTGTGTCGAAGTCGTCCATCCCCACCGGGAAACGATGGCCGCTGCGCCGTTCGACATTGGCAATTCGGTGCCTGGCATCTTCGTTGTGACGGGGTCCGTCGAACACGGCAAGGTCCCCGTCGTTCAGCCACGACTGTTGGGTGACACGGCCCCCCTTGTCAATGAACTCTAGAAGTGCCCGCTCGCCGAGGCTGACAGAAGCGACGGGGCCTTGCTCGCGGGCTCGGTGTGCCTGAACGGGGGCCCGATCTTCGCGGCGGCCATCCGGCTCGACCCGATCGCCGCACAAATGAACGAGGCACGCGGTGAGCGCCCAGCCGGTGGGTAGGTCTGCGAGAACCGTGCGAGCTCGGACACGCGATTCGATTCGCGCCACCCACCCCGCCAGCACGGGGGGGAAGGGCTCGGCGCGAATCGCGGTTGCCACAGCGGCTCGGGACGGCCGATTGTCGAAAAGTGCGGCGAATTGCCAGCTTCCTAGCCACAAGATTGGACGTGGCAATTGATGTAGAATTGGGTCGCCCGACGTTGCGAGCCATCGTTTTTCCCACACCGGGTGGGTGGAGCTGAGCCACGCCTTGACCACAACACGCTCCTCTCGTGTCACGAAGTCGTCATGGATCGTTGCGCCGTCCGCCATGGGCGATCTCTCTCCGAGCCTGTCCCCTGCGGGGTCGTTGGACGGGTATCTCGGATGGGCTTGCCGATCGGCCTCCAGATCCGTTAGGTGTCTCGCTGATGTGGACGCTTCTTTTCGCTGCGGCGGGCGCCGAACCGGGGCCCTGGCCAGATGACCTCGCGGATTTGCCGCCTTCGGTAGCGCTTCCGCGGGGGGAGGCACCTTCGTGTCGGGCGCTCGACGCCGCAGCATTCGTCCAGCTACCCGCCTACGACGACGCCTTTGAGCTGCTTCGCCCGGATCGCGCTTGGGGTACCACTTGGCTGGCGGACGCACTCGCGCATGCGGCCCGGCATGTACAAACGCAGGTTCCCGAAGCGGACCCCGTGCACATCGGGGACTTGTCTGCGGCGCGGGGCGGCGCTCTCCCTCCGCATGTCCTTCACCAGGTCGGGCGAGACGCTGACGTCGCGTTGTGGCAATTGGGCGGGCGTCAGGGGGACAGTTTTCGCGCCATGACCCCCTCCACCCTCGACCTGGAATTAACCTGGCTTTTCATCGAGGGGTTGATCGAAACCGGCCGGGTGTCCCTGTTGTTGCTCGATCAACGCCTCATTCGTGCGGTCAAGGACTACGTCGTGCACAACGACCTTCTTGCGGCAGGCGACCTGCGGTGGCTTTTTGGGAGCGGAAATATTCCAGGCGTACTGCGTGCCGCGGGTCGTCACGCGGATCACCTGCATGTGCAGGTCAGTTGCCAGCCTTAATTGCGTGGCTGGGGTTCACGGAACCCACTCGATATCCCAGCTCGCGCTGTAGGCATCGACGAGAAACGAACCGCCGCTGAACGCGCCAATGAAACGTGTGCCCGCCATTGCACCGGTCCATGGGTCGCTCCACTCAAACGTTCCAGTTCCGTCGGAGCCCGAAAAGTCGCCATTGACGACGGGAAAAGTTCCATCGCCCCGCAGGGTTCCCATTGCGCTGCTGAGCCACACCGCGGCCCACAGGTCGAAGAGGGGCCATTCGCAGCTCATCGAGCCTAGGAGCGGGTCCAACGCGGACGGATCGTATTCGACGACGATGGGACCCGTGCAGACCGAGCTGCCCCCGAAAAATGGAACAGTCATCTCGTAATCGATGACGATCTCGCCGGCGTAGGTACCGGCGACGGGCGGCCCGACGGGGAAACCCGTGTCCAGGTCGGTGTCTCCGTCGGAATCTGCGTCTGCGTCTGCGTCGGCGTCCATGTCGGCATCTGCATCTGCATCTGCATCTGCATCTGCGTCTGCGTCTGCGTCTGCGTCAGAATCGGTGTCGGCGTCCCCTTCCGGTTCGTTCGGCGTGCTTGATGGCGCGGTCGGCGGGGCCGTTTCGGGCGCCTGCGTAAGAATCGGGTCCCCGAAATCGAGGCCTGATTGTTCACATCCAGCCGAAACTACCAGCCACATGCCGATGCCCTAACCTTCCCCGAACTCGACGCGGATGGACCAAAGCGTGACGGGTTGGGCCGCGGGCCCGAGGCCTGTGTCGGGGATGCGCTCCACGTGCAACAACAGGCGCGCTGCGTCGTCGCCCTGGGTCCCAAGTCCCACAGCGGCCGATGGGAGCGGCACCATTCGGACCTCGCCGAAAGGCGCGCCCAGGGCCCACACCTCCTCGGTGCCGGTGCCCACTGCGAAGAGACCGACAGCCGCCGCGCCAATGAGGACGGGTCCCTCACCCCAGGGCCTGGAAACACCTGCGCCGGCGTTCAGCAGGGCTCTGGGTTGAAACTCGAAATCCAGGTTTTGCCCGATGAGCGTAGCCTCCACCCCCGCCGTGGTGCGGATCACGGTGGTTTCGCCCCACGCGGCCTCCCAAGACAGCGTGGGTCCCGACCGGATGAGAATTCTTCCGGGCACGTCGTCCACGCCATGACTGCAACGGTGGCGATAACCAAGGCGGACCGCTTGGTGATTGCCGATTCGGCGGTCGAAGGCCAGTCCTGCGTCGTAGTACAAACGAGTCAGTCGGAAGTGGATGTCGTTTTCGCCGTCCGCGGAGGTTTGAACCCACAGATGGCCCCCAACAGCTGCGGTGTCGTCGATACCGACGAGGGTCACATCTGCGCCGCCGGTGCCTTCCCACAGTTGGGGTGACGAAGCCAGCGGGTGGATGCCCAAGCTGGCACCGCCGTCTACCCGTGGCACCAAGGTCACGCCGTCACTTCCGGGGTCCGACAAACGCTCGAAGGGCGCGTCGAGTGGCAGAGGTACCTCGCTTTGGCTTGCGAGCGCGACGCTCATGACAGACCCGAGCACCATTCCCATGCTGACCTCCGAGTGCGTTCGCGGCGGGCAATAGGCCCAAACACAGGCTAGCCTGGGAGCGGAGGGGACACGTGGTGTGCAGATCGATGTTCGTAGCTGCCCTGATGGCGTGTGGGCCGGAACCCGCCGTGGATGGGGACACGGACACGGAACCGGACGCGGACGCCGACACGGATGCCGACAGTGACGCCGACACGGACCCGAGCCTTCTGACGCTCGGAGAAGAGCGCATTTGTTTCGAACCGGGCCTTCGTTTCGGCGCGGCTTGGGACATCGACACTTACGAGGTGCCGATGGCCTCGGATTTGTGGATTTGGGGCGGCGGCGCAATCGCCGTAGACCTGAATTGTGACGTGCATGTAGACGTCGTGATGCCAAGTGAATTTGGCGCTTCAGTCCTAATTAACGATGGCGTCGGCGGCTTTGAGCAGGATGAGGCTTTTTTTGCACCGCTGGACCTGACTTGGGGCACCGGCGGGTCGGTGGCCGACTACGACGGCGACGGTGACCTCGACCTGTTCTACACGCGCTACGACGAGCCCAACGTCTTACTCCGCAACGATTCGTGTGCCTGGGTGGACGTCAGCGTTGAGGCGCTACCCGATGTGGACGTGACCTTCGATAGTTCCGTTGTCCCTCAGCGTACGGTGAATGCCCGCACGGGCTACAAGTCGATGGTGTCCTCCTGGGCGGACATGGACCACGACGGGGACCTCGATCTGTACGTTGGCAACTACGGAATCGTGGACGAAACGGGCACGCCCACTGCCGACTTCTTGCCGGCAGACCCAAATCTACTTTTGTTGAACAACGGCGATGGTACATTCAGCAACGAGTCGGATCGACTCCCGGTACAGGTTCACGATTGTTACGACTACGCCGGTGGCTTTTTTGATTTTACCGGGGACGGCTGGCCCGACCTGTACACGGTATGTGATTTTGGAATCGCCTTTCCCAACGCGTTTATTACGAACGTCAACGGGACATTGGCGTACGATCCGCTTTCATCCAACGGATTGCAGGGATTGGACGTCACAGGAATGGGCCTTGGCATTGCGGATTTGAACGACGACGACATTCCGGACATTTTGATCAGCGAATGGAACAAAATGAGGTTGTTTCAGTCGTCGGACGATTACTGGCTTCAGATTCTGGATTCCAACATTGAGCCCAATGGCCTTTTTGATCAGAAGGTTGCGTGGGGCACGGAGTTGATCGACGTGGACAACGACGGCGACGACGACGCGCCGGTTGCGTTCGGGAGCGTCAACAACGAAAACCCGGTGTGGAAGAATGCATTGCATCAGCCCGATGCGATCTTCGTGAATGATGGGCAGCAACAATTTACTGACGAGGCGATCGCGCTCGACTATGCGCAGGACGGCGTTTCTCGGGGCTTTGCGGTCGCTGATTTCAATGGCGATGGTTGGCTCGATATCGTCAAGCGCGACCTGCTCGGCGCGAATACCGCTCATATTTCGCGCTGCGGTGACGCTGGCTGGATCGACGTCGAGTTGGCAGACACCGGCAGCGAAAACACGTTTGGCATCGGGGCGACAATTCAGGTGATTGCTGACGGAGAGGCGCAGCGCCGGTGGATGGTTGCCGGAGGTCTCAACTTCGCTTCTGGGGGTCCCCCAGTGGCGCATTTCGGGGTTGGCACATCAAGCCTTGTGGAGACGTTGTCGGTGCAGTGGTCAGACGGCACAGAGCAGGTCTTTCACGACGTCCCTGTTCGGCGTCGGGTGACGGTTGAAAAGCCGTGATTTGGCGGTTGATTTTGGGCTGTGGACCGCCACCCGTGGACCTCACGGGGACGGAACCTTCGACCCAGTCGGCCGTTACGTGGTGGCAGGACGTGCGTCCCATTCTGTTGCCGAGTTGTTCTGGGTGCCATTCCGATGGACAGGTCGCCGAACGACTTCCGCTCGATAGTTTCGGGGGAGCCCGGCCGCTGTCGTCCCTTGTAGCGTCGCGTGTTGCGGCTCGAACAATGCCGCCATTTCATTCCTCGAAGTCGCCAGATTGCACGCCGAGGTTTGGCTTTCTAGACGACCCGAGCCTTTCTGAGGAAACGATTGCGACCCTCGTCGCGTGGGCCGATGCCAATGCGCCAGAGGGTGACGAGGCCGCCGCCGTGGCTGCGGAGCCACCTGCGGACCGGACGCTCACGGACTGGACCGTCGAACTGGTGCGACCTGTCAGCTACACACCGAGTCCCGGCGACAGCCACATTTGTTTTCCGCTCTTGATGCCAGGGGAAACGTCGACTTGGATTGAAGCCAGCGAGGTGATTCCGCAGGATCCTGCGGTGGTACACCACGCCCAGGTGCGGTTGGACACGACGGGCGCTGCCTTGGATCTCGCGAACGACGAGGGGTGGTACTCGTGCTACGGAGCCATCGATGGCACCGACCTTGGGGGGTTCTTACCGGGTGCTGCGCCGATGGAACTCCCGGCCGATACCGCCATTGAGGCGCCACCCGGCTCAGTCGTTGTCGTGCAGGTTCACTATTTCAACGCGGACGGCGGGGCGCATCCGGACTCGACCCGGGTTCGGCTTCGTACGATTGACCAGGCGCCTTTGCACGAGCCCGAGTTCTTGCGCGTCGGCAATGACAGCGGCCCGACGATTTTCGGTGGACTCTCGCCGGGAGACACCGGTGATTTGAAATTCCGCATTCCTGCAGGTGAGAACAACCATATTGAGTTGTTTGAATACCGAGTTCCCGACGATCGCACACGTGCCGTATATGTCGTGGCAAATCACATGCATTCGGTCGGTGTTTCAGCGCGCCTGTGGATTGACCACGCCGATCCGGCGCCCGGTGAACCTGCGACGGAATGTCTGCTCGACACCGACGATTGGGACCCGGCCTGGCAGCAGACCTTTCAGTACGACGTGGACAGCGTAGCGGCGCCGCTGGTTCGGGGAGGGGACACGCTGTGGGTCGAATGCACCTTCGACAACAGCCTCACGAACGAAGGGGTCGTGGAGTTGCTCGCGAACGAGGGTCTGACCGCGCCGTTCGACGTGGTGTTTGGGCCATCCATTTTGGATGAGATGTGCGTTTCGCTCGTGGGCATGATCGACGTGACCCACGACACTCGCTGGCCGGGCGAAGAAGCGGCGCCTGCCGACACTGGTGAAACCGACACGTACGCTCACACGGGGGCGACTGACTCGACGGGAGACACCACCGTAACGGGTGACACGGACACGGACACCGACCCGGGCGTGGACACGGACGAACCGGTAGACACGGGGCCAATCGTGGTGGATGACCCATGTCTTGGGTCGCAGATCCTGATTTCTGAGGTCGTGGACCACGCTGTTCTCGGTGCGCTGAAATACGTGGAGTTGCTCAACGTGGGCGCCGTGAGTGCGCCGTTGGGCGGCGTCAGGTTGCTCAAATGGACCAACGGCAGTCCGGTCGCGGAGGAGGTCGTGCTTCCGGATGTGCTGCTGGACCCGGGTGTCCCCTGGGTAGTCACGTCGCTGGATGGTGTCGCCGAATATTCATTCCTCACCGGCGCCCCGCCGGACGCGTCGAGTTCGGTCGTCACGGGAAACGGGGATGACGCCTACGCATTGGTCGACGATTTCGGGACGCTGGACATGTACGGGGAAGCGGGGATCGACGGTAGTGGGTTGGCCTGGGATTACACGGATTCCGTTGCGGCGCGACGGGCTTCGGTCGATTGTGGTCAAACCCTGTGGTTAAGCGACGAATGGGCGATTGACCCTGGCGCCGTCACGGCCTCTCCCGGCGTCGTCAATCCCGTGACCGATGGTCTGGAAACGATTTCTGATATCCAGCACGAGTTTATTCCCATTGGAAGCGAGGTCCAACTGTCGAAGGTGATGGTGATCGGGGTCACCGACGATGGCGCGTTCATCCAAGAGCGCGGAGCGGGCCCCTATGTGGGCGTGTTTTTGTGGTTGGGTGCCGACTTCGAATTGACGTGGGGAATCCTTGAGCCTGGAGACCTTCTCGAAGTTTCAGGTGTGGTTTCGGAATGGGAGGGGCAAACAGAAGTGGATGTCCCGAATTCGGCGTTCGGCGAAGTGACGGTCACGGGATGGGAGGAAATTGCGGTTCCCCAGATTGTGACGCTAGAAGAACTCGATGTGGATCCGGCGCCGTGGGAAGGCGTGTACATCGTCGTTGAAGGGGTCGAAGTGTCCCTAGCCCCGGATATAGACGGCGTGTGGACTGTGGCCAACGCCGGCGGCACGGTGGGCGTGGACGACGCGGTGTGGCATTACAATGGCGATCGGTCGGTCGGGACGGGGTTCGAGTCAATCGCGGGGCCGCTGTCGTCGAACTCCGGGGAATGGGCCCTTTGTCCAACGGGACCGACAGACGTCGTCCCGGATTGAGAAACCGTCCTAGACCTTAATCAAGCGCAGCCGTTAGCGATTAGCCGTTAGCTATTAGCCTGACAACTAGACAATTCGCCGCGGCAGCGTAGTCGAGCGCTTCACCTGAAAGCGCACACCACGTCCAGTCGCGCAGTCCATTGGGACGGTTCGTTCGAGCTAACCGCTAACCGCTAACGGCTGACAGCTGACAGCTTGTTCAAGGCCTAGACTAATCCAAGTTGAACGAAAACCCAGGCCGGTCGAGCCTTCGACTATTTGCCGGGTCCCGTCCCGCCATGAGGTCGTCCATTGCATCGTTGGCCAGGGCGTCTGCCCGCACGTTGCCCGGTTCGTTCGCGTGACCTTTCACCCATCGAAAACGCGTCTTGTGGTTCCTGGCGGCGGTGTCGAGCGCCATGACGAGTTCGATGTTCAGCACCGGCTTGCCGTCTTTTTTGCGCCAGCCGCGGGCGCGCCACCCGGGAATCCACGCCTCAACCATTTGCACCACGTACCGACTGTCGCTGCGAACCTCGACGTCCACTGGCGCGGAAGTCAGATTCGTCAGTGCGGCCAGCGCTCCGGCCAGTTCCATGCGGTTGTTGGTCGTGTCCAATTCGCCGCCGCGGCACTCCAACGTCGCGCCGGTGGCGACGTGAACCAGCACGGCGCCCCACCCGCCTGGGCCGCCTGGATTGCCGCGGCACCCGCCATCCGCCCATGCGATCACTGTTGGTGGCATCGGGCGCGGCTAACCTCCGATGGGCGCCGGGCGTAGGTGCACGGGTACGCTCATCGGCCCTGCCACGTCTGCCGGAAAACTCCAGCTTAGGAGGTTTTCCCTCGCGCAGGTCGCCACGTCAGCGTTTCCGACGGTGTCCAAAGTCGTCGTTACGTCGGATACCAGACCGTCTGCGACACGCCAGCTGAGCTCGATCAGCCCCGTAAGCGTGGGCTGCTGAGCTAGGGCGACTTCGTAACATTTTTTCCAACCATCAATTCGGCGGAGAACCTCCCGACGGGCGTCCGAAGGCGCCGTGACGGCAAACACGTCGACCTCCCCGACGACGAGGCGCCCCTGAATGGGCTTGATTTCGGGCGGGACTTCCGGCAAGGCGACGATGGGTACGACGACCGGTGGGATCACGACCTTCGCAGGGACAATTGCCACGGCGGGCGGATGGATGACCGCAGCAATTGCCAGCGGCGGCGGTAATTGAGGAGACGTCGAAGCCACGGCGGCAATCGGAAGGTCGCAGGCTGCTTCGTCGACGGTGGGGTTGCGATCAAATTCCACGGGGCCAAGCTCGGTCACGTCGACTGCGGCCACGTCAGCCTGGCTTTCTTTCTCGCGAGCCGGCGGCGGGGGATCACTCAGATTCGACAGCTCGCCGTTTGCCCAATGTTGAATGGTCGATTCCGGTCCGACGGCCTGAAGCCAAGCCAAGAGGCGCCGCTCACGGTCCGGCGGCGGGTCGCCAAACAGAACTTCATCCGTGATCCGCCAACCCAAGGTGGTTGTCCATTGCGTTCGCGTGGATGACGCGTTGTTGAGTCCGGCACCGAATCCAAGGATGGCACCGGAGGCCAACGTGAGTCCCCACACGCCGAGCCCCAACCATACGGCCCCTTTGTCCATCGCCCACCCCCATTTGGCCTGTCGGCGCACCTGGAGGGGATGTTGAGGGATAGCGGTCTTGCCGGTGCGGAGGGGCGCGTGATCATCACACCAGCGTGGCTCGCAGGTCAGCGGTGGGAGGCGGGACCTCGGGTAGAGGTTCGTGACAAGTGGAGTGGCGCTGTCATCGCCGAGGTCGTGACCGCCGACGCTACCGCGTTGCTTGCGGCGTTGGGTGCAGCAGAGGCGGCCTTGGTCCCGATGGCCCGATTGGCGCCGCATGTCCGGCGGGAGAAACTTCTTGGGATCAGCCTCGCGATCGGGGCGCAAGCGGAGCGGTTCGCGAGCACGTTGGTTCGGGAAGGCGGCAAGCCGATCCGCGATGCCCGGGGCGAAGTGGCTCGCGCTGTGGACACCTTCAGGATCGCCGCCGAAGAAGCGACCCGAATCGATGGGACTGCGGTGGATCTCGGTTCCACAGCGCGCGGCGCAGGGTCGATGGCCATTCTTCGGCGGGTACCGGCGGGCGTGGCTGCGCTGGTCAGCCCGTTCAACTTTCCACTCAACTTGGTCGCCCACAAAGTGGCGCCTGCGATCGCTGCGGGATGTCCGTTTGTACTCAAACCCGCGTCCAGCACGCCATTGTCGGCGCTGTTGCTGGGCGAGATCCTGCAAGCGGCTGACCTTCCGGTGGGCTCGTGGTCCATTTTGCCTGCGGCCAGGAGCGTTGCCGACCTGTTGGTCACGGACCCTCGTCCTGCCGTGTTGTCGTTTACCGGGTCCGCGGAGGTGGGCTGGGATCTCAAGGCGAGGGCGGGCCGGAAGAAAATCGTGCTCGAACTCGGGGGCAACGCGGCGGTTTTGGTCGACGAGACGTGGGATCCTTCAGATGCGGCCCGGCTCATCGCGCTGGCGGCCTACGGTCAGGCGGGCCAAAGCTGCATTTCCGTCCAGCGCATCCTCGTTGTGGGCGGCGCCTTAGAGCGTGTTCGGGCCGAGTTGTGTCGTGCGATTGCGACCCTGCCTGTCGGCGACCCAAACGATGAGGCTACCGTGGTGGGGCCCATGATCTCGGTGGCGGAGGCGAAACGGGTGAGGCGGGAGGCAAACGAGGCCGTCGCCGCTGGGGCAACGCTGTTGTGTGGTACAACCGCCGGCGAGGGCAATCTCGTCTCCCCCTTGTTGCTCGAAGACGTACCAAGGAGTTGCGCGGTCTGGGCCGAGGAGGCTTTCGGGCCCGTCGCAGCACTACGTGGCGTCGCGACGTGGGAAGAGGCGCTCGCGGAAGCCAACGCCAGTCGTTTCGGCCTTCAGGCGGGGGTATTGACGCACAATCTCGACCGGGCATTGGCCGCTTCACGCGTGCTTGCGGTGGGGGGGGTAATCGTCGGAGACGTTCCAACATGGCGCGCCGACGCGATGCCCTATGGCGGGGTCAGGGACTCGGGCCTTGGGCGGGAAGGACCGCGCTGCGCCATCGAAGATTACACCGAACTCCGCACCACGGTGTTCCGCCATTGGGACCCGACCGCGCGGTAGGCGACCCCGGCGCTGGCGCTTATTGAGTTGGATCCGCGTAGCCGAGCGCGTTGAGGGACTCGGCCAATTCGTCGGGCAATGGGATCGGCGCGCGCACCACACGACCCGCCTCGTGGGCCTCGATGAGGCGGGACAGGCGTCGCGTTTCTTCGGGAAGGTTTGACGCGAGATTCGTTTTCTCCTTCGGGTCCTCGCGAAGGTCGAACAACAGCGTCTCTCCGTTGCCACGGTCTACGATCAGTTTGTAGCGGCCGTCCACGACCGACCTTCGGTCCACATAGCGTCGGGTCTCGCTAAAAACAGGCTCGGGAAAGGGCACGAATCGTCCGTTGACGCGTGGCACGGGTCGCCCGCGCATGGCGATCGGCGCGGGCACGCCCGCGAGGTTCAGAATCGTGGGGCCCTGGTGAACGAGGCCGACGGTGGCGGCGACGCGGTCCGGGGCGATGCCAGGACCCGCGACGATCCACGGCACTGCGAGTGCCTCTTGGTACAGTGTCAGCGTGTGCACGCGTCCGCCGTGATCGCCGAATTCCTCTCCGTGGTCAGCCGTCAGCACGATGTAGGTGCGGCCCGACAAGCCCAGAGAGTCGACGGAGGCGATGATCTGACCAATGGCGAGGTCCGTGTAGGCGATTTCGGCGTCGTACCGGTCCATAGCGTTGTCGCCGAAGGGGAATTCATCGTGACGTAGATAGAACTCGTGCGGATCGAAATAATGTAGAAACAGGAAAAACGGTTCCGGTAGATCGCGAATGGCACCCACCGCTGCGCTGGACACGACTTCGGAAGACGCGATTTCATGGGGAGACGTCGCTCCGGCGAGGGCCGACACGTCGAATGTGTCGAAACCGACATGAAAGTTGTTGAAGCGCGGGTCAAAGGCGTGGTGGCTGACCACTGCGTGGGTCGCGTACCCGGCCGCGTGAAAAGCGCCCTGTACGGTGTCGAGCGACGGGTCTATCGGCACGTCCCAGTCCGTGATGCCGTGGTCACGAGGCTCGAGCCCGGTGAGCATCGTTGCGACGCTCGGCTTCGTCCATGGCGCGTGGGCCACGGCGGACTCGAACACGGCTCCACGCCGCGCCAACGCGTCGATCGCGGGGCTCGTCTTCCGTTCATAACCATAGGTGCCCAGGTGGTCCGCCCGGAGCGTGTCCACGACGATCCACACCACGTTCGGCGGGGTGTGTGTGTGCGGCGTTTTGCGGACGTCCTCGCAGCCGAGCAGGGCAAGTGGCAGCAGCCGAAACGCCAACTACAGATCCGGTGCGAGCAACAAGAACCACGTTCCTAGTGCCGTCTCGCCTTTGTAGGCGGCGCCAATGCTCACGCCTGCCCCAACCCGTCGCATGAAGTCGCGGGTGCCCCCAAAAATGAAGCGCTGCCGAAGTGTGTCGTTGCTGACGACCGTGGGCCAGTCTGCATGCCCGCGGTCCGGCACCTGAAAGTAGTCCACGACGATGGCGCCTCGTTCTGCCCACTCGGGACGGTCGATGGCGGGTCGCGTCACGAAATAACCAGGCCCGAAGAGGCTTTCGCTGACGCCGTGGTTGTAGCCGTACAGCCGGTCAGCAACGCCGTGAGGTCGGAGGAAACGCTTTTCGAATCTTCGAAGTGCGAACTCGGGCAATGGCAGACTGTTGCGACCGAAATGATGAACGGGTGTGTCGTCGGAGACGGCAGCCGGAACGAGGTCCGCAAGTGTGATCGGCGCGGCGGCCTCCGCCTTCTTCCACAACCGACCCTGGTCGGCATTTGACAGGGTGCACAAGGCGGCGCGTCGAACGGCCCACGGCATGGCGGCGAGCACGTGCGCAACGACGTCGATGGGGTAGCTAGGGTCTCGGACGAGCGTTCGCAACGGCAAATTACCTCCACACAGCGATTCCAGCCCATAGCCGACGGTCGTCGTCGGTGCGCAACGCGGTTCCAGCGTCGTCGGTGACGAGTTCTAGGGCGCGATGCCCGAACGTGAGCCCGCCGGTTGCGGCGAAGGACGAGGACAAGCGCGCGCCCGTGCTTGCGTCGATACGCCAGCCGAAGGGCAAGAATCCTGACGCGAGCATGCCGTCCAACGACAGCGCGAACCGCGCAGAATGCATGGAGACGCGCAGGTCGGTTCCGATCGACAAGGACGGGACAATGTAGGGGAGGGCCGTTTCGTTCCCCCAACCCACCAAAGAGTCCACGGCGAGACCGGTTCGGCCCCTGACTTGAACATCCGCTTTTGGGAGGGACCAAACGGGCCCAGCAACGAGCAGGGCGCGACCGTCGCCGCCGGTCTGCCCGAATCGCGGGTCACTGTTGGCAAGCAGGCCCAGGTCCACGACCAGCCCCGCTTGCGGCACCGGATCGACTTCGACGCGGAGCAAAGCGCCCCCGGTCCAAGCGCCATCGCGGCCCGAGTCGAGGCCACCCGCGGAGCCGGTTTGACTTCCAGTCACCTGACGCACGAGGCCACCGATCGACACCTCCAGCAGCAGGTCGCGCGCGTCGGGCGCGAGGTCTGGCAAGGACGGCACCTGCGTCATGTCCGGAATGTAGCCGGTGAAGCGAACGAGTTCTGCTTCGTCCACGGCCTGAAGAACGAAGGGGTAGCCCAACGGAGCGACTGAACTCGGCACGCCGTCGACGAACCAATGCCCGCGCGATTCGTCCAGTTCGTCGGTCCGGAAGGATGTCAGCGCTTCCTGGTAGATGGAACGCAGCGGGTGCCCGTCTGGAAAAAGCGTTTCGTCGAGTTGCCACGTGGCGTCCAAGGAGCGCGCCACCGTGAGGGAAGCGCGACTTGCGACCTCGTCGCCGCGTGTGAACGCGATCAGGCCCTTCATTCGGTGCAATTCGGCGACTAGGGCGGTAGGCAGAACGAGGACCTGACACGGCAGCGCTTGGTCGACGGCGCGGGCTGCGCGATCGAAACCATCGGCATCCACACGCGAATACGCGGCGAGCACGTCCGACATCGACGTCTGCAGCGCGACGAGCGGCTCGTCGGGACAATTCAACGCGGGAAATCCCCCACCGGGAGCCCGCTAACCTCCCGCGACTCCAGCGGTCTTGAGCTTCGCCAACGCCGCGGAGAATGTCAATCCGGGCTTCAGTTCGACGAGGTTGACCGCCGGGCGCCAGCCTTCCACCTCGGCCGCCGCTGCCCGGAGGACGGCGACACATTCGCGCGCATTGAGGCCGGGCAACACTGCGGCGACGCGCCCGTCGTCGAGTTGACCGAGCTCGGCGATACCCCACAGCGCTCCCCTGAGACGCGACGCGACTCGAATCCACTGCTGCGTCTGGGGTGGTTCCTGAAAGGCGAATGTGGCGATGGCGAGCGCATTTCCCTGCCTGCTCGCCCGAACCGCAAGCTCGGCCGCCCGATTCGACCAGACCGCTTCGTTCGGCAAGCCTGTATTGGCATTGACAACAACACTGTCGAGGCGAATCGCCCGTGCCAGACAAGCGGCGCCCGTGATTTGGATTGGAACCAACACTTCAAGGATCCGGTCCGGGCTTCTTGGCACATCCCGCCCGTGCCAGTGCAGCGTGAGAACGCCCGCAACACGTTCCTCATGAATGAGAGGGACGGACAACACGCCGATCTGCCGGGTCGTATCGGTGTCCCAAGTGGACCGCCCGGTCTCCCAAGCTCGGGCCGGCCCGCCTCGTCCTCGCCCGAAACGAATGCCAATCTCTTCGCCTCTTCGGAGGCGATCCTCGACGCCCTTCTGTCCGAGACCGGTCGCACCTCGCACGACGAGGCCGTCGCCCTCCGGCCGTGCGACTAGAACGGTGGCGCGTCGGGCGGCGGCCGCGGCACAGGCTTCGAGGGCGAGTGTGTGCGCGATGCTGTCGGTGGTCCATGCGGATGCGAGACGGGCATGAAGCGCCGGGTCTCGCGGGTCGATTCCCGGGGTGTACAGAGCGCGCGCGCTATGGGTGCCTTCGAAGGCGACGCCGACGTGACCGCACACGTCGCGAATCAGGTCCAGAGACACGTGTTGGTCACAGACACCGATGGCCATGACGATCTGGCCGTTGCGGCCGATAGCGGGCACCAGCGTGGACACCCCGAGTCGGCGCAGCACGCCGGCGCGTGCATCCGCGGCATGAATGATCAGACCGGTTCGAAGGTGGTCACACAGTGTGCCCACCACGGGAATGACGACGTTCTCGGCGCCGTCAGGCAGGTCCTCCCCGGCGATCGAACGAAGGCAGTCGCCTTGCAGCGTCAGGACGACCATCCGCTGGTCTCCAGTGCGACTACGGAGGCGCGCGACGAGCAGCGTGCCCCGTTTCTCCACGTCGTCCTGGCGGAGGAGCTCGGTCACTAGCGCGAGCACGAAATGCCAGTTGGCGGCGTCTTCCCGCACCGTGGCCAGGCAGCTGAGAGCAGCGGGGAGGGTGTCGGGACGCAGAGGCACAGCGCGCATGATCTCTTCTCGGATCAGCATCGTTGCGTTTCAAGACTTGCCGCTGCGCAAAGAAGGAGGCATCTTGTCTGCGAAAGGGGGACAAATGGCGGACGTCGAACGCCCGTTGAGTCGGGCCACGGTGGCGGGCGGTTTGATGGCGCTCCTGCTGGTGGCGTCCACGGTCGCTTGGTACGCTGCGGCACCGCTGGCGGGTGAAGGGGACGGTGCGTCGGCGACAGAGCCCAACGTGCAATCGAGTCAAACCCGCAAGGGTTGGTTGAGGGACCCCAATGCGCGCCACGACCCCGGTTCGGACCCTACGAAAGGCGTTGGCTCTAAGCCTGGAACGAAAGCGCCCCGGGGAGATCAGTTTGCCAAGGGCGGCAAAGCAAAGCAGCTACCGGGCCTGAAGCGGACCGCATCCGGGACGGGCGGGTCGATGTTGCAAGGCAAGCCGAAGGCGAGTGACGGCGGTACGAATCCGATTGGATCGGGGTCTGGCCAATAGCCGTGCGCAACGTCGTGTTCTGTGCGCCGTTCATTCAGTTTGCGACCACGCGGCGTTTTGCTCGCGCCCTCGCGGGGCTGTCGGACGTGGCGCTATTCGGTGTGTTTCAATCAGCGCCTGATCCGGAGTCCGCGGCCCTTTTCCGCGACGTCGTTTTGGTCCAGGACGCGACTGACACACGGTCGTTGATCGGTGGAATCGAAAAGCTATCGGCTCGATACGGCAGGCCCTTCCGCATCCTTGGCATCCTGGAAAACATGCAGACGCAGCTGGCCGAGGTTCGAGGTCACTTCGATCTCGCTGGGCCGGACCCTGCAACCACGGAGCGATTTCGCGACAAGAGCCTGATGAAGCGTACGCTGCGCCATCATGGCTTGCCCTGTGCTGCGCATAGCGTGATTCGATCCAACGACGATGCGCGCGCATTTGCCCGTGCGGTCGGGTACCCCATCGTGCTCAAGCCGCCGTCGGGCGCGGGATGTCGGGCCACGTGGCGCGTGGACGATCCCCGGGTGTTGGAGGAGGCGCTCGCCGATTGTCGTCCTGCCCCGGGTCGGGAAGTGTTGGCCGAGGAGTTCCTGTCGGGCGCGGAGCACAGCTTCGAGACCTTGTGCATTCGCGGTACGCCCGTGTTCCATTCGATTTCCAGCTACTTTCCGGGACCCTTAGAAGTCATGCAGAACCCCCACCTGAAGTGGGTCTGTCTGCTGCCTCGTGACATCAGCGGCGTTGAATTCGACGTCGCTCGTGAGGTGGGATTTTCTGCGGTCCGAAAGTTGGGCATGGACAGCGGTTTCACCCACATGGAGTGGTTCCGTAGACCCGACGGTACCATCGCCATCGGTGAAATCGCCATGCGGCCACCCGGCGCACAAATCATGATGCTGACGTCGTTGGCACACGACGCGGATTTGTTTCGCGCCTGGGCACGCGCGGTAGTGGACGAGGCCTTCGACGGTCCTTGGGAGCGTCGATGGGCCACGGCGGTGGCGTTCCTTCGAGGGCCCGGGGCTGGCCGCGTCCGCGCCGTCCGCGGCATTGACGAAGCCCAACGCGCCATCGGTGGCTTGGTGGTCGAAGCGAAACTCCCGGTCGTGGGCGCGCCGCGGTCCGATACCTATGAGGGCGACGGCTACGTCATCTTGCGGCACGCGGACACGAATGTGCTCAAACAGGCCGTGCGGCTCCTTATCGAAACGGTCCACGTAGACTACGACTAGTTGGGCGTGCACCCTCCGCTACAGTCCACCTCTACCTGTAGCGTTCGATGGTGGACATGTAGACGTTCGAGCGCTTGGTGCGCTGCGGATTGAACGGGTGCGAAAGCGTCCGACGCGGCCGTGCGCAAGTGCACGGAAACCAGGGCGTGTTCGCCGTCGAGGGACCATACATGCAGATCATGGACGTCCAGGACGCCTGGAACCGCGGTCAGGACCTCGCGAACGCGGTCTGGATCGACCCCAGAGGGCGCGACCTCCAACAGGACCGACGCTGCGTCGCGGAGCAGCAGCCAGGCGACACGCAAAACCAACGCGGCCATGACCAAGGCCACGACCGAGTCTGCCCGGGTAAAGCCCAACGACAAAGCAACGCCCGCGGCCACTGCGGCGGCCGACCCGAGCGCGTCCACGAGCACATGGGTCAGGGCCCCACGAATGTTGAGGTCTCGTCGGCCTCGTGCCAGGAGGGCGGCGCTTCCCAGGTTGAGCACCAAGCCAGCCAATCCCACGCCGATGACGATTCCGGCTGGCGGGGGTGGTGGCGCCTGAATCACGCGTTGGACCGCCTCGGTAAGGACACCGCCGCCGATGGCCGCCAGCGCGAGTCCATTGAGAAATGCGCCTAATACACGCGCTCGAACCAGGCCGAAGCTGGCCCTGCGCGTCGCAGGCTGGCGCGAAATGACGTCGGCGACCAATGCTAGGAACAGCGCTCCGCTGTCGCCCAGCGCGTGGCCCGCGTCCGACACGAGTGCCAACGAGGAGGACCACAGGCCGGCGCTCAACTCGACGACGAAAAAGATGAGGTTTGCGGCTAGGACCCAGCGCAGAAGGCCGGCGCTGCCGCTGTCGTGTGCGTGCCCATGCCCGTGCCCGTGACCCATAGCAACCTCGTCACACGCGCCCGTCTGGACCGCAACGAACCCCATTGCTGTCGAGCACGGACTTGAGGTCTTGGGGAATGGGGGAGGACCACGCGCCGACGCGGCCATCCGGCAGTTGAACCGACAAGGACGCTGCGTGCAGCCATTGACGGTTGGTCTCCAGGCTGGGGCGTCGCCAACGCGGTGGCAGGTAGAGTCGTTCCCCGACCACTGGATGGCCGCGCAAGCAGGCGTGAAGGCGGATCTGGTTTCGACGACCGGTGTCGAGACGGACCTCCACAAGCGTGACGGCTCGGCCACGAACCAGCACCTGCCACGACGCGCGCGCAAGGCTTGTTTCTTCACCCGGACGGGGCACACGTTGGCGTAGCTGTCGGCTGTCCCACAGCATGGCGTCCTCCCAGGTCCCCTGGTCTCCGGCTAGGTCGCCGTGGAGGAGGGTGAGGTAGCGGCGGGCTGGGCGATGCGCTGCGAACTCGGCGCGCAGCGCTTCGTAGGCGGTGTCACCTCGGGCCACCAGAACAAGCCCAGAGGTGTCGCGGTCGATTCGATGCACAGCTCTCGGGTGAGAAGGGGCCGACAGCCTGCGAAGTAGCCCCACCAGCGAGTCCTCGTCCCTTCGTTGGGACTGGGTGGCGGCGTCGGTCAGAAGGCCCGGAGGTTTGTCGCAGACGACGAAATCGGTAGCCCACTCGACGAGACGCACCCCGGCCCGGTCCAACGCAGCCTTGCCTTCGTTGCGAACCACGGAAGTGCCAGGCTCGTTCCACCACACCTCGACCACAACACCGGCCTTCACCAGCTCCCCCGGTGCGGTCGCAACGATTCCCTGGACGCGAACCTTTCCAGACGCCAGCGTTTCTTTCGCTTTGTTTCTCGATCCCACGATCGTTGCGACGACACGATCGAGCCTGTCGTCCGCGACGACGATGTGTCGCTGTTTTCCGGCGCTCATCGTTGCCGGCGGATCGCCAGGAGCAGCAGCCCGACCCAGGCCCAGGTCGATGGGGCGGCGTGGTCACAGGCACAACCCGAGGTCTGTGAACCCTTGGCGCCAGAACCTTCGTTCGTGTCCGTGGTGCCGCCCGTGCCCCCTGTGGCGCCTGTGCCGCCGGAAGCCCCGGTGCCTGAGCCCCCCGAACCGGAGGCCTCGGGCAATAAAAACGAAACAGCCTCACTGCAGGTCGAAAGCCCAACGGGGTCCGTCACGCAGACCCGCCATTCCGCGGACGGTTCGAAGCCGGCGCCCGGCGGCAACGTGAGCACCGCGGCGAACAGATCGCCACCGACGAACTGCGCCGCCGACACCGATGTTGTCGTTCCCACAGTACATTCGGCCCACGCGTCGGAGAGTCGCGGACCCGTGTCGGTGGTCATTCGGTCCGATACCGCGAAACGAACCACCGCCGGAAGCGCGGTTCCGTCGGCGATGCTCGATATCGCCCGCAACGTAGGTGGGTGGCTGTCGACGGCCTGTTCCGTCGTTCCTAGGAACACGCGATTGGTGAAATCGCCGCTTTCGCCTTGTGCGGTGATGACATCGAGTCGGCCGTCTCCGTCTAGGTCTCCGATGTCGAGACCTAGGGTACTGTCATTGCCAGTTGGGAACACGCCGAGCAGGCGGCTGAACACGCCAAGGCCGTCGTTTTCCAGCACGCGCTCTTCGTCCCCGAGGGCGGCGACCATGGCGTCGAAGTCGCCGTCGTCGTCGATGTCGACGCATTGCACTTCGTTGTCGTCAGCAAAGGGCACGGGCTGCACCTGGGCGACCGTCACATCGGTGAACTTCCCGGCCCCGTCGTTGAGCAGGAGTTGTTCGGACAGCTGCGTGGACGCGTTGTCGAGCCAAAGGTCGAGGTCGAGGTCAGCATCGACGTCGCACGGGTCCGGCCCATACACGTACGGACCCTGTTGCTGGGGCAAGTCTCCGTTGGCGTCGACAAATATTCCGGCGCCATTGTTACGGAACAGAAGGCTGTCCCCTTCACGGGAGGCGAGCAGCAGGTCGAGGTCCCAGTCACCATCGATGTCCAGCAGGTCGACGTCGATCGGCCCGGTGCCGATTCCAGCAGTGTCCTGTGGGACGGCCGCCGGGGACTCTTGAAAGCTGCCCGACCCGTCGTTGAGCCAGACGACTGCAGTTCCTTCCGAGGACGGAGGCATGTCGCCCCAGTCGGTGAGGACGAGGTCGAGGTCGAGGTCGCCGTCCAGATCGCCCAGCCTCGCACCACCGGCCCGGGACCTGACCGGAAGTCGAACCGCGCCTTCATCGACGAAGTTTCCGGTGCCGTCATTGATGAACACAGCGTCGTCCGTCAATGCGTAGGAATCCGGCGCGATCACGTCGAGGTCGAGGTCTCCGTCAATGTCCCCGATGGAAATCTGACGATGACGACCTGAGTGGCCCCCGAATGCCGTGTCCGAGGCAAGAACGAAGCTAGCGCCGTCGTTTCGGTACAGGAGGAGGGGCTGCGCGTCTGCGGGTTCGTAGTAGCCGCCGCCGGAGGCGAACAGAAAGTCCAAATCTCCGTCGCCGTCCAGATCGGCCATCTGCGCGTAGTGGGAGTAGCAGCCGACAGGATCGCAGGGTTGTGCGCCAAGCTGCTCGGTGACCTCCTCGAAGTACGGTGCGGCGGCCGCGGCAGTCCACCAAAAGAAGAGGCTCACGAGGTGCACTCAGAACGTCGTGGTCAGTGCGAGGAAGGTGCCCTCCAGCTCTCCGACCTCCACGCCGGCGAGGTCGTACAGCAAGCAACCGAAACGTCCCTCGGTGACGGCTTGAACCGACGTACCGTCGATCAGTGGGGCTCCGGCGTAGTCTTCGTGGGAACTGACCTCGAAGTAGCTGGACGTTTGGTCGCCCGAGCTTCGACTGCAGTCACTATAGGCGCCCGCGAGATCCCACAGTTTCACATTGACGCCGGGGTACTCGCTTGGGTCATCGTTCTCATTTTGAATGAGGGTTCCGTACGGGTAGGTCCCCACGTCGAGGATGTGCCACCGGTCGGTGTCGTCGGGGGTGTCCTCAAAGTGCGCGACGTTTTGAATCTCGAAACGAGGCGTAGTATCTCCAAGACCGATTCCGAAGGTCTGCGCTTCGACGAGGAAACCTCCCCACGCCGAAGTGAGTTGGGACGCTTTGCAATTGGACCCGGTCGCATTGCTTTCCGCGCGGAGTTGGAGGGGTCCAATCTTGGCGTCCACGAAAAACGTCGTGCCAGAGCCGATTCCGCCGGCCGTGGTGGAAGTGTCCGTGATTGCGCCGCCACCACACGCTAGCCATGCGAATGCCCAAATCACCAAGACGCACCTCTGTGGTCCCACTAATGCCGTGGACTCCGGAACGTTGCGGGGCGGCGACCGCAGGGTAAACGCTGACGTGGACCTTCGTACTTACCTCGGGAATCGTCGAGACATTCGAGCGTCCGACATTGATCGCATCATGCAGGTCGCCCTGGACCTCCACAACGACGCACGCGCCCGTCGGGGGTTGCCACCCGTCGATCAGGACGCGGGTGAGGACCAAGAGCCGCGATTTCTAGAAGAGGCCATCTGGCACGTGCAGCACGAGAGCGTAGGCAGCGGGGACCGTACGCCTCTGCCGATGCTGAGTAGGGAGAGGGCGCTCGATGCGCAAGCCGACGCTGCCTTGGAACGGGCGATCGTGCGCCAGAGGACGGCCTCCGCGACGACGGTCGTACTTGGGGTTGGTGGCGCCGTCGCAACTGTCGTCGTGGGTGGGCTGCTGCTCGCGGCCGGAATCCAGTCCTCCCGTGTGGACCTCCTCGAGGCGATTGCGTCTCGGGACGCCGGCCGGTTCGAACGCGACGCGTTGATTCATCGAGCCGCCAAACTCGGGGAGAGCGTGGCGGACGAAGGCGCCGATCTCAAATCCTTGCTGGACGCGAACGCCCGTGCCACGGCGCAAGAGCGAGCAGTTCAGGCGGCTGCGCTCTTGGCAGCGCTGCCTGGCGCGATTGACACGCTGCGGCCGGACGACTCTCGGCAAACCGCTCGGCGTTTCCTACGTGCGGAGGCGAGCAGCACGGGCGTTGCGTTGACGCAAGCCGTGGCGGATCTGCAGTCTCGCCAACACGAAGTCGATCAGTTGTACTATCGACCCTTTGCGGGACCACTCCTGTGGCTTGGCACAGTGGACGACCCGCCTGACTACCAGATTCCGTCACACTCGGTCAGACAATAGTGGCTCTGCAGTGCCCACATCGTGTCGGCATCCAAGTCGAGCCATTGCCCGACGAGGCCAACGCCTTCGGCCAGCCACCAGTCGCCCTGGACCGGTAGGTCGCCAGTTCCGGACAGGTTCTCCACGACGAAATGGAGGCAATCGAGGGCCACGGTGGACCCAATCGTTTGGCAAGGCACGATGTCTACGAGTGTGGTCGTCCACGTGTCGCCGTTGACGATGTTGAGAAGTTCATCCCCGGGTCCCATGCCGACCACAGCCACTGGCAAGGGCGGGTTGAAGCTCCCGAGCAGTCCAGCCTCGTTGTAGCCGTGGATGACGAGACCGCCCGCGACGTCGTTCTGGACGTCGTAGGTACGAACGCGAGCGCTGCCGACGCAGATGACATCTGTTTCTTCACAATCGGTGTCGTAGTCCACTTGGTAGATACTGTCGGCGGCCTCTGCCGTCTCACCAAAGCGCGTGGCCCCCACAACAATCCAGCTCACAAGGGGGTCATCGGTCGTGTACTCCCACCGACGGAGGCCATCGAGCGGGAAGTGTTGGATCGTGTAGCCGTCGGGGTCAGGCTCGCCGATCCCCTCGGTCTCATCGGAGCCGCAATCCGAAGCACAGGGCTCGTCCCCGTCGCCGTTTCCCGCGAACAACCGACCTACACAGGCGCCAAGCGACAACAGCCACATGTTGCCTCCGGCGCGTTCCTAACCTTGAGTGCGCTTCGGCCGCTCGTTGTCTGCAAGGATCCGCTTCACTGCCCGAGCGAAAACGGGGAGATCGACCGGTTTGTGCCAGTGCCCGACGACGTTGGGAAGGCTCTTGAGTTCCACCAACCGTTCCGGATCGACACCTGACAGGATGACGATGGGCAGGCGGTGGGCGGTGGGATGTTGCGCCAACATCTTCAGGAGGCGGGCACCATCAAGTGCCGGGAGCATGATGTCACAGACCGCCAGGTCGAATTCGCCCTCTGTGGCAAGCCGGAAAGCGTCTCGGCCGTTGTCTGTTTGGACGGTCTCGAGGTCGGGCATGGCGCGCTTGAGCGACACATCTACGAGGCGCGCGATGTCAGGATCGTCTTCGACGACCAGCACGCGTCGCCGACCCGTTCGCACGCGAATGCCGTCCAACGCGCCCCCCCGCGCGGGTAACTCGGCAGCCTGTCGCGCTGCCGGTATGCATTTTTTGCATCTTCTGCTTGCAAGTCCTGACAGGGATGGTAGGATGTTGGAGCGAATGGGGGGGGGCCCCTTTCGCCCCTGGGCCGTCGGCTTCTCAGCTGGCGGCCCGGGTCTCCTTCTTTCTCGCGATGAGAATTCCGTCTCCCATGGGCAGGAGAACGGCGTCGACCCGCGGGTCGGCGACGGCATGGAGTACGGCTGTGCGGATGCCTACCGTGTCCGGGTCGTTGACCGTGGGGTCTGCCACGCGCCCACCCCACAGGGCGTTGTCCAGCAAGACCAAACCGCCGGGCCGAACCAGCGCAAGGCACAGTTCGTAGTAGCGGAGGTAACCGCCCTTGTCTGCGTCGATAAAGGCGAGATCGAAGCGTCCTTCTTCTCCTGCGTCGAGCAAGGTTTGGAGCGAGTCGACACCGGGGCCAAGGCGGAGCGCGATTTTTTCTGAAACGCCGGCAGCCTGCCAATGGCGTCGCGCAATGGCCGTCCATGCGTCCGACAGGTCTAGCGCCACGACGCTGCCGTCTTCAGGCAAGGCAAGTGCGACGGCGAGCGCCGAAGAACCCGTGAATGTGCCCACTTCTAGGGTGCGGCGGGCACCGATCAACCGCGTCAGCCAACCCATGAGTTGACATTGTTCGGGTCCGATCCGCATGCGCGCCATCGGCAACTCATCCGTTTCGGCTCGAAGGAGCGCGAACTGGGGGTGCTCCTGGATCGTGGTGGCTGCGAGCCAAGTGTGGACGGTGTCTGGAAACTCTGTTCGACTCGACATCGATCACCAAGGGACGAAATCGCCACTGCGGGTGGGTAGCACGGTCCACAGGCCATCGGTCTCGGTGAGGGGACCCGCTAGAATCGCGAATCCTTGGCCCGCCGTGACGGGCGGGTACGTCCAGAGGTTGGGTGCTACCCCGAGAAGGAGTCCACCCTCCACGTCCACGGAGAAGCGACCCTCTGCATCGGAGTCCGTGCGGGCCACGATGTCTTCGGCGAACACCCACACCGACTCCCACGTCTCTGCCTCCGCGAGCACGGTTGCGATGGGCACCGTACCGATGGGGCGTTCTTGCGTGCCGATGACGCTAAGGGTGCCATGGGGGGCACCGACCACGTCCACCTCGGTGATGCTGGCGTACTCGTCAGTGACACCACGGATGTCGATCTGGTCCCCGGGGCTGATCACGCCCAACGTGTCGGAGAAGTGGGCACCCAGGTAAACCCACAAGCCTGACCACGGCCCGCCCGACTCCGTTTGGGCGTAGAGGCCGTCGTCCGCGATGGCCGATACGACGAGTCCCGATACGATGACCTCGGTGCTCAGTGGGATCAAGCCGGTTTGCACGTCTTCGGGCTGTACGACGGCGAGGGTCGGGACGGAATCCGGGAGGTAAGCGCCGGGTGTTGCCGTGGCGGAGCCGGCCAGGATGATCCAAGAGGCGGCGTCCCACGTGCCGGAAGCCACGCCTCCAACCCGAGTGGCCACGCTGTCGCGGTACTCCCACTCGGCGCCTGTCCCGTCCACGCCGGGCACACCGAAGACGTCCACGACGACGCCCATGGGGTCGACGAGCCCGTACGCGTCGTCACCATTTCCCGATACGAATGGCGAGTCCGCGTCTGGAATCACGCCGAAGAGATCGATGAGGTCGATCACGCCGTCCGTAGCGGCGACGATTGCCGATGCCTCTGCACCGATCGTGACGGGATCGAGCGCAACGACCTCAGGGATCGCGCTTCCATTGGCCCAGCGATGCAGCGTCCAATCGTCCATTCGTGCCGACGCCGTTCCGACATTCGTGATCTCCACGTACTTGACCACGCCGACCTCGCGGTGGTCCAGCACTTCCGTCAACAGAAACTCGGGTTGCCCTGCATCGGGAACCGTGGGCTCCGTGCCCGTGGGTTCGACGATTGGCTCGGGCCAGCCCTGCTCTCCCGTCACGTTGATGGCTTGTAGCAGGGCCGTACATCGCTCGCTGGGAAGGAATCGGTTGTTGACGAGGTCGATGGGTCCGACCACACCCTCTTCCGCCAAGAGGGTCGTCAGCTCGACGTTGGCGGAGGCGTTGTCGTAGGTACATCGGGCGCGTACGACATCACCCGTGCGCATCATTGGCGCCGCGTTCGTGGTCGTATCAAAGCGGTACGGCCGGCTGAGCCGGGTCGACCAGTCAGGCAGCGCGAGAACACACTCGGAGGCGGGCTCGCCTTCACGCGGTTCGAGGTGGTCGACCCACAACTCGAACGAAACGCCAGCGGCATTCATCGCGGGCCAGACGGCGAAGATGGCTTGGTCCTTTGTGTCCGACACCGTGTAGACGTACGCCTCCTGGTGGTCCATGGCGCCAGCGGGAACCCGAAACTCGGAGATGTCGTCGTCGTCGGGCAACAGGCCTTCGGCGGCCACAGCGGAGGCGTCGGTGCCGACCCGGGTGCCATCGACGACCTCTTCCGCGACCTCTTCAGACCACAACAGGTGCACGCCGGGCGAGTCTAGGGCCGTCTCCGCACCCAGGACACGGTAGTGCACTTGAAGCAACACCCGACCCGCGGGTTCGAGTTTCCAGGCGCTGTCGGATTCGGCGAGCGTTCCTCCGTCGCCTGGGTGCCAAACCGCCAGTTCTTGGCCTAGCAGCCATCCGTCGCAGGGGGCGGGCGCGCCGTCGTCGGGGAAGCTGTTGTCGAAGTCGCTGTCGATGTACACGACCGCTTCGTACACGACGGACGGGTTGGAAGGCACGACCTCCACGCCCGTGACAAAATGCCTCGTTGTGATCTGGGGGTCAAAAGCGAAGCACCATTCGCCCTCCCCGGGTGGCAATTCCACCGGCGCCGTGGCCTGCAGGTCGCGAGAGAAAAACGGGAGAGAAGTGCTGGTGGGCGGGATGAGGATGCCTGCCCACGCGGGGTCTCCCTCCTCTGCGCCGCTTTCGGCCCACGCGACTAGGAGCGCAAGCGTCTCGTCGTCGAGTCGGTTGGACATTGTGGGTTGCGACGGTTCACAATCCGCGGTTGCGCCCGACAGGTCCGGCGGCATCCTTCCGCTACTTGAATCGGAAATCACCGCGTCCAGGCGCGCGACGACCTCGTCGTACGTGCGGAGTGGCGAATCCGACGCGACCCCGTCGGGGCCGTGGCAGCCGCCGCAATGGAAGTAGATCAACGGACGAACGTGGCGGTGCCACGTCAGGCCATCGCGTCCGGTCCCGGTCGTAGTCGTGGAAGTTTCTGTTGGGACGACGCCACTGTCCCGAATTGGGCCCTCGCAAGAGGCACACCCCGTCAGGAACAGTGCAATCGCCCAGCCGGGCGGGCCGCGGTGCGGCACATCACCCACGATAGCTCCAGATGGCGCAAATCCGCGCTAACATGCGTCGGACTCGGGGCGGACGGGGTTGCGTACGGCATTGGAGGGCTTTTCGGGCTGCATCGTCGGGCAGGCGCTCGGGGATGCGTTGGGCTTTCCTGTCGAGGGCGAGCCGCCAGAGGTTGCGCACCTCTACGCGCACGAAGCGCTGGGGCGACGGGTGCGCGCGGGCTTTGCGCCCCTCCAATACACCGACGACACACAACTCGCCCGAGAACTGCTGCTCAGCTTGGTCGCGTGTCGGGGGTTCAATCCGGAGGATTTTGCCGGGCGAATCGTTCATCAGGTGACGAGTGGCGCCCTGGTGGGGGGTGGGCGAACGATTGAAGGTGCGGTTCGTAGGCTCGCGGCTGGGGTGAGCTGGACGGAGTCAGGCCAGGCCGGTCCGAACGCGGGCAATGGTTCGGCCATGCGTGCGGCGCCGGTGGGGATGATGTTCCACAACGATCCGCGCAGACTCGTGCAAGTGGCCGTCGACCAGTCGAGAGTCACCCATACGGACCCGCGGTGCCTTGCGGGCTCGGTGGCCGTCGCCGCGACCGTCGCCGCGCTCCTGCGCGGGGAAACCCGAGATCCGCTGGTATTCCTTCCGTCAATCGCCCAAATCGTGGAGCGTGTGGACCCGGAGTTTGCCGAACACCTTGTGTGGCTGGTTCCGCAGATGACGCTGCCCCCTGAGGAAGCTGCGGCCATCGTAGGGCGACGTGGCCTCCCGACGATGTTGCATGAGGCGGACTGGCCCGGGGTCAGCCCCTTCGTCGTTCCGACGGTATTGTGGGCGCTTTACAGCTTCTTTCGCGCGCGACCGGAGGCGATGTTTCGCGACTCGGTGCGCACGGCGATCGCTGCGGGCGGCGACACGGACACGACTGCGGCCCTTGCCGGTGCGTTCGCGGGAGCGGTGGTAGGCGTGAAGGGGTTGCCTTCGTTGGCCAAAGCCGTGCACGATCGGGGTCAGTGGGGTTCAGAAGAGTTGGTCGGGCTCGCCAACCGGGCGGGACGTTTCGCCCTCGGAATGACCGCCCACTGACGGGTTAATCTCCGATAGATCAGCCACTTATCAACCGAGTCGTTGCGCCACGTGGTGTGCGAGTTGGCGACGCCACCATGCCCAATCGTGGGACACGTCTTCGCCCCACACGTCGAGCCGATGTGGGATTTGGCGTTCGCGAAACACGGCGCCCAGGGCGATGGTCTCTTCGATGCAGCCCTCCTCCCATTTCCCGCGTCCGCACACCAGCGTGATCTCGGTTTGGCGGCGGACCCGCTCCAGTGCTGCGCCCTGCAGGCCAGGCACGTAGGCGAGTGGGCAGTTGAAATACAGGTCGAGTGCGACGTGGCCATCCATAAAATGGGTGACGTCGTAGCGGCCGGACATGCAGAGCGCCCAGTTGAAGATCTCGGGCTGCTTCAAGGCCATGTTGGCCGCATAGGTCGCGCCAAGACTGCACCCAGCGGTCATGAGCCGGGCGTCCGGCTGGTGTAGGTCCGACCGAATGCGAGGCACGAGGGTCTCGAGAACAAACCGTTCGTACGCTGCGTGGCGCTCCAGGCGATGGGCCGGCGTACTGTCTTTGCGCGTCCAGGCTTCGGCCACGTTGCTTTCGGGGCACCAGACCTTGAGGCGTCCAGCGTCGATCAGCGGCGCCAGCACTTCGATCATCCCCTGCTGTTGCCACTCGTGCGCAAAGCCGGCGGCGGACGGGAAGACCACCAAGGTGGGTCCGAAATGGCCATAGCGCCAGACGTGAACCGCGCGACCGAGTTCGGGGCTGTGAATCATCTCGTGAATAGCGTTCATAGGCCTTCAACCTCCGGGCGAACCAACAAACGCGCCGCCTCCGCCATGGCAACAACCACGTCATCTACGTTCGTCAGTCCACCGGACCACCCGACGAGGCGCGCGAACCACACATCCTGGAGTAACCGGGCCACACGACCGCGGTGAGCGTCCGACCCGGGCAGGTCATGGAGCAGGGCCTGCACGGCGGCCGTGGTCTGTCCGTGGAACTGAGCGACGCGGCTCGTGTCCTCCGGCACGCCCGAAGCGACCGCGCGCAACAGCGCTCGGGCGAGGGCGGGGCGCGCGAGCAGCGCACGAGTCATCCACGCGAATGCTTCGCTCAATCTGACCGCCGGATCTGCGCCGCGGCCATGGAAGCCGTCGACGAGCTCCTGCAGCTTTCCCATCTCGCCTTCGAGCGCCGCTACCAGGATGTCTTCTTTCGTGCGGAAGCGTCGATACACGGTTCCAAGCGCCACACCTGCCTGAGACGCGACGTCGCGGAGGCGCACCGACCCAAACCCGTTTTGCTCCGCGAGGAGGAGCGCGGTGTCTACGATGCGTCGTGTCCTTTCGTCCATGGCTGGCCCACCTAGCATAGCGCCCCGTCCAATGACGCGCTTGCGCTGAATGACCGGCCACTTCACTGATTTCTTTTCGTTTGTAGCCGGGCAAAGCGCATGCTACCCTAAGGCCGGGACGTGGGTCCGTCCGGGGTGTCCGATGAGGACTTCGAAGTGGATGGCTGGGTTCGTTTGTGTCGTTGGCTGCGGCCCGCATGAGGTTGTTGGCCCCGTTGCGGAACCCGTTCCTTACCGGCTGCTGACGACCGTGGAGCACCTCAATCGGGCGTCCATCGTGTTGACAAATCGGCGGCCCTCACTGGCAGAGATAGACGCCGTTCTTGCGGACCCTGCTGCGTTGGAGGGAATTGTCCGAGGTTATGTCGAAACCCCAGAATACCTCAGTACGATTGCAGATATGCACGCGGAAATGTACCTGCTCCGCGACGACATCTTTCTGATCCTTCCCGCGCAAGGCGCCTTGACAGGCTACGACCTTCAGCAAATTTACGATGGGTATACGAATGAGCCGCTGGAGCTTGTAAAATATATCGTCAGCAACAACCGGCCGTACACGGAAATCGTGACGGCTCAATACATGCTCACAAACGACGTCGTTTCGAAAATGTATGGCCTCGCCTACGACGAGAATGGCCCGGAATGGCAGGTTTCGGCGTGGTCGGATTATCGGGCGCCGGCCGGTTTGTTGTCGAGTGCGCAGATGTGGCGCCGGTGGGAATCCGACGGCAGTAACTTCCACCGGGGTCGCGCCAACGTTGTGGCGTCTCGCTTCCTGTGTGAGGATTTCGATACGCGCGATTTGTATGTGCCGGGCGGAATCGACATCGCGGACGAATTCGAAGTGGCGAACGCCGTGATGGTGGAGCCCGCCTGCGTCGGCTGCCATCAGAGCCTGGACGGCATCGCGGCCTATTTTTGGGGCTATAAGCAGCTCATCCACCGAAATGCCGTGGGGGATGCGATCAGTTCGGGTTGCGAGTGGGACTGGAGCGACGGGTCGGTGCCCGAGTACGGGCCCAACAACATGCCTGAACACTTTTGCTACCCAATTAAGCAGTATGTGGTTGACGAAGAAATTGGGTGGGAGCGATGGGGCTTGCGTCCGCCGCTCTTTTACGGTCAACAAGCTGCCAACATGACCGAAGTTGGGCAGATCATTGCCGAGGATTCGAGGTTCGCGTCCTGCACTGCCCGCCAGTTTTTTGCTTACTTCAATGAAACCGACGTGATGTCGGTCCCGATCGAAGAAAGCCAGCGCCTACAGCTGTTGCTGGAATCGAGCGACTTCAATGCCAAGGAGCTGACCGTTCAGGTCGTACTCTCCGACGCATTCCGGGCGTGGGCCCCCGCCGCGGGCAGTGTGGACGATGGAATGGCGGGTCTGCGCGCGATTCGGCCGGAGCAGTACGGTGACCTGGTGGCCGACCTCACTGGATATCGTTGGGTGGCCAATACCGACACCCCCGGTTGTGACGATCCGGACCTGAAATACGGACCCGAGTGTTGGGGCAACGTGGACCTGCCAGAGAGCGACCTCTTTGGCTACCGCTCCATGATGGGGGGCCTCGATCACCTCAACATCACCCGACCGACGCATACGATGACGCCGCTGAAGGCCATCGTGGTCGATCAACTTGCGTCCGATGCGGCGGCGTACGTATTTGACCAGGACCTGGGGCTGCCTGACCGCAGCCAGCGCAAGCTCTTCGATCGAATCGAGGCCGGTGACCTCGACGAGGCGCTGGTTCGCGAACAGCTCGCTGCGATCCACAGTCGGGTCTTGGGCGCGCCAGCGCTTGCCGATGACCACGACGTGTCGATCTCGTACGAGTTGTTCACGGATGTGCTGTCGGTCAATGGCGGAAACGTGCGCGGCGCGTGGGTCGTCGTGCTCTCCGCACTGCTCGAAGATCCTCGCATGATGTTCATCTGACCGGAGTGGCACGAACATGACTCTGTCTCGCCGATCTTTTCTCAATCGTTCCGGCCTCGTCGGCGCGGGCCTGTTGGTGCCCGGTGCCGCGCGCGGCGCCCTCGATGGGGTTTGTGCGGCCGACTTTGATGTGCCGGCCGGAGTGCATTGGTGTGAGCGTGCGCCGGTGGCCTACAACGCTCCCAAGAAACTCATCGTGGTCATCGCCAATGGCGGATGGGACACGACCTATGCCTTCGACCCAAAAACAGGAAATCCGAATATCGACGGGCCTGAGGCCGATTTTGATCCGAAACTCGAAGGAGACGTAGAGACGACACAGGCGTGGGGACGCCCCGTTCCGGATGACCTGCGTGCGTCGCCCGGCGCTGGGTTTATTTTCAAGGAGAATCTCGTCAAACGCGGAGGATTGAGCCGCTTTTGCGAGCGCTGGTGGCAAGACACGGCCGTCATCAACGGGATGTGGACGGGTTCTATCGTGCACCAGCCGTGCCGAATTCGGATGTTGACGGGTACGACGGCGTCCTACAATGCGGATTTCGCGACGATTTTCGGCTTCGAGCACGGCGCGGATCTGCCTCTCGGGTCTTTTGACTTCTCTGGCCTGAGTTATTCGGGACAACTTGCGGCCTCCACGGGCCGAATTGGATTCAATGCGCAGATCAAGACGCTGCTGGATCCGGCCACCGTGTATGCAGCACCCTCCGACGCTGACTACACGCTTCCGATATTCCGAAGGGATTCCCTCGAAGAGAAACTGGTCCGCGAGGTGCTTGAGCAAAGGGTAGAGGAGTTCCGAGATGCGCGCTCGGGCAAGTTTGCACCGCGCAATGAGCTGATGCTCAACGACATGCTGAGTGCCATGAAGCGCCGCACCGACCTGCTGGAGAAGGGTGCCGACATGGTCGCGGATCTCAAGCTGGGTGCGGAGCCAAGCATGGACCTGCAGGCCTGTGTGGCGGCGGACCTATTGGAAAAGGGTTTGTGTTCCGCGGTCACCATCAAACACTTCGAGATGTGGGATACGCACAAGGCGAACTTCTTGCAGCACGAAAAGTACAACACCATGTTTACGACGCTTGACAAGCTCATGTGTCGACTTCAGGAGACGGACCAACTCAAGGACACGCTTATTGCTGTCATTTCGGAGATGGGCCGCACACCTCGCCTCAATGTCGGAAACGGCAAGGATCATTGGGGGCACACCACGCAGCTGCTCATCGGAGCGGGAATCAAGGGCGGTTTTACTTACGGGTCCACCGACGAATCCCAGGAGTCTATGCCGGTAGACATCACGACCGGCGAGTTGATCGACGAGGCCGATGGCGGCGAACTCCTCAAATACGACAGTTTTGTGTCCGGTGTGCTTCAGACCGCCGGGATTGATGCTGCAAAGTGGTTGCCACTCGCGGTTCCATTTACGGGTGCAACGGCGGTTTGACATGTGGTTTCAGCGCCTGGCCCTAATTCAATTGGCGGGTTGTTCTTGCGATGGTGTGTCGTGGTTGCCCCACGCGGACCCGGTCGCGGAGGGAATCGGGTGCACTACGGTGGTGACTTGGGACAACTTCGCAAAAGAGCATGTGGGTACGTGGTGTTTGCAGTGCCATAGCGTCAATGTGCCTTTGGAGGCTCGGCAGGGGGCGCCGATTTCAGTGAACTTCGATCTCTATGAAGACGTCTTGGCGTACAAATCCAAGATCGAGTTGTGGGCTACGGGTGCGGATCCGGCCATGCCGCCAGCAGGTGGCGTCTTCGAGCGCGACCAGGTGCAGTTCGAGGAGTGGCTGGGGTGTGGTGCTCCGGGGGAGGGCATCACGGAGCCCTCATGTACGACCGCTATTGTGGACAGCGAGCATAAGGATTTGGTCTGGACGGATCAGGCAGGGGCGGACGCATTCTGTGCGCTGTACAATTCGGTCGAGGGCGATCTTCGTATCGAGGGCGGTGACATCGTCGCCCCGTGTTTGTGTTCCGTGGGCGGCGACCTCGAAATCGTCGCGGTGGAGACTGGTGCTACGTACCTGGGCGTACCGAAAGAACTCCTCACCAGCCCCAGGTCGGTCTCGCTTGAGAGTCTGACCTCTGTCGGAGGTCACCTGACGGTACAGGACGGGGTGCACCTGGAGTCGGTCTCGTTGCCCGTGTTGGCGACCGTCGATGGCGGGGACGCGATGCTTGCCGACAACCCGGTGCTCCACACACTGTGGATGCCGGAGCTGGCCTATGTAGGGGGGCAGTTCTTGCTCACCAACAATCCCGTGCTCGAAGAAGCGCTGCTGCTTCAGTTGGAGACCGTCGTCGGTTCGATGGAGGTGTCGAATCTGGCTGCGCTGACCACCATCGACGTCATTCGTTTGCGCTGGGTGGAGGGCGACCTCGTGTTCCGGGACCTTCCTGTGCTCGCGGATTTGGAAACCTTGGATACCGTCGAGCGTGTGGCGGGCAACGTGGAGTTGGTAAACCTAGACGGCATCAGCCTCCTCCAAGACGCGATGTTTCATGTCGTGGATATCGTCGGCCGAGTAGACGTTTCTGAGAACGACATCGTCACGCTGTTGGATGGCTTCACCTTGCTGCTGGAGGGGAAGAACGACATTCTTATCCGAAACAACGCCCTGCTAGCGTCCTTGCGGGCCTTCGATACCATGACGGTTGCTCATGCGGACATCCAGATTCAAGGGAATGGAAATCTGGCAAATGTTTCTGGATTCGTCAACCTTGTAGAGATCGAGGGCGACCTCGTGTTGGAGGACAACCGGCAGATGCAAAATGTCGCTGGGATGGGCGTACTCCAATCCGTAGGGAATGACCTTATTTTCGAAGGCAACGCCGGAATCACCATTTTTACCGACTTTGGGGCACTTACGAACATTGGCGGCGACCTGCGGATGACGGATAACGCCCAGTTGGTGGCGATTGACGCATTTCCTTTGTTGACCAGCGTTGGCGGAGATCTGTTCGTCGCTGACAACTCGGTCCTTGCGGGTCTCACGAACTTCGCCCGCCTGGAGTCCACAGGCGGTACGCTCGAAGTGAGCGAGAACCCTGCGTTGACCACGTTGGATGCATTTGCGAAGGTAACGGAGGTTGGCGGTAACTTTCGATTGGTTGGCAACTCGGCGCTTGTTGAGATGGAGGGCCTTGTTGACTTGGAGGCGGTGGCGGGCACGTTTAGGGTCAGCGACAACGACCTGCTTTCTTCGCTGACCAGCCTGGAGTCCCTGGCGTTTGTGGGGCTGGACGTCCTCGTGACGGACAACCCGGACTTGCCTACGTCTGATGTGGAAGCCCTGGTGGATGGGCTGGACTTCGTGGGGGGGAACATCGTTGTGAGTGGAAACGGGGACTGACAGCGGCGGGCAAGCGCGTTGATCCGTTGTCGCCAGGTCATCCACCGTTGTCGGTGATTACGACGGTTCCGCCAATGTTTTCCAAGCCCACGCGAAAGACCAACTCCTGTGCATCGGCATCGGGCAGCGCTGCGTTGCCTACAATGCGGACGTCATTGCCCACGGAGCCGACGCTGGCGAGGTCCTGAAGCGATTCCAGTGAGGCGTTGTCTTCGATCCACAGGTTTTCGCCGACGTCCGCAACGGTCTCAAGGCCTGCGAGGGACAACAGGGCATCTGCGTTGCTGATGTGAAGGTCGCCTCCGGTCGTCGTGAGCGAGTCCCATTGCCCGACGGAAAGCAAGGAGGGGGAATCGCCGACGTAAAGGCTCCCTACGAATTGAATGTTCGCCGGACCTAAGATTCCCGCTAGTTGCGCATTCTGTTCGATTCGAACCTCTCCAATGACGGCACCCAATCGGTTTCCCAACGTGAGGCCGAGGAGTGACTGATTTCCGCTGATTTGAAGATCGCCACCAATCGAGGCTTCGCCGAACCCGCCAACGAATCCGGTCAAGCTGGTCATGTCCTCGTTGCCGGAAATCACCACGTCTCCATTGACCCGGCTCAGCTTGCTGAACACCCCGAGCTCCAGAATGTGGGGGTTGTCTTGCAGGAGAACGTCTGCGTCCACGTCCGTTAGACTGGTAAACAGCGTGATCAAGGTGACGTCAAAGGGGTTTGTACCAAAGCCGTTTTCTACAACTTCGATTCCCTGAACGTGGACGACGCTATTGAGCGGGCCCGTGCCACCTTGAAGGACGGGATTCTTGGCGATGCGGAAAATTCCCTCGCCGGCATCGGCGGTCAGGCCCACATGTTGCAGCAGAGCAAAATCACGGATGGTCATCAGCGAGGCATTGTCCTCGATGATGAAATGACCGCCAATTGTGTTGAGTGAGCCGAAATCTCCGATAACCTCCAGCGCCGCGTTTTCTGAGAAATCGACCGAACCTGCGATGGTCTCCAACAGATAGAACCCTTCGATGGTGCGAATGTCTGCGTTCCTGGAAATCGACAGGTCGCCCGGGATGTTCGTGAGGATGTCAAACGTATAGAAATCAGAGGCGAAGGCTTCGTTGTCGTCGAAAGAGAGGCTCCCGCCGAGGTCCGTCAGCACGGTTCCGCAGCTGAACTCCGTGATGGACTTGTTTTCCGATATGGTGAAGTCCAACCCGATGGATTCGATGCGGGAGCAATCGAAGTGCGTCATTTCGGAGTTCCGTTCCACCCGAAAGTCGCCACCGACCGTTCGGAGGTCGCTGAACGCAAGGCGCTGGAAACCAGCGCTGTCCGTAACAATAAGGTCGCCGCCGACGGTGATTACCTCGGCGAGCTCCAAGTCGGCTAACTGGTCTTGCCCTTCGATTCGCAGGTCCCCGTCGACGGTTTCGAGGACAGGGGCGGATAGGCTCAGTAAACCTGTGCCGGAATTGGCGATGAAGTCGCCCGTGACGTGTGTCAGCCTGTCCAACGCTACCGTGGTCGGCCCCTGCTTGACGAGCACGTCGCCCTCTACTTGGCACACCCAGCTCAGGTCGGCGTTGGCATCGACATGCAGCGTGCCGAGGATTTGGTTGTACGTGGCGCCTAGGTCGGCCGATTGCGCAGCGAAGACGTCTCCGGTGTAGGCATGGAGAACTGCGCATGGGTCCACTGCCGTGGTGTCGGCACCGCGGGGCATACCGCACGTCAGCCATTCTTCGAAATACGTGATATCCTCCGGCGCAACGCCGCCCGCCGGGGGCATGGGGCTCAAGTCCGCGTCGTCTTCGGCGCCTGTGTCCGCCGTGTCTCTCGCCTCCGCAACCGCACGCACGAGCATGCGATCTCGGAAGGGAATGACGCCCTCATATGTGTCAAAATTCATGCCCTCGGGGGCACCAATGCGGGCGTCACCGACCAAGGCGGAGGAGTGACAAGCTGTGCACCAATCCCTGAAAAATCCCTGCGCGAAACCGTCCCAGGTGATGAGGGTTTCGCACGTCTGGGTTGGCGGTGGATCTGTGGCGATTGGCGGCTCTTCGCCGCAACTGCACCCACTGAGCAGTGCCGACGCCGTTAGCAGCATCGTGCATTTCGTGAAAAGGATTTGCGCGCTCATCGTCAGGCCTTGAATCCCTCGAAGGGCACGGCGTCTGGAAGCCAATCTGCAGCGTTGACCCCCACAAGGTCGAGGATACCGGCACAGAAATTATCGTAGTTGAGGGGGACGCCGCCGTCGATTTCTGTAACGACGGCACCCGTAGCGAGGTCCACCGTTTGGGATTCCACCTGGCTGTCCGTTGCACCGCTCGTTTGGTTCGCTTTCACGCCTCCGCCGAACAGAAGTGCAGACGTGTGTGGCCAGTGGTCCTTCCCGTTCGCGAGATTCATCAACGGTGTGCGAGTCATTTCGGAGATCACGGCGACGACGGTGTCTTCGAAGAGACCGGCTTCTTCCAGCGCGTCATACAAGTGGGCGAGGTTGCGAAACAAACCCTCGTAATGGTCGTGTTGAGCCAGATTGACCTCGTGCGTGTCCCAGTCGTAGCGGGAATCCAGCATAAGGGAGTGACAAACGCCGGCCTGAATGAGACTGATCGCGATATTAATCTGGTTGTAGAACATGACCTTTTCGCCGACCTCCAACTCCGTCAGCAGGGATGCACCTTGAGCCTTAAAGAGTGCGGCCCGACCCAGCGATTCTTCCATAGCACCGACAACAAGGTCGTTGTGCCCGCCGTCTGCATGTTGGGCAAGGAAGGTGGCTTGGCGGGCGAGAAGATATTCGGAAAGCTTCCCCTCATGTGTTGTCCCGTCATACAACGGGTAGCTCCAGCCCAGCCCTGGGGGAGCGGTCATGAACGTGTTCGGATCCACGAGTGCTTTGATCTGGCTCTGATACCCGATGCGTCCGGTCGTCGCCGCCAGGCTGCCGGAAACGCTCCACCCCGAGAGATCCACGGACCCTAGCGGAAGACTTCCACCGTGCACAGCACCGGCGATCACGGAAATGTCGGGATTGGTCATCGACTGCGTGCCGGTGAGCATGCGGGTTCGACAGGGGTCGTGCGCGATGGAGCCGGTCTCGATACCGTTGATGATATGGCAGCGTTCGTACCGTCCTGGCCCCCCCTCAACGGCCGAGCCGCCAAAGAATGCCGCGACGCCGGGACGGAGAAGGGCGTTTGTGGCCACGGTGAGGTTGCCAAACTTCTCAATGTTTTCCGTGCCCTCGGCGGTGCCTGCGTCGCACGATGGACCCTCGGCCTTTGCAGCAGCATCGAGGTCCGGGCAACCCTCCTTCGGGTCGAGGCAATAGGTCACATCCCAACCGCCTTCAATGAGTACGACGATGAGGTGTTTGGGGGCGCCGGGTGCCGATTGGGCGTGGGCGCGAGGGCGCGCGCCGAGCAGGCTCGCGGCGCCAGCAGCGCCGTTTCGCAACAGTGAGCGACGGGACCACATGGTTGCTCCTACCAAAACATCATGGCCGGGTCTTGTAACAAACCCGACAAGGTGAGTTTCCAGGCCTCTTCGGCGTCTCCGCCTGAGGCCAAAACGGGAAGGAAGAGGGTCGTGTAGAGGAGGTCGACGGTGGCATCGTCGGCCGCCGCGGGGATTCCCAGAACGCGCGTGTGGAGCGCGGCAATCTGCGCGCGCACCGAGACTTCTGACGCGTCCACGAGTTCAATGTCGTTGAACAGCTTGCGGCCGCCGATGGGAAGGAGGAAGTCGGTTTCGACCGCCCAGCCTGCCGCGTCTGCTGCGAGTCGCGCCATTGCCAGCACCTTGGTAGGTGTGGGAGAATGGGTGGGGTGGGTCACCGTGTAGCCGTCGACACCCCCCATCATGGATCGGAATCCGGTCAGGTCGGAACGAGACAGGTTGACGGTTTCCCAGCACAGGTCTGTGCCTTCTGCGCAGTCTGCGTCGTCTTCGTTGGCCAACCATTGAAAACCGGTCAAATCAGCCAACGTTCGGTCCAGCTGCTCTGGACGGATAATACGCAGGCCGGTGACATAGGCCGCGGATCCGGCTTCGACACGATCTGCCATGAATGTCGGATCGAGGACGATTTCGGCGATCAACGTCTTGATGTCAAAATTGGCGTCTTCCAGAACCGTCTGGTATTTCATGGCGACGTCGAGCGGAATCGCTTCGCGCTCCACCTCCGCCAGGTAAGCAAACCACGAGACGGCGGTGCATTGGCTGAACCGCGGATCGTCGACCAAGAGGCGGCCCACGTCCGTCATATCTTCGGTCGGGGTCCCATAGAAGCCGGGTGGTTTTAGCAACTCATCTTCCCAGCGACCCTGTTCTTCCACGTCGTAGAAACGAAGAGGATAACAAAAATGTTCGGGGCGATACACGCCGCGCACTTCTTCGTCCACGGTAATATCAAAGGTACAGCCAGCCACGTACGCCTGGTCCACAGCGTTGCGCTGAAGCTGTTCCTTGTAGCCCCACCAGTTGGCAGCGAGTGGGTCGAGCACGTCGTGACACCCCACACAGGTCGTATTCGTGGACACGGCGTTGGCGACCTCCTCTGGATCTGCGAGATCGATTCCTTGTCCGACCTCCACGTCGCGGCCGGCAATGTCGGAACACAAGAATGTCTTCGATACGAAGTTGGCTCGTCCGCGGTGGTAGTTCGCCGCGTTGGACACGTGACGTCGCCACATTTCGGAATCTGACAGCAGGCCGGATTGTGGGCGTCCATCCGTCCAATGGCTCTGTTGCCATTCTGGGCCTTCGAAATTGTATTCCAGACCGTAAATGTCGGCGAGCACGTCGTTCGACCACATGTAGTCTGCGGTAAACACTTCGGTGTAGGAACGGTCGTTCATGATAATGTCGGCAATGAATATGAGGGGCGATTCCACCGTGGAATGGTGAATATCACCTTGGGTGATTCCCTTGTCGGTCAGGATTCCTTTTTGGGGCAACTGGTAGGCCACGTCGGTGCGGAGCAGCAACAGCTCGGCGTACATGTCCTTGATCGTCTCTGAGAATTCCGGCGAGTCGAGCCAGGCGTCTACGAGCGCCTCAAGCTGTGCAGGATCGCTCTGGATGAGGCTGATGTCGGACAGGGAGGGTCGGATGCCCCGGATGGCCATGGAGGCGCGGTTGAGCTGGGCGATGTCGCTGAGCGGCACGACGCCGTCGATCGACGGCACAGTGTCGGTGGTTACCGCGGGTTGCGGCGGATCGTTTTTCTCACAAGCGAGCACCCACAAGAGCGGACTCATGGAGGCCTCCGGATGCTTCCATCATAGTCTTGGGGTCCGCGTACCGCCAGCCGGTGTTTCGGTCCTGTGTCGGCAGGCGGCGTCGTGACGGGCTATCCTAGCCGGATGGAGGCCACATGCGAGCCATGACGTTGTTGGGTGCTGTAGGGTTGGTCGTGTGTGCGGGCTGCGGCGACAAGGCGGCAACGGACACAGGCGCCTCGTGTGGCAGCGAAGTCGTGCTCACTGATGCGGACAATTACACGTTCACGGGGACGATTGAACTCGCGGAAGTGGTGCTCAAGTCGCAGACCGATTTCGAGCTGTGTTGGAACAACCTGACGACCACGCTCCGGGGGAACCCGATGCCGGACCCGGCGACCGTGGATCGGGTTCTGCTGGCCAAGTTCCTATTAACGGAAGAAGAACTGTACGCGAAACTCGAAACCGGTACCTTGTATCAGTCGGATTCTCAGGTCCAGTTTTTTGTCGATGACGCTGGCGCCGTCTGCGCGTTCGCTTCGGATTTCGAGGTGCTGGGGAATAAACTCGTGCCAGAGGTCGAGCTATTTGAGGATCCGAATGCCTTGTGGCTGGCCACGCTCATGGAGTTGGATCCGCGGCCAGACATCCTGATGTCCAAGATTCTCCGATTTGAAGACGCTGCCACGGACTCTTATTGCGAGTTCACGGACGGCATGTCTACGATTGATTTCGTGGCTGACTTACATTCGGGCACCAATCCGTGCGTGGATGCAGGCGCTGCGCCCTACTCCTTGGACCTCAGTGCGGTCACGCTCGATTCGACCGGCGCGCCGTACGACGTGTTGTTGGCAGACGAGTTGTTGATCGGACGGGTGGACTCCTCGGACATCGCAGACGTCGAATCGGTGTTCGTCCGGTTGTACGAGGAAGCCGCGGAATTGTATACGATGGACGTGTTCGGTCTGGTCATCGTGGATGACCTGAGCGCGGCCGTCGACGCTGGCGGCAATGCGTTTCCTGGCTTCACGACAGACGGGACGTGGCTTATCGGCACGACCTGCACGCTCGACACCTGCACGAGCCCCACGCCGTTGTTCTTGACCACCGTGGACGTGAACTGACGTGACCGTACCGGGTTCGGTACATCCCGCTACGGGCGTTGCCCTCCCACCCGTCGGATGGGCGACGACCGACCAGGTGGCGAGCGCTGTGGCCGCAGCGCGTTCAGCGTTTCGGAGCTGGGCGACCAGGCCGTTCGCCGAGCGGGCCGCATTGGTGCGGGCGCTGGCGCGGGCGGTCGTGGAACGGCGGACAGAAGCTGCCGAACTTCTTGGCATGGACCTTGGGAGGTCGTCCGCAGACAGCCTGCTCAGTGAGGTGTCCACGCTGATCGCCTACGCTGAGGGGGCGATCGCGGTGGCGCAGCGGGCGCTGGCACCGGAACGGGTTCGGCTGAGTCCGCTGGAGTTTCCTGGGAAGCGGGTGGTCGTCGAGGCTGTTCCGCGCGGTGTCGTAGCGGTCATCGCACCGTGGAATTACCCGTTGCTGCAACTGTGGAAGTCGCTGTTCCCGGCGCTGCTCGCGGGCAATGCCGTGGTGATCAAGCCGAGCGAACACGCGCCGCGGGCCCCGCTGTGGCTGGGCGAGTTGTGCGCGACCGTGCTGCCGAAGGCGCTTGTTTCTGTGCTTGTCGGCGACGGCGCGGTGGGCTCGGCGCTGGTGGACGCGGACATCGATGCGATCGTGTTCACGGGCTCCGTCCAGACCGGACGTCGGGTGGCAACGCGGGCGGCAGAGCGCCTGCTTCCCTGTTCGATCGAACTCGGGGGCAAAGACGCCGCCATCGTGCTCGCGGACGCGGACCTCGAGCGTACGGTGCCTGGTTTGCTGTTCGGCGCCCTTCACAATGCCGGACAGGATTGTTCGAGTGTGGAACGGGTGATCGTCGAGGACGCCATCGCCGAAGCACTCGTCGACCGACTGGCGCGGGCGATGGGCAGGCTTCGCGTGGCAGACGGTGGCGCAGAAGCGGAGGTGCCGCCGTTGCAGAACGCTGGCCAGCGGGACATCGTCGCGCGGCATGTGCGGGACGCAGTGGTGGACGGCGCGCGCCTGGTCACCGGTGGGAAACCGGTCGGGTCCGGTTTTGGTTTCGCGCCCACGCTGCTCGATCACTGCCGACCCGGCATGTCCGTGGTGGACGACGAGACGTTCGGGCCAGTGATCGCCGTGCTTCGCGCGCGCGACGCCGAGCATGCCCTGGAACTCGCAAACACCTGTCGTTTCGGTCTCAACGGCAGCGTATGGACGGGTGATTTGGTTCGCGGCGAAGCGCTGGCTCGACGGCTCAACGTCGGCGTTGCGTTGGTGAACAACCACTCGTTTACCGGTGTCATCCCGAGGTTGCCGTGGACCGGAACCGGGGAGACGGGAACCGGTGTGGCGGGCAGTGTGCACGCGTACGGCGTGTTCGTTCGTCGTCGGACCGTCGTCGTGGATCGATCCCGCGCGCCGGAGCCCTATTGGTTCCCCGTCAATTCAGATCTCGCCGAGCTGGCCGATGGCGTTGCGTTGCTGGGGCTTGGCCGGTGGTCCGTCTTGTTCCGGCTGCTGCGCGCCTTACGCGCCCGCGTTGGCGCCGTCACCGAACTCGGCCGCTGAGCGCCTGTCCGAACGAGGCGCCGCCGCCGAATCGACCTACTTGGCTGCCCCCTCGCAATCTGCCGTGTCGCTGCCTGAGGCCTTCGTGTACTTGGCGTGCAGTTGGGCGTCGCGAACCGGGATGGACGCGCCTTCGGTGCCGTGGAACGTCACGAAGCAGGTCGCCTCATCGTAAGTGTAGCCATTGACGGCGCTCTCGGCGATCTCCACGTCCTCCACGAAGACCTGGAGCGTGTCAGGAACGGCGGGTTCGCCCAACCGGAAGGACGTCTCGATGCCGGAGGCATTGAGGCCGAGATCCGAAAGTACGTCGCTCCAGTCGCCGTCACAGATGTTGCCGACGAGGCCGCCAGTCAAGGCGGCGGCTTCCATGTAGCGCCGCCCCGGGTACGCGTCGGTGCAGTCGGACTGCTCGGGACCCACGATGGCGTGGAAGGTGAAATCCTCTTCGTCGTCTTTGGTGTCTTGTAGCTGTTGCACGAACACGGAAACCGGAGCCAGATCGGCCTTCCTGGTGTAGCAGGCTTCCGCTGGCTGCCCCTCCAAAAGCGCGAGGTCTGAGCAATCTTCCTCATCGCTCACGACGATCACGAGCAGGTTGGAGTCCGGACGAACAAAACCCGCATTGGGACCGGAAACCGACATCTCTGCCGCGAGCACATTCGCCGCCTGCTCCAATCCCTTTTCTTTGTCGGAACCACCGGTGCCAATCGCGGTGAGGTGAGAGAACTTTGTTGCCGCGTCTTCCGTGAGGCTGTCTATCCACCTGTTCCCTTCGTCGTCGGCGAGGAGCCAGGCACTTTCTTCGTCACCGTAGTCCACCGTGGTGGACACGACGCCGACGTGGAAATCGTTGTTTTCGTCCATGGCGTCGATGAAGCTCTGAAACCCAAGCGCCAAGGCGGCCTGTTCCGCCTGCATCGAGCACGAGTTGTCCACGACGAACAGGATGTCGATCTCGTTGTTCAGCGCTTGGGTCCAGCCGGTGTAGCCGTCGAGGTTTCCGAACTCGTTGTCGCCCTTGCACCCGATGGCGATCATGAGAAATAGGGGGGCCAATCGACGCATGAGCAGACCTCGCACCGAACATTCTACACGCCGGATGGCCCAACGGCTACGTCATCGTTTTGCCAGGGCCTGCTCTTCATGTCGCCGTCAGAATGAGCCAGTTGCGGCGACGCGCGCGCCGTCAAATCCAGGCAGCCTTCGGCATTGACCACCAGCGCAGCGAATTCCAGCCGCATAGGCGCCATAAAACGCCTTGAGGGTCCACGAACCGGTCGGCTTGACTTGAACTTCTACGGCGCCGTACAGGTCCTCGCTGAGGTTGCCGACACTGGTGACAAGCGGGTTGTCCGACAGATCCACGTACGCGATGACGGCGACGGGTTCGGCGATGCCGAGCGTCACGGCGTTTTTGGTTTCGAAGAAATCGGCCTGCTGGAGGGGATTGATGCCCCAATGGTATTGTTGGACTTGGCTCGACACATCGAGGTGAAATGGGCCTGGTAGCGGGGTCTTGACGCTCACGTCGCCGTAGATCTGGCGGTCCCCGCCGGCATCGGTCCCGTCGCGGTCGTCGAACCGCACGCCGCTGTTGAACAACACGGCCCACGGGTCTGCCAAGACTTCGACGCCGATCATTGGGTGAACCACGGTCTCGGGCACCTCGTTGAAGTGAAGGCCGCCGAGGTCTTCGTCGCGGAACACTGCGGTCGCTACGTAGGGAATCACCTTGCCGGGAACGGCGGCCAGATCGATCTGGAGACGTGCGCCCCAGATGTCGTCGGAGTTGAGGGTGGCTGAACTGTCTTCGGTGATCGCGCGTTCGTACTCGAGCGTGGGAGCAACCGCGACTTCGTAGTTTTCTGCCGCGGCAATGGCGTTGATGCGTTCGGTGCGGCTGTACCGTTTTGCTTCGAACAGGACGGAGAAGGGCGTTGGGTACGCGGCGGTGGACAGGTACAGCGCGTAGCCGGGAACCCGTTCGCCATTCACGTCCACGCCGGGAAGTTCATCGGTGGGGAAGCCGAACACGTCGCCCTCGAGCCCGATGTCGAGACCGGCCACCCCCTGAAGTTCTAGGGTTGTTCCGCCAACGACCACGTCTGGGCCACCCAACTCCGTGGCTCCGGCGGACCATCCGGGGTCCGCGACGAAATCCATCACCACCACGTGGCCGCCGATGTTGGCGGGACCCAGCCCGAAACGCTCGGCGCGGGCAGCCACGACGGCGTGCCGATGGTCTCCCGTGATGGACGTGTTCGGATTGTCTTGGGCGACCTGTTGGCGGTTGATCTGGCCAAGCACGAGGGTGACGTCCCACGCGCCGGGCCTGACCACGGTCTTCACGCCTTGAACGCTCGTGTCCAGGTCGATGTCTACGTTGCGATTGAGATTAAGACCGATACCGCGCCCAAAGGCGACGTACGCATCCCCGAGCGCAAGAGACAGGGCCTTCGTCTCGTAGCGGGCGCGAAACTTTTCCAGGTTGAGGTAGGCGTCTCCGGGCAGGACGTTGACGATGGCCTGATCAAAGAAGGGCGCCTTTCCGGGTTCAAGCAGTTGGTGTTCGATGACGAGTTCGTCGTCGAGAAAGTAGCGGTTGGCGAACAAGGCGACTTGATCGATCTGGGCCTCGAAGACCCAAGAATCGACGGAAACGACGGCGTTGAAGCGATTGACCTGCTCGACGTAGTTCAGTACGGCGCGATCGGGGTTGTCCACGACGCGGTCGTCGGTCGTCCAAACCCTCACTTCGAGGTCTTCGGTAAAACTCGCGCCAACCTCGCTCTTGTCCCCGTCGGCTGCAGCAGCGTAGCCGGCGAGCAGCGCAGCGATCACAGAGCCGACACCGCGAGCAGCTGGTCCACCAGGGTGGCAAGTGCCTTCTCGTCGCCGGGGTTGAAGCCGCTAATCTTCTTGTTGACCTGGCCCGCGCGATCGACCACAACCGTGAAGGGAACGGTTTTCGACGGGTTGTTCGTCGCAATCACCGTGCTCTCCTTGTCGAGAAGTACGGGGAAATTGTAGCCCATCTTCGCGATGTAGGGTTTGACCTTGCTCGCGGACCTCGCGTCATCGGTGGAAATCGACAGCACGACGAGGCCAGCGTCCTTCTTCTCGTTGTACATCGCTTGCAGGTGCGGCATCTCTTCTTTGCACGGACCGCACCACGTCGCCCAGAAGGACATGACGACGACCTTCCCTTTGAAGTCCGCTAGCGAAACGGAGGCGCCGTTGATGTCCCGTAAAGTGAAGTCGGGGGCAGGTTCGGCCTGGGCGATGGACGTCCAAACCAAAACGAACGCAGCAATCATCCACGTGGTCATGTCGCACTCCGGGCAGCGTCGCTATGACGCGTAGACTTGGGTCTTGCTATTCACTCGTGACAGGGACTGACACGAACGCGCGTTAGGCGACGCCATGGCTGGAGACCGTATCCTTGTCGTGGACGACGAACCCAGTCTCAGAACCGTATTGTCGGCCCACCTGGCCCGGTTGGGGGTCGACGTGGACACGGCACCTGACGGAGCCGCGGCGTTGATCGCGTTGCGCCGTGTCCCGTACGCGGTTGTGGTCAGCGACGTGCGGATGCCTTGCCTGGACGGGCTCGGTTTACTGCAATGGGTTCAACACAACCGACCCGGCGTGCCCGTGATCCTGGTCACCGCGTACGCAACGGTGTCCACGGCGGTGGAGGCGATGCAGGCAGGCGCCTTCGACTACGTGGCGAAACCCTTCGATGTGGAAAACCTGCACATGGTGGTGCGTAAGGCGCTGACCGTAGGCGCTCACAACCGACGGCGTCTGCAGTCGAACGCGCCCGAAACGGGTCTGATCGGAACAGCGCCAGCGTTGCGGCGAGTGCACGAGTTGGTGGCGCGCGTAGGACCGTCACCGTCGACGGTGCTGATTCGTGGGGAGACGGGAACGGGCAAGGAACTCGTTGCACGCGCGCTTCATGCGGCGTCTCCCCGTCGATCCGGCCCGTTTGTTGTGGTGAACTGTGGTGCCATCCCGGAGGGTTTGTTCGAGAGTGAGCTGTTCGGGCATGAACGCGGCGCGTTCACGGGCGCAATCCAGGGGCGACCGGGTCGTTTCGAATTGGCGCAGGGCGGTTCGTTGTTTCTCGATGAAGTGGGCGAACTGCCAAAAGAGGTGCAGGTCAAGCTGCTTCGGGCGCTTCAGGAGCGGCGGATCGACCGGGTCGGCGGGGTCAAACCAGTGGACGTCGATGTGCGCGTGATCGCCGCGACCCATCGTGATCTCGGCGCAGCGGTCGCCGCTGGACAGTTCCGGGAGGACCTGTATTACCGCCTCAATGTCGTCCCCATCGCGATGCCGCCGTTGCGCGAGAGGCCGGACGACCTGCCCATGTTGATCGACCACTTCTTGGAGCGATTCGCGGAACGTTTGGGGCGTCGCCTGCACGGTGTGACCCGGGATGCCATGCTCGTGTTGCGGGCGCACACGTGGCCCGGCAACGTTCGAGAGCTGGAAAATCTCGTGGAGCGCTGTGTACTGCTGGCCGATGGAGACGAAATCTCTGTGTGTGATCTAGGCCTTGTAGAGGAGGGTTGGGTCGGAGAGTCGGACGAGGCCGTGGCGGGCGACTTGGACCTCAAAGAGTATGTACGCGTCCATACCGCAAGGTTGGAGACCCAACGCATCCGGGAGGCGTTGGAGGCCGTTGAAGGCAACGTCACACATGCAGCGCGCGCGTTGGGAATCAGCCGGAAGTCGCTCCAGGTCAAGATGAAGGAGTATGGCTTACGCGAGCCCATCGAAGATGCGGAAGCGTAGGCGGCTCGCCACGCCGCTGAGGGGCGGCTAGACGCGCGAGGGGGGTCGTCCTGCTCGTCGTTGCCTTCGCCGTCGCAGCTGCTGCTGAGGTCACCGAGATGGCGCCAGCCAAGGGCGGGTCCGTGGCCCTCATATGGGGTGGCGAGTCGGCGCACGCGTCGTTGGTCGAGTTGGACACCGCCATCAGTGAGCGCAGTTCGGTACGGCATGATGTGAGCCTTGCGGTCGAGATTTCGCCGATTGACGGGGTCGCGGCGCTCATCGCGCTCGATACGACACCGTCGTGGAATGTGGATTTTCCCGACGCACGGCTCATGCTCTTTGAGCCCGTTTCGGGCTCGGGCACGTACCTGATCGATGACACTTCCTCTCCGTACACCGTGCATGGTGGCGGAATTGTGGGCCTGTGGTTGGGCGCCGCGGTGGCACCGTGGTCTTCGCGCCGCAACCCCAACCATCTTGGGGATTGGCGGCTGGAAGGCGCGGTTCGAACGGGTGGGTCCAAGAACTCGATGTGGGCAGGGCCGGTGGATTCCCGGGGCGCGGCCCCAGGGGGCTCGGCTTTCCGCTTGGCCGCAGCGTTCAGCAAGTCGGGGAAAGCGGGCTCGCCGTGGATCCGGGCGGTGTGGCACCGCGAAAGTGGGGCAGTTGTCGACCTCACGGACGACGAGGGCGTTGTGGTCGCTCCCGAGGTGGCGTTGCGTCCTGCTTCTACGGTGACATTGGCCGGTGGCGTGGAGTTGCTGGCCCACGACGTGCCTGAGGAAGAAGAACGGTTCGCGGTGGACCTGCATTTGGCCGCAACCTACCGCACCTGGGAAGATGTTGGGAGCGGCACCTTGTTGCCGAATACGCTCGACCCGGGCCACCGGATTCCGGTGACGCATGGCGACGGCGTGCTCGGATCCGCGGGTGTCGGGTTTGTGGCTTGGATGGGGCCGTCAGCGCGGTTGAACGTCGCTTTGGACGGTCGGATCGAGAGCACGGCACGTCAAGAACACATCTACCCGGTAGTGACGTCGGGTACGCCGTGGGCGATTCTGTGGACCGCGACGCTTGCGGGCCGAGCGAAATTGCCCAGCGGGGAAACGACCAAAGAGCCCGAGTCCGTAGAGGTGGTTCCGCTGCCTTGGGGCCCGACACTGCCCTAGACACTCGCTAGAGCGGGGGCGACAGCCGCCACACGTCGCCTGTGGAGGGGCGCGTGATGAACGCGTCGTCGAGACCGTCTCCGTCGGTATCGCCGCTGGCTCTGGGAACCCTCGGTCCAGACGGAAACTCTTCGAGCAGTGTGATGTCGGCGTCGACGAAGTTCATCGATCCGGCAATCGGACCATGGAAAATGGCGACGTTGTGGGCACAGGTCACAAGCAAGTCGGTGTACCCGTCTGCGTGAAGGTCGCCGACCGCGCCCAGGCTATTTTTCGCGCAGTACGAATCCGCGATGATTGACTCGATGTCGGCGACCTGCACCGGCGCAACCGGGCTCGGCAACGAAAAGAGGTACACAGTGCCCCCCGTCAGTGGGTCGTTTGAGGCGGCGGCGAGGTCTTGCAGGCCGTCGGCATCCACGTCGCCGACGGCGACGACCCAAGTTCCGAACGCGCTGTACGGGGTGCCTACGATCGTGGCCAAGGCGTCCCCAGCGGGTTGTATGGCCCGGTGTGATGCCGGAGAACAACAAGACGCGACTGGACGTTGGGTCGCCAATGGCCCATTCGCTCACGCCGTCTCCATCGACGTCGCCGAGAATGGCGACGTCGGGGCCGTCTCCCAGGTTTGAGACAGATTGCGTTGCGAGATCGCTCAACCCTTCCGCTGGCAAGGTGGTGTCAAAGAGCCACACGGAAGAAGTGGGGGATTTGTCGGCGGCGATCACGTCCGCGCGCCCGTCCTCGGTGAGGTCGGCTACGTCCAACCTGCGCCCGAAGGACTGCGCGTAAATCGCCCCTAACACGACGGAATCGAGCTCGGTTGTGCTGCGAGTGGGAAAGGCGTCGTGGGGACCCAGCGCCCAGCCAAATCCACCGGGGCCGTCGAACTCGCCGTTGAGGCCGAGCAGGAGGTCGAACACGCCGTCGGCATCCGCATCGACGCCGGCACCGAGGCGGCCGGCACCGACGGTTCTGCCCGCGGCTCCGCGCCACCATGGTACGACCCCAGCAGCCGAAAGCCGATCGATCCGGCCGAAGTCGAGGGCATAGGGGCTGGCGACCAGCACTTCATCGAGGCCATCACCGTCCAGGTCGCGGATGATGTCGATCGTGTTCGCGGAATCTGGGTCAAGGGTCCAGGTTGTGTCCACGAAGTCGGCCAACGAGTCCACAATCTTTTCGTCCACGGTGCCATCACAGTCGTCGTCAACGTCGTTGTGCGGGATTTCGTGGCTCCCCGGTGAAATGGCGACCTGCGTATCGTCGCAATCGACTTCGCTTTCCGGACCCATGTCAGTTCCGGGGGCAATACACCGCGCCGTCGTGACCACGATCGGCAGCACCCCGTAGCCGTCGCCATCTTCGTCGAGCATCCAGTGCCAACCGATGGTCATTTGGGGGTTGTTGTCGTCGCAATCTAGGTCATTGCTGGCCAACCCGGACGGCAAAGCCTCGCAAAACACCGCCGGCACAGCGGGGTCTCCCCACCCATCGAGGTCGTCATCGGCCCAGGCAGGGTTGAGAGGGCCAACGTCGGGGTCGTTGAGGCCTAGCGCGCCATCGCAGTCCTCGTCCCCGACCTCGCACGTCTCGTTGGCACCTGGAATCTCGCTGTTTGCGTCGTCGCAGTCGGTCGAATCGGCGACCCAGCCGGGCTGCGCTTCACACAGCGTTCGGGTGGACGCGACGTTGCCAAAACCGTCTTCGTCAGCGTCTTCGTACCAAAAGGGTGCCTGTTTGGTATCCCCGTCCTCGTCGTCTACCCGTCCGTCGCAGTCGTCATCCACGCCATTGCACACCTCGTCTGCGGAGGCATTGATCTCGGGGTTGTTGTCGTTGCAGTCATTCTGAGCGGTCGCCAGGTCGCCATCCACATCGGCGTCGCACAAACAACCGTCATGGCAAAAACAATCTGAGTCGATGCAGTCGATTCGCCCGTCCCGGTCCCCATCCCAGCCGTCGTCACACACGACCTCTCGGGACGGACAACCGAGAAGCAGGGCGATGGCGA
>CAMASI010000004.1 GCA_945861065.1 Klebsiella pneumoniae | reverse complement strand
GAACCTCGTCCTGGTCGAGTTGAAGTCGCTGGAGCGGATGGCCCCCGTGCATCGCAAGGTGGTGCTCACGTACCTGCGCCTCTCGGGCCTGCGCCTCGGCCTGCTCGTCAACTTCGGGGCGCCTGTGCTCAAGGACGGCTTCGAACGGCGCGTCAACGGGCTCGACGAGCAGGATCGCGCAGAGAACGGGGAGAGCGCAGAGAGGCCGTCCAAAGGGCGCACATCGCCGTGAACCCGCACGGATCGAGGTTCTCGAACTTGTCACCTGTTCGGGGTCAAGTGCACAGCCAAACACGCGGCGCTCGACGAGGAACAACTCGCGGATCGCCACGAGCGCCATGTGTGCCTCGACGGGATGGTGACGCCTGGCGTGGAAGAAGTAGCGACGGAGGTGGCTCCAACAGGCGGCGCGCTCCGCGCCGGTCTGCCGAACAACTTCGTTGAATTCGCTGCCGCAGTCCACCAGCAACGCCTCACCCTTGAAATTCGCGAGGAAGGTTGCGGGTACACGCCCGTGCTTTGTGTCCGAGAAATGAAATCGAACTTCCTGTTGGTCCGTGTAGCACCACAACCGCGCCTTGCGGAGATGGCCGTCGGTGCCGTCCTGGACCGGAAACCCGGTGTCATCTCCTTGAAGGCATTTCTGCTCCAACAGCCGAGCGTCGATGGCCTTGGCGACGGGGTCGAGGACGTCTGCACCCGCAACCACCCAGGAAGCAAGTACGGCGGTGCCGACCTCGAAGCCCTCGCGGGCCATGCGCTTGCTTTGCCGATTCAGCGGAAGGCCGTCAGCAAATTTGTCGACGAGCACGCTGGCGGACCTCATGATCACCGTCCCCGTTGCCTACGAGGCTGCCTCAGGAGACCAGGTGCGCGCAGCCTTGGCGCCCTAAGGCCGAGTATTCCGGCGCGGATCGGTGCTGATCGTGACGACCGCCGAACCAAAATAGGCCGGTGTGCTCGGCCACAAAGCCAGTGCCCGTAGTTCCAAGCCGGGTCGCGGGTGTAGACCGAGCGGCGGTGAAACCCATAAGCGGCCCCCCGCGCCGAGCATCCACACCCCTGCGCTGCCGATGGGGCCGAGGCGCACCGACTCCGTCCCAACCGAGGGTCCAGCCGTCGTGCTTCCCCAGAGATGTACAGATTCGTCGCCCGTGCCGAAGGGTGTTCGCCATTGAAAAAACGGCGCCGTTTCGGCGGACCAGAACAACGCTACGGGTCCGCCCGTTTCGCACCATCCCGTGACCAGCGGGGAGGCGCTGAAGGTCCACGGGTCCTCGGCGCCGAGAAACTCCCAGGCGTTTTCTGCGTTGGAGGGGCCGCCTGCGACACCCAACCCAAAACCCGCTCGCGCGCACCACGGGGCGCCCCCCTCCGATTCGACGTCGAGTTTTCGACCGAGCGCGAAATGGCCTGCCCAGGCAAGGGACGCGCTGCCGATCAGGGCCGTGGAACCCCCGTCGACGGCGTCAGGTCCCGTCCATACGGTGATTCGGCCCTCCACACCGGACCACGCGCCGTTGGGGAGTCGAATCGGCAACGCATAGCCGCGCAATCCGGCCCCCACCGCCACCAATCCAGCGGTCGCGTAGGGTCCGGCTCGGAGGTGGGCGCCTCCCACGTCGGCTCCGACGTCAAGCATCAGGAGCGGCCACACGGCTTGGTCTCCGGCTTGTAGGAACAAGGGCGCGCTGCTGGTGCCCGTCCACCACGACACTCGCCCGCCGTGATTCACGATGCCTATGCCACCGAAAGGGGACCCCCCGATTCCCCGGCCCCCACCTACTGTAGATCCCGCCAGCAATCCGAGGTCGACGTACACGTCATAGGTGGACGGAATCGTGCCGTCAGCGCGAATCGTCCATGGCGTCGCGAACCCACCTACCGGTGGGCGGAGGGGTACCGTTGGCGACGGTGTGGAAGGCGTCGGTTCGGCGGTCGGAGCCAACGAAGGCGACGGAGCCTCGCGAATGCTGTCCATGGGTTCGAGGGCGGCTAGCGCAACGGGTGATTGCCACACCCTTGTCCCACTGGCGATGCCCACGCCCCCGTCCCAGACTACGACGAGGGCGTTCTCTAGTGGCCACGCAGTTTCAGCGTCGGCACCGGAGGTGAAACCGAGCAGCCCCTTGTGGACCAGCCAGACCCCGTCAGGGCCACCGGCGGCAGCGAGAATGCCGGGCAAGAGCGGGGGAACCAACGCCGTGCCGCGCCAAGCGGATCCGTCGCGCCACCACAGGCCGTTGGGCGCGATGGTGAGCAGGTCGGTCGGGTCGGTCGTGATGGCGGCCCAACTGCCGTCACGCCATCTCCGGATTCCCGTGTCGTCGGCTACGAAGAGTGAGTCACCGAACGCCGCAAGTCGCACTGGGCCGACAACGGTACCCGCTGGCACAGGCACACCATCGCGGTGGACAATGGCTCCTTCCTGCGCGCGCCAATCGCCAGCGCGCGCGAGGCAGGGGCCGGGCCGCGGACAGGGGTGGGGCACCTCGGTCACAAGACTGCCGGCGACGCTCCAGCAGCCGGTCTCCCCGCACGCCACGACGTCGCCGTTGGATTCCCACAACTCATGGATTGGGGCTGGGACGGTCGTTTCTGGCCACGCGGCCCACAACGGCAACGTCACGGCGGTACAAATCCACTAATATGCGAGTTTTCGGATTGGAGGGCGTCGAGATCGCGGCGGGGGTCGAATTTCAGCAGCGCAGCACGGATCGTTTCGGCGGTTGTTGGGTCGGCCGCGCTTCCAGCCACGACGGCGTCGTGAGCGGTCCCGCCGGTGTTGGCCAGCACCCGGAAACGCCCAGCCGGAATCTTTCTTTCGTCAGCCGTGGTGAGATTTCCAGACCAGGTTCCGCCGCCTACGCATTTTCCAGAGAGCACGTCATGTAGTAATTGGTCGTGATTACCGGAGTTGACCCACTGGACGTCAGCGTCTGGGTCCAGCCCGTTGGTTCGCAGCCAGGCCCGCGGTAACTCCCAACTCGTCATCGACAGGCGGTCTGCAAAACACAGCGTTTTCCCCTTGACGTCTTGCGGATTGGTGGGGCCGCTGTCGCGTTCCGCGATGAAAAGGCCGTCTGCTGACGTCGTGCCGTCCAGTTCCTTGAACACGAGAATGTGCACGCCAGGGTTTACAGCGATGGACTCTGCGGTGAATGAGGGAAGAATTGCGATTGGAACGTCACCGCGAACAAGGGCGTCGGCCGCAGCCTGATAACTTTCCGCGACTTCTAGAATGACAGGCCGATCCAACTTTCGCTCGAGGTACGCGCGAATACCCTCGTGCTCGGCTTTCAGGCTATCGGCCGGGAGCGTGGGCGATAGGCGGATGTGGAGCGGACTTCCCGAGGGCGCTGGCGTGTACGTCAGCCAAGCCGCCGCAACGACTGCGGCCCCCAACAACGCGGCGAGAGGCCAGGGAAAATCCGATAAGAAACTTGGGGATGGTGCGGCTCTGACGGCCTCCGGTGGGCTGGCGACGGAAGAGGGCGGAATCGTTTGCACCACGTCCAGTGGTTCCTCGTCGGTAAAATCGAGCGCCATTTCGAGGGCTGGCGCGTCGTCATCCACCAAAATGGATTCCAACGCAGGCAGGGTGTCGGCCGCAAGCGCTTCCTCGATTTGAGCGCGATTCTGTGCGTGCTTGGCGCCGACGAGCGAACGAACGATGCGTGCGATCGCGTCGGAATCGGTGCGAAGTCCAAGACTTGTCGCGGCGTTGAGCAACTCGGCCCTGAATTCCGCTGCGGAATTCTGCCTTGAGTCCGGTTCGGTGGCGAGCGCTCGGTGGATGACCTCCGCGACGGGTTCAGGGACGTCGAGCCGCACGTCGCGCAGGTGAATGATGTCACCGGCGACAATCGCGGCCATCGTGCGGTCCTGATCCCCCATGTCAAAGGGTTTGGTCAGTGTGAGTAACTCCCAGCCCACGACGCCGAGCGCAAAGAGATCGGCCCTGCGATCCACAGGTTGTTGGTTGAGCAACTCGGGGCTCATGTAGTTGACCTTGCCTTCGAGCAGGCCGGGTCGGAGGATTTCGTTGCCCTCGGAGGCGATACCAAAGTCCAGAAGCTTGAGGTGGCCGTCGTCGGTGACCATCAGGTTTTGCGGGCTTACGTCCCTGTGGATCAGCCCCCGAGCGGGCCCTCCCGGCTCGGCGACTTCGTGGGCTGCGTGCACGGCGGCCGCGGCTTGCACGAGCAACCCGACCACGACGTCTACTGGCAGTACGCAATTGGCGTCGCGGGCAGCCTCCATGAGCTGACGCAGGGTGCTGCCAGGCACGTATTCCATCGACAGGTAGGGAAACTTTCCGATTTGGCCGTCTTCAAAAATCTGGACGACGTTTGGATGTTGTACGCGTGCGGCTAGCCGAGCCTCCGTAGCGAACATCTCGACGAATCGAGGGTCGGCGGCGAGTTCGGGGAGGATGCGTTTGATGACGACGAGGCGCGACAGGCCGGACGGGTTCTTCTCAAGCGCAAGGTAAACCTCGGCCATTCCGCCCACGGCCAGCCGTTCCACGAGCCGAAATCGTCCCCTTCGCGCATTGGCGTCAGCGCTCGTAATGTGGGCCCTCCAGTGCGGAGCTTACCGCACTCCGGCGGCCTCGGCAGCGTGGATTTGCCTGTGATGCACCGCTGACACGCCGAGGTACCAAATCGGGTACGCCAGACTCGCCCAAGCGACGGGCGCGGTCCACGCCTCCGTGGGGTACAACGACAAGCCGGTCAGTGTCAGCGCCCACACCGCCCCAAAGCCAACCGTCCACGACTGTAACAAGCGGGTTCGGGACGGGTACACGTAGTGAATGGGCACGAAAACGAGCGCGGACAGGACGCACACAAGTGAGGCGGTCACCGTAGGGCTGGCGTGCAGCACGAACACATAGAGCAAAAGCACGTTCCAGTAGGAGGGAAAGCCGACAAAGGCGTCCTCCGTCTTCGCGGATTCCTGGCAAAAGCCGTAGCCGCTCGCCAGAACGGGAAGGGCCGCCAGCCATTCCAGGCCCGCCGGCAACAAGCGAAGCTGGACGAGCGCGATCCCGGGAAGGAACGCAAACGTCAAGAAGTCGACGATATCGTCGAGCTTTCGGCCACTAAATTGGGGGAGAACCTCCTTGACTCTGAAGCGCCGCGCGAGGGTTCCGTCCGTGGAGTCGACAAACACGGCAACGCAATTGAGGAAGAAGAAAGCACGATAATCGCCAGCGAACAGGGCGAAAACCTGTCCCATGGCAAGGGGCAGGCCCAGCGCGGTGTAGCTATGAACCGACCAAGCAGCGACATACGCGGCCATGACGAGCCCCCTGTCCGTCCGATAGCACAGCGTCCGTGCGAACTGTGGCTGCGTTGTGCGTGATGGGATTGGGTGTGGGGTGTGTGACCCCGTGCGGCCCGTCCGACGTGCAGTTCATTTTGGACAGGTTGGAAGTCGGCGGCGCCAGTGCCGAGCACGTCATCGCTTCCACGATCGAAGAACGGTGTCCGGCCGTTCCATTGGCGGTCCGGGATCAGGCCTTAGCGTGGGCGGCCGCCATGGACGGCGGTGTGGCGGCGGAGGCGGAACTCGGCGCCCAGCGTTGGTCTGTACATTGCCCCGTGAATGGTGCACCCTTCCGAGCGGCGATCGGACCGGACTGGGACGCTCATATGGCCGGGGTTTGGTCGGCGTGTGGGGCCGAGACGCTCGCACCCTGGCGAGATCCGCTTGGATTTGCTTCTGCCGGCGGACCCGAGTCCGCGGTCGTCGCCTCGTTGTTGTACCGGGAGTTCTCCGCGGGTGGTGCGCTGGATGAGGCGCGCCAGTTGGTGGAGGCCATCGCGTACACGTCCACCGGCGCCGAAGCGGCACATTGGGGTCGATACGCGGGTCGGGTGCGGTCTGGCGGTCTGCTCGTCGCTCCGTCAGCGGCGGAGCTGCGCGGGGGCGTGTGCCAGCCTCTGCTGTCGTTGACCCGAGAAGGCGTGTCGGTGGAAGGGTCCGAAAACAGGGGGCCTAGCGATGGCGCTTGGGCGCGCGGCCTCGTCGAGGACTTGGAGTGGATTTACCGAGAAGCCAATGTGCTTTGCACGTTCGTTCCGGGCAATGGGGTGTTGGTTGCGGTCGCGCCGGATGTGGACGTCGCCGCCATGGACGCTGTGTTCACCTCGCTTGCCGCTGTCGGCGAAACGGACGTGTCCATTCTCGTTGCCAAAGACGGCGGACCCGCGGGAACGCTATCGGCTGCGACTGAGTTCACGCGCGTCGGCGCGATTCGATTGACGTTGCCGGCGACGCGCCGCGGGGGGGCCTTTGTCGACGTTCATCCCGTAGGTTTTGACGTCGGATTTGGTGGCCATCGGTACCTGCCGCTGGTGGGTTGCCCGGACAATGGGACTGTGACCGTCTGTCCCGCCGCCGACGGAAATTGGGACTGGCTACGGCTGGACGAAGCGCTTCCCGACGGCACCGTGGACGTCGCGGCGCATCGGGCTGTACGTGCGGACGCTTGGGTGGCGATGGTCGATCGGTTGATCGCCGCTGGGCGCCTCGCGCCCTTGATGTCGTGGCGTGCGTTTGGCGATCGAGCAAAACCAACGCCCTTGACCCTGGAAAAGCGCCTTCCGACGGTCACGATGGAGGGAAAACGTCTTTGGGCGGAGGTCGCTGGCCCTGGAGACGCCGTCCGAATGGTCGACGGCATTGTGGAAGCGGTCGCTGGTTGCCTTGACCCAGCGTCAGGGCGTCCGGTGGATGTGGCTGTGGAATCAGGACCGGAGGCCCCGCTGATCACGGTCATACCGTCTGTACCCGGGGATCGCGCCTACGCCGGATGTGTGTGGGACGCCCTGTCTTCTGTACGCTCCGCGACGCCAATGCAGTTTACGGCGCGCTTCCAGGCAGGTCCTTTGCGGTAAGGGGGGCCCACGGTTTGTCCGTGACGCCGCAGCCGAATCGCCCCTCGGCCCCATGTGCGCAGAGATCGACAAAATCCTGAACGGTCCAGCCCGAAAGGGGAGGCGCAAGCACCGTCCTTCGTGCGGCGTCGGTCCAGGCAGTGAACGCAGTCGGTGCGCTCCCGTCGGGCTTCGCCAACATGGGGGCGCTTGGCGTACCGCTGAGCAACAGCACGAGTTGGTCCGGAATGTCGGAATCCAGTCGCCAGCCCCCTTCGCCATTCGGCGCCCGCTGGTACAACAGGGGCAACGACACCGTCGCCCACTGGCGAACTGGCACGACACGAAGCCCATGTCGAACCAAGAGGTCCACACTGCCCGAGCCCGTCAGCCATGGCGTTGCGGCGAGTTGAGACAGGGGTGCAGCGCCCGGGACGGCGAGTTGGGGTCGCTCGACGGACAAGAAACCTAAGCTCGTTGGCCCGTTTCCTCCTGGGCAAGGCCTCATGCCAAACGCGGGAAGAATCGCGCCACGGGTGGTGGCGTGCCAACCCGCACCCTCAGGCAGGACAAAACAACCGCCCGCCGGTCGCGACGTCGGGTTTGACGGGCCGGTCCACAGCGCAAGATCGCCGTCGACGTCCACCGGACCCAAACCCCGCTTGTGTTGAAACTGCAGCCATCCCCCAATCGTGAGCCCACCCACGACCCACACTTGAATCAGTGGGCCCTGCCGGGGTTTCGGGCCGAACCGCCAGGCCCAGGCGCCGCCGAGGAGCAGCGCCATCGACAACGGCCCTAGGGCAGCCAGGCTGGGACCGCGAGATTGAAGTTCTCCGAATACCGCACCCGCAGTGAAACAGCCGAGCGTGGCACCGACCCAAGCGGGCGCCCACCGACTCTTGGGCCAACCTGCCAAGCTAACGAACAGTGCGTACCCGGAACCGAGGCCAACGGCCCGAGCGAGGTCTGCGACCCGGCGAGCGCTCACAGCGGCCACGTCGCCCCGGCTCAGCAGCTTGAGCCCGTCCGAAAGGTGGGTGGCGACGTCGAATACCAGCCAGAGCCCGCTAGCCCCTACACCTGCGAACAGGGCCAACCCCGCAATGCGATGGCCCCGACGGAATGCGAGCCGTGCGGCGAATGCCACCGTCAGCGTACCGACGTTCCACAGCAGGTTGAGCAGCGTGTCAGCGGCCAGCAAAGGTCAGCCCCGGGCGCGATGATCGAAAGCCGCTCCGCGATACTCCTGCCCGCACCCGATCCCGATCCCGATCCCGATCCCGATCCCGATCCCGATCCCGATCCCGATCCCCCTCCCGACCCGAGGCAGCGATGCCGTTCGACCGTGAGAAGCTCGATGTATACGCCGTCGCCTTGGACTTCCTGGTGCTCGCCAACGGCGTCGTTGAGCGGTTGCGTCGGGGGCGCTCGCACATCGGTGATCAGCTGTCACGCGCCTCCTTGTCGATCGTACTCAATATCGCAGAAGGCGCGGGGAAGTACTCGCCCGGCGACAAGAGGCGGTACTACCTGTCGGCATCGGGCTCCGCCATTGAGTGCGCGGCGATCCTCGATGCGTGCCGGCGCCTCAACCTTGTCGAGGACGCAACGCATCGGTCCGGTAAGGAGCAGCTCGATCGCGTCGTGGCGATGCTCGTAGCCCTGGCGAAGAAGCTCCAGAATGATCGCTGACGCTTCCAGGGGCGACGCCGGGAGCGGGGTCGGGAGCGGGTCGGGTCGGGTCGGGTCCGGCTTGTGGGGATCGCGCCCAATTGCGTCCTTGCCGAGGGGTTCGGCATCGTGGGGAATGTGGCCGTTCACCAAAAGAACCGCGTCATAGGCGAGGAGATCGGCGAGACTGGGTGTGGATAGCGTCGTATCCAACCTGTCAATCGTGCCGAATACGCCCATGTCTACCATCTCGCCCTGAAGTTGAAGGAGGTCCCCGGGCCAGCTTGTGAGCAGCAACACGTCACCGGCGAAGGCGGGGTCGGACACCAGCGTGGCCAGGAACAGCAGGGGTTGTGTCATCGGAGAACTCCAGGGTTTGGTCGGCACTTACGCCAGCACCATCGTGGGCGGACGCTCGCCAACTGTGCCGATGAGAGACGGCTGTGAGGTACCCACGAGGGGTCCTTCCTTGGCCCAGCTTCAGATCCGACATGGCTGTCGGATCTAGGTGGCCCTCAGTGGTCGACCACGACCTCGCCGTTCTTCACCACCGCCGAAATGTGTGTGGACAAATGAATATCCACCAGGGGATTACCATCGATGAGCACCAAGTCCGCGAGTTTGCCCACCTCCACAGACCCAAGAACCCCCTCGATTCCCATATATCGAGCCCCATAGAGCGTCGCGCTTCGTAGCGCTTCGTGCGGGGTCATGGCGTCGGGTCCGGCCAGCGCCCACAACTCGAAATGAACGCCTAGGCCCTGCAACTCGCCATGCGACCCCAGAGTCACCAGTACGCCCTTGCGTGCAAGCTCGGCGGCGCCCTTCGCCACGGCTTGGTGACGCCAGTCGCCTTCACGGAGCGACAAGCCTGTGCGCCAGAGTTTGCTATCGATCGATCGCCGCGGCGTGTGGCGCAACAAACGCTCGTCGTCAAAGGGGTCGTGGTGTTGCAGGAAATACGCTTCACCTCCCACCCCCCCATAGGCCACCTGCAATGTAGGCGTGTACGCCGTGCCGAAACCCTCCTTTCCTCGACTTCCTGCCCAATATTGCTGGACGTCGTCGAAAAGGGGTGCCTCGGACATCGCGTGTTCGATGGCGTGAAAGCCGTCTCCAATCATACCGAGGTTCTGCCACAGGTCTCCGCCCCCTTCCGGGACGCACAGAATCCCTTCGTCGCGGCAAGCGACCGTGTACCATTGCCGGCGCTCCCGCTGGCTTTGCTGGTACACCTTGACCGAGCGCGCTCCGACCGTCGCCATCCGACGAACGTGGCCCAACGCCGCGACCTTTGTGGGCGTGTCCGCGCCGTCATTGGCCAACGCACCGTACAAGACAAATCCCGTCGAAAATACGCGGGGGCCGTCCATGAATCCCGCTTCGACACGTTCCGCTTGGGTGAACACAAGGTCGGTGGACGCCGACGGGTCCTGAACCGTCGTGACGCCAAAATCCAAGGCCGTTTGGTAGCGCCATTCTTGTGACGGCAACACGTCGCCAGCGCTGTAATGAAGGTGCGCATGCACATCGACAAAGCCCGGAATGACGGTCTTTCCCGTACCGTCGATGACGCGAGCGCCAGCAGGCACAGTCACATCCGGTCCCACCGCCGTGATTCGGTCGCCCTGCATCACCACAGTGGCATTCTCGAGCACCTCATCCCCGTTCATGGTGACCACACGAGCGTGTGTGATGGCGATGGCGCCGCTCGGCCGCGCTCTCGGCACCGTCCACGAGATGGCTGTGGCCGTCGCGCGGGGATCCGGCGCCAACTGGTCCGCATCCGGCGCAGGGTCGGCCAATTTCTCCTTCAAACGCGCGAGCGGAACCGCGAACATCGTCGGGCCCTGCATCCACGTCACTTCGCCATTCGAGAAGTCGAGCCAGTCGGCTACGACGTCGGTGAGCTGGACGTCGGCCAACGCCTCAGCCTTGATGAGTTGACCCGCCATCAAGGAGGGCATCGGCGCGACGTGCAGCTGGTGACCGAGACGCCACGCGACCCAATGGAAGTCGCGCGACAGGACAATCTCTTCCGCGCCTCCCAACTGCAGGTGTTTGCGCCTGTCCTCTCCGTCGAGATTCACGCTGACAAGCACGCTATTGCTCGGCGACCGTGCCTCTCCCTCTTCGTCCTCAAACCACCACACGCGTTCGTCGTGCAGGTGCAAGCGCGGCGATCGCGCAGCCGACCCGCGAAACGGAACGCGAGTCACCAAACGGGACGACCACCCCTTCACGCCACGCTCCAGCAGCACAACCTCAAAGTAGGGCTCTGCGCCAAGCGCCACCTCGGGACCCCCTCCGACGCCTCGAAGGACCACGAGGCGTTTGCCATCGTCCGCCCACGCCGGATTGACCAATTGACCTGTCACCGGCAGCGTCTCCAGCCGACCCTTGCCCGGCGTCACGTGCAAACGACCGCCCGTCTCGTCTGACCAACTGGTCCAGGCGAGGTCCTCACCATTCGGACTCCAGGCCGGCGCGTACCCGGTGCCCTCCGAAATCCGTGTGACTCTTCCGTCCGGAAGCCGGACCCACAACGCGCCCAACGCCGAGAAGGCCACCGATTTCCGGGTCGACCGGGTGGCCCAACGCAACACCTTGGGCTGAAACGACGCCGCCGGCGCCCACAGCGGCCGCGGGACGTCGTGTTGCGTCCATTCGCCTTGCACGTGCACCGCAATCTCGGTCCGCACACCGGTGGCGACGTCGAGCCGCCACAACTTGCCCTGCGCCCACAACACGAGCTCGCCGCTCTTGGCCCAGTCCATGGCCGGATAGGTTCCATGCAGCGCAAATCCCTCCATCTCATCGGGCGAGAGCCAGTCCGCAACGACGCGCCGGGCGCCGGTCGCGAGCACCATCTCTTCGAGCAGCGTGGCGGTTCGGTCTCGGGAGACGAAGTACATTCGCTGACCCGAAGCGTCGAGAATGGGGCGGCTGGCGCTGCCGGCCCCGTGGGCGACCGGTCGAATGTCCCCCGTCTCGCCATCGAGACGAGCCACATGCCACAAACCGGCGACCGGGTCGGCGTTGTACTCAAACCGGCCATGCCGGGTGCTGAACCACACCGCGCCGTCCTGCCACCAAGGTTCGCCGGCATGGGGGTCGGAGTCTTTGTTCGTCAGCGCAAAACCCTTGCCCCCGTCGAGATGAACCTGCCACAACTCTGTGACGCCGATCGAGCGAGTATCTACCGTCCTCCGACGCACCACCAACCAGTCTCCCACCGGACCCCACGTCGGGTCTGTCAGGCGCGCCACATCCTCGTGAGTCACCTGTTTGGCGTCCGAGCCATCGGCGTTCATCACCCAGATCTGCTCGTTACCGCCACCGTCGGACACATAGGCGAGCCGCTCACCGTCTGGACTGAAGCGGGGCTGACCGTCCCAGGCCGCGCCCTGCGTGAGTCGTTTCGCGTCTCCCCCTGCGAGTGGAACGGACCACAAATCGCCGAGTACATCAAAAACCACCACCCCATCATGCACCGTCACATCGGACCAGGTCACTTCCCGGGTATCGACGGAGACAACATGCGTCGTACCGTGGTCTGCGTTGACGTCCCATACGTCCTTCTTGGCTTCGTCTTCGGCAGCAATCGTCAGGCGGACAAGCAGGGCTGTAAGCATGCGCGCCGCTAACGCGCCCCCTTGGCAGGTACGCCGGTGATTTGGGCGGCCAGTTCTTCACCAATCGCCAGCGCCGTACTGACCCCTGAACCCCCTAGGCCGACGCACCACCACAGGTCAGGGCGCAACGGGTCTGGCCCCACGCGAGCACGTCGGTCCGCACAAAATGTACGCAAGCCCCACCGCGCATCGGCGACCTCCACCTGACCCACCGCGGGGAACCAACGCGCCACCTCGGCGACGGCACGAAGCACTTCGGCGGCGTCTGGCGTGCCCCTCGGGGGCGTTGGATCCCCTTCGACCTCATCGCAAGCACTGGTCAGGAAACGTCCGCCCTCCGGACGCAAGTAGACGCCCGCGCCTTCAATCCACACCCACGGCCCCTGCGCCAGCGGGTGGGGCTGGGTCCGAATCAGGTGACGACGAGTGGCGACGAGGCCAACGCCCTCCAGCACCGCCCAAGCGCCGGTGGCGACGACGGTTAGATCTACGTCCCCTTGCGGTTCGGGTTGCACGTGAACGTCTCGCAACAACCAGCGAACCAACAACGGCGCGTCGCACACGCCGTCTAGCGGCGTGACCACCGAATGCCGCGCTGCGGAGCCCCGAAGCACGGACGCAGCGTCTTCTGAACGTCGGTGATCCACGGGCCAGCCGAGCGACCGCAGATCCGCAATCGCCTCGTCCCACTGGCCTTCATCTCGGGTCGCCGCCACCACACCGCCAACGGGCCGAAACACCGTCGGCAGGTCCGCGAGCCTCCGCGCGGTCTCGACAGCGCGGCGCCGTTCGTCGGCATGAAGCACCAGCGATCGAACCATCCCTGCGTTGTCCGACGACGCCCCAGCGGCGAGGCCGTTGGGATCCACGATTTGAAGGTCCCAACCGCGATCGAGGAGCGCACGGGCCACCGAAGCGCCTGCGAGCCCAGCCCCAAGCACACGGGCACGGCCGTGGTGTTTCACGGGAGTTTGAGCACCGCGACGTACGGAAGGTTGCGGTACCGCTCGTTGTAGTCGAGGCCATACCCGACGACGAACTCATCCGGGATGGAGAAGCCGATGAAGTCGACGTGCACAGGGACTCGGCGACGGGACGGTTTGTCCAGGAGCGTCGCCACCCGTAGGCTCTTCGGTGCACGTGCTCCCAACGTGCGTCGGATCCAATCGAGCGTGAGCCCGGTGTCGACGATGTCCTCGACGAGCAACACATGCTGACCCGCGATGTCGCGGCGAAGGTCATGCGTGATGCGAACGGCGCCGGTGGTTTCCGTGCCGGCGTAGGACGAGACCCCGAGAAATTCGAGTTCGACCTCACCGGGGATGCAACGCACCAGATCGGCCATGAACAACACGCCGCCCTTGAGCACGCCAACGACGATCAGAGGTTCGTTTCCTACCGCGAGACGGATTTCAGCGCCAAGTGCCGCGATCCGGAGCCGCAGCGTCTCGGGTTCAATCAACGTAGAGATCTGCATGCGAACAGGTAGCGCGCCACCTTGTCGTCAGCACCGCTTGACGTAGCGCCTCGGATACACTCTCCTTGCTGCGGCCGGAGGAGATTTGATCATCGCTATTGTGGGGGCCGTCGCGGCCCTGGCCACCCTACCGCCCCTGGAACTGCCGCCCGAGGAGCCTTGCATCGAGTCCGACGTGGACGCAGCGTCAGCCACCATGGCCGACGACGCAGTCGTGTCGGGCAAGGGGCTCACCGTCGGACAGATTTCCGGGGCACTCAAAGCCTTCCTGCCCACTACCCAACGGTGCCTCACCTCACTCATCACGCCTTCAGGCCCGCTCATGGTGGAGATCACTGTGGGCTGCTCGGGCCGGGTCATCGACGTGCAACCGCTGGCAGGCCACTCTTGGGACGCCGAGATCGCCTCTTGTGTCGCGGGCGTGCTCCACTACGCGGACTTCCCGGCCCACGACATGCCAGACGGGCTGACGTTCACGATGCCGGTGGCTTTTACCGGGGGCGCCAAGCCGCCGGCGCCCCAGGAGGACGCCGGAAACCTGGCGCGTGGCTGGCTCGCCGATGCGCCGTCGGTGACCGACAGCCAGGACGCTGCCGTCGCCGACGCAATGGCGGCGTCGGACACCAAGTTTGAGGCAGAACAGGCGGAGAAAGCCGCGCGGTTGGAACGCATCGAGGCCGAAAACGTGGCCCGCCTGGCTGCGGAGGCCGCGGCAGCCGACGCCAAGCGGATTGCCGACGCGGTCGCTGACGCGGAAGCCGCCAGGCAGGCCGCGGCATTGGCGCAACTCAAGCCAAAACCCGTGCCCCCACCGCCACCGGTAGCGGTGGTCGCACCGCCGCCACAGCCACCGGTCGCCGTGGTCGCACCGCCGCCGCCACCACCGGTCGCCGTGGTCGCACCGCCGCCACCACCACCGATTGCCGCGGTCGCACCTCCGCCGCCTCCACCGGTCGTCGCGTCTGCCGCACCCACAGCCCCGTCGATGCAGGTTGTGATCCCAACGACCGTCACCATCCGATCGACGCGTGCTGGACGCCCTACAGCCCGTGGATCGGTCGGTGGCTACACGGCGCCACCGGTCGTCCCTCTCGACGAGGGGGAGACGTGGGAGTCCCTTCGAGAGGCCTGCCATCGAGGGACGGCGGAGGCCTGCTGGCGTGCTGGAAGCCTCGCTTCCGTCGCGGTAGACGCCGCGCCACTGCTCGCGCTGGGCTGCGAAGCAAAGCACCTGGGCAGCTGCGTTGCACATTCGGAACTCGTGCTGCGCGCCGACGCTGACCTCAGCCTGAGTTGTGGCTCAAACTCGGTCTTCGACGCCTGCCTGAGCGCACACCACGCGCCCTCTTGCGTAGGTGTCGCACGCCTCGTCAGCGACCCGCAGCGCGGTTGTTTTGACGCCCGGAAAGGTCGCACGGCACTTGAGATTTCCTGTCCAGACGCCAATGGCGCGCCGCTCGCTTGCCGTTTGCTCGGAGACGCGCTCGTCGCCGGACGCGGTTTCGACAAGGACCGCACACGCGCCACAGCGTCCTACGGTTGGGCCTGCGACTCCGGCAACGGCGAGGCCTGTTTGATCAAAGGAGACCTCCTGTCCAAGGGTGTGGGCGTGCGACGAGACGACCGCGCTGCCGTCGCGGCTTTGGACAAGGCTTGCGTGCTCGGCCAAATTCAAGGTTGTCTCGGTGCAGCCGTGGTGCTCGACGAAGGCACCAACCTGCCTCGCGACGCGAAACGGGCGATGGACTTGTACGAAACGGCTTGCCATGCCAACGTGGCCAGCGCCTGCGTCGGCCTTGGGCATCTCGCCGAGGAAGGTGTGCGCGATGGTGTGGACTTCGCGACCGCCAGGGCCGCCTACCAACAGGGCTGGGCCACCGGCCACGCGGAGTCCGGCCACAACCTCGCGCGCCTGCTGTGGCAGGGCCTGGGCGGCAAGAAAGACAAGCCGCTCGCCAAGTCCATCTCGGTCGCAGCGTGCCAAGCGGGCGATACGACCGCCTGCGCTGGACCCCGCGCACTCTAGCGAACCCAGAGGGCCTGGGCTGCACCGATTGACCCGTAGTACACGAGCCCCGTGGCCCAGCCGCCGTACATCCACGAAGACGCATCCTTGCCACACAGCGTCAGGCCTGCATTGACGCCGCTGGATTCCGAAAAGTCCCAGCCGGACCCCAGAGAACCATGCCCTTTACAATCCGCTGGGGCCCCGACGGGGTTGTTCACGGCGCCTACACCAGCATCCGTGTACGCCGCGACACCACCGCACCAGTAGTACCCGGTCACCCCGCCATACAGTTTGTAGCCGTCGTCCCCGAAGGCTGTTCGTAGCTCCGTGCGCGGGATCACCCGAGAACGGTACGTGTCCGAGCCAGACAGCGCCGCGCTGACCGCCATTTCGACCCACTCGAAACTGTTCAGGTCAATCCAAGCCATCGTGGCAACGGCGCTAAGGCTCGCCTCCGCCGGCGACGCTCCGAGCAACTCCGGGCTCACGTCACCCGCGCCAAAATCGCCTTGATTCCCCACAGATGCAGAATTTCGGAGGAGGCCAAGCGTCCAGCCTCCACCGTCGGATTCCTGGTCACACCACACGGGCGCGACCGTTCCCGACGGCAGGCTGAGGTAGTACACGCCGCTCTCTGTGGAACCCTGGTTGAGCAGGTCGAGGCAACTCACGCCGGGGCACTCCGCCACGACACCCACCCCGTCGGTGGCTACACCATCGCAGTCCTGATCGATGAGATCACACAGTTCCGCCGCACCTGGGGAACGATCCGGGTCTGCATCGTCGCAGTCGCCCTCTTGAAGGGCCGCACCCGCGCCCAACGCGCACGCATGGATGAGCTCTGACGTGCCGAAGCCGTCCCCATCGGCGTCGGTGAAAAAGGGCAACCCGTCTACGACCTCCCCAACCTCGTCAATCAGAGAATCGCAGTCTGTGTCGCGGCCATCGCAGGTCTCGATCGCGCCGGGAGCGACGTCCGCATCGGTGTCATCGCAGTCACCGGCCGTCAGCACAGCCGCCCCGAAACAAGGCCGTGGCACCGACCCATTTCCCCACCCATCCCGATCGGCATCCTCAAAACACGCGGTCGTTGGGGTGGAAGGCGGAACTGTTGGGGTCGACGGCGGCACGACGGGGGTCGTGTGCACATCGGAGTCCTCTGAGTCTGGGGGAATCGGTGGCCCCCCCTCCGGTTCCGTCGCACACGCCGCGACGGTCGAAGCCCACAACAACCGACGGCGGCGCCAGAACAGCGCCAACAGGACCCAACCCGCCCCCAACCGCGGGCCCGTCGTGCAGCCACAACCCGCCCCAGGACCGTCAGGCTCGGCGCGCTCGGCTCCCGTTTCGGTGGTCGTTGACGGAAACGTGGGCGTTGTCGTGCTGGGTTCCTCCGGTTCCGTCTCGACCTCCGTGGCGCCGTCGCCTGAGTCCTCCGGCGACCATGGCTCCGCCCTTAGGGCAACGAGATCCTGGCCGCCTCCATCCCACACGTTGGCCGAGCCGTAGGTGGAGTGATCACAAGCGGCGTATGATTCGGTCCAGCGGGTCACCGCGCCAGTCGGCGTGGCTTTCAGACAACCGGTCTCCTCGGTTCCAATACCGTCCCGAGGCTCAACACCCTCACCTACGGGCCCCATACGAACCAATCCGTCCGCGTCGCGAACCGTGACAGTCCAGCCCGTAGGCGTGACGTCGAAATCATCGGCCACGACGTACAGGCCCGAGCCCTCCGCGGAGGCCCGGAGGTGGAATCGCCAATCCCCGTTCGTTGGGTCGAACGCCGCATCCTCTGGAAGGTCCTCCGAAATCGTCAGCAGCGTTCCCGCAGGCAACGCTGAAAGGAGCAGGTCTTCCGTGAACTGGATTGTGCCCGCCGGACCACGCCAGTCCTGCATCTGGAGCCGCCAGCCCCTCAGGTCCACGACGTCGCCGACCACCACCAATTCGATCCAGTCTCCACCGTTGCCCGGCAAAGAGCCCAATGCATCATCGCCCTCGGACACGACCTTGGTGGGCTCGACGGCATTCCACTCGTTGACGACGATGTCCGCCACGCCCGCCACTTCATAAAACTCGTGGTGGACTGGGCCCCATTCGTCGCCCACCCGGATTCTCGCCGAAAGGTCCACGGAGCGCTCGACCGTCCACGTGATCGTTCCCGCAACTTCGAGCAGGGCCGTCGCACCCGGTGCCCCTCCTGGCGCGCGCGGGTCCGAACCGTCCGCCGTCCACCACAACTCCGCACCCGCCGGGCCTGTCACCGTGACCACCGTACCCATGGCGACGACGCCGCCGTCGACGTCGACCACCGGCGCCTCGATTGGATACCACCCATTGTTCCTAAATTGTTTTAGCACCTCCCGCGCGCGAAACGGAAACCATTCATTTAGCAAACGATCGCGTTCGGGAACCCACTCTCCTTCGCGCTCCCACCAACCGAGGCCCCACCTGGCAGATTCGGCGAGGATAGCGTCGTACACCGAGTCAGACAGCCGTTGATAGCGCTCAGTCGCAATTGCGCCCTCCAGCGGCCCGCCCGCCTCCAAGTTGCGGTGAATGGCGTCGCGAAAGGCGACCTCAAAATCCGGGTCCGCCGTCGCCAGCAGCGTGAAGAATACGTCGGCGGGTCCTCCGAGATACGTCACATCGGTTGTCACGGCGTAGTAGAGGCAGATATCGCAATCGTTTTCATGAAACGTGAACCCCCCACGATCCTCCTTGTCGGTCGGGCCACCTCCCATCCAATTGTGCCACGAATACCAGTCCCAGGAATTGCCCGCAAAAAACATCATCACCATATAGTCGAGGTATTGATCGACCTCTACCCACTCGGAAAACTGCGCCCAGTCGGTGGCAGCTGCTTGTGCTGCCAACCAAGCCGCGCCTGTTCCGTCCTCGACAACGGACCCCGTCCACACCTCGTAGTCCTCCTCCTCGCCTCCCCAGTACGACTCGAGAAACCCGTTCGCGAACCGTTCCCGCATGTGGTAAACGCCGTGGTAAACACCGTTGAGCAATACGTGTACGAAACGGCCATGAGGCATCACGTGGCCCATTTCCAGCTGCGTCGTATCAATCCACAAATTGCGAAGGTGTTGACCCTGCGCCCCAAGATAATTGATGGTGTCGTGGTTTCCGGACCTCAATGTGAGGGCGTCAAACGATTCGGTCGCTGGAACGCCGACCGCGTCTGGCCCGTATACGTCATATTGCCAATGCGACGCGCCGTATTCGGATCGAAAGGACAGACGAATGCTGTTCTTGGGATACGCCCAACTCGTTCCCCCTACGGTATGCACGCCACAATTGACGCCTGAATCGTCTTCGTTCGGGTCAATCCACTCGGCGGACCCCCCTTCCTCTGTCAGGTCGAGGCCGCCCGGGGCAACCACGGAAACAATCGGCAAGGCCCGCAGGGACGCATCGATCGTCGCCCGCGACACCGGGTCAGATATGATGTTCGCGTCCATGACAGCGCTGTCGAGTACGTCCTCAACGAACACATACGTGTGCGTCTCGATGACGGAGAAGGCACCGCCGGGGAGCTGTTCGATCGCCCGGACCACCACAGTGCGATCGATCAGGATCGGTCCCAACAACAGCGTTGCCGGGTTGCTCCCGTCAAAACTCGCTAGAACGGTGCCGCCCTCGGTTGGCGTGATGCTCAACTGGAACGGCACGTCAACGACGCCGCGTGAAACGTCAAACGCGGGCGCCGAGAATGCCATCGCCGAAAGGTGGAGCCACATAGCGGCAATGTATCGCAGAAGCGGCGGCTGGAAGCGCGATCGCCACCAGCACGCCCTTGGCTTAGTTCAAGGACATCAACCCGCCTGGGAAGTAGTTGTAGCTACCGCCGCCGGGGCACACCGTCTCGCGAGCGATGATGCGAACGCGGTAGCCGTCAAACGTCGGGCCGCCACCTGCGATGGGGGCAAACGCATAAGACACCGACACTGGGAACGTGCCGATGCCACCGCCACCAGTGTAGTTGTAGGATCCTACGACCACCCCGTTGATCTCCACATCAAAGTTCAAGACGCCGACAAAACAGGCGCCGTTGGTGAGGTCCGACATCTCGAAGTCGAGGTCGGCTGTGGAAATGGAGCCAACGCCGGTGCCGGTGAACTTGTCGCCGACCCAGTTGCCCTTGACGAACAACACGCCGCCGCCGCCAGCGCCCAAGTTCCTAGGCGGCGATAACGTATCGCTAATCTTGGAGGTCGACCGCGGGAACTCCAAGTCCACGGCGAGTGCATTCGACAGAATAAGTGCGAGACTGGCAACCATGATTCCCCCTGATGCCCATTCGGGCCCCGCTGGATGCAGAACCTACGGTACCACGGTTTCCGCGGTGCTCGCCACTTTTGGCCTTCTTCAGCGGGCGGCAACTGCCTGCGCGCCGAGGTCCGTCTCAATTCGGTCGAGCCGAGCTTGAATTCGGGCCAGGTCCGTCTCCCGCAGTTCCTGCAGCGCCGCCTGATCGAGCCGCGCCTGGTCGATGTTCGTCACGACCGTGTTGCGGCTCGCGACGTTCGCCCACAGGTTGGCACCCAGCAAGAACAGCACCGCGCTGAGCAGCACCACGCGCCCAACCAACGTCCTCCGAGCCTCTCTTTCGAGCAGCAGCTCAATCCGGTCGACCTCAGATTGCGACATGGGCACCTCCCAGCGTTCCCGCTGAAAAGAGTGTGTGCCAACGTCAACGACATGTCAAGGTTTGTGTGAGATTTACGTCAACCGTCACGGAAAAGGCAGCCGCACCCCGTCAGGCGCCAGGTCCACCACCACCGGCTCGGCATATTCGACGTCCGCGCCAACGACGGCGGCCTCGACCGCAAGCGCAACAACCTTGGCCGCAGCTTCGTCGGCACCGCCGGGAACCAACACGACCCAAGTTCGTTCGCCGCCCACCAACTCCAATGTGGCCACCGCAGCGAGATCCGCGGCGCGCAGCTGATCACGAAGTGCGACCGCCGCCGGAGCCGCGCCGTACCTGCCGGCTTCGACCACGAAGCGCGTGGTGGGCGCCGGGTCCGCGGAAACTGGCTCAGATGGGTTCGCGATCAGCGTCTCGGTCTGTACCTGCAGGGGCGGCGCGAGCGGCCCCATGTCCGGCGGCGCCGAGCCACGCAAGGCGCCAGGAAAGGTCAACTGACTCGCCCCGCCATCGGGGTTTGCGCCCGCTTCTACCCGTGCCAGGAGGTCCACAAGGTCGTGCCCAGCAGCGTCGTCGGTCAACGACGCGCGACTTGGCGCGAACGTGACGTCCGCGTGGCCCGCACGGTAGCCAACTGAAAAAGCGGCGCCACCCCACACCACGGCGCCCACTGCGAGGGCGACCAGATGACCCGGCGTCAACCGAACATCACGCCACGCGCGCCGAAGGGGTTCAGCCATGGAGATCCATAGCCCCACCCGGGTGCCACCGGAAGACATCGATCACACAGTCTGAAAGAAGCGCAGCCGGCGCGACCGCCAAGAACGCTTCCACCTTGTCCAGTACCGACCTCAACTCACTGGGCTCCGAGCCGCCCGTTGTCACGACAAGGACCTGCCGGTCATGCACCTCAGACTGCCCAACCACGTGCACGGAGACGGAAAACCGATGCTGGAGTCGATCGCGGACAGAGTTCACAACCTGGCGCCGGTCTTTCAACGAACGCGCGCCAGGAATGACCAGCACGGCTCGCAACACGCCCAAGAAGATGCGTTCCAATTCTGCTGACGTCAGTTGACCTCAACTTGCTCGCGAGCGTAGGTCTCGAGCACGTCGCCCTCGGCGAGTTCCTTGAAGCCATCGAGGCCCACGCCGCACTCAAAGCCAGCGGTGACTTCTCGCACGTCTTCCTTGAACCGCTTGAGCGAGCTGAGACGGCCCTCCCACAGCTGCTTGCCTTCGCGCATCACACGAACGACGTGGCTCCGCGCCACCTTCCCGTCGGTAACGTAGCAACCGGCGATGAGGCCCACCTTGCCGATCTTGAACAACACGCGAATTTCGACGCTTCCCTGCCGTACCAATTCCCATGTCGGTTCGAGCAGACCCTTGAGTCTGCGCTCGACCCGGTCAAGGAGAGCGTAAATCACGTCGTGCAACTCCGGCTCTACGCCTTGTTCTGACGCAGACTGCCGCGCGCGCGCATCGAGTGCCACGTTGAAACCCAAGAGGAGCGCACCGTTGGTCGCGGCGAGGTTGACGTCGGACTCCGAGATGTCTCCCACCCCTGAGTGCAACATGCGGATTTCTGTTCCATCGACGGTGATCTTTTCGAGACTCGACCGGATGGCCTGCAGCGTGCCGCCGACATCGGCCTTGAGCACGATGAACTGCGTCTTTCTCGCCTCTTCGGTTGCCTTCGCAAACAAATCTTCGGCCGTTCGGCGCCTGTGTTGCGCCATTGTGGCATTGCGTTTGGCCACCGCCCGATGCTCCGCCAACGTGCGACCATTCTTTTCGTTCGCGACGACCGACATGATGTCGCCCACTTCAGGCAACTCAGACAAGCCGAACAGCTCCACCGGCGTGCTGGGGCCAGCCACGTCCAACGCCGTGCCCACGTGGTTCACCATCGCGCGTACACGGCCAAAGGCGGTGCCTAGCACCACATGATCGCCGCGCTTGAGCGTACCCTTGCGGACCAACACGGTGGCGACGGGGCCGCGGCCACGCTCCATTTTCGCCTCGATCACCGTGCCCTCGGCATGGCGATCTGGATTTGCCTCAAGTTCAAGCACCTCCGCCTGAAGGAGGATCGACTCAAGGAGGTGCTCGATGCCCTGCTTCTTCAACGCCGACACAGGCACGAACATCGTGTCGCCGCCCCATTCTTCTGGCGTGAGCTCGTGTTCCGCCATGCGTTGTTTGATGGCGTCGGCGTTGACGCCCGGTTTGTCCATCTTGTTGATGGCCACGATGATGGGCACGCCTGCGGCCTTGGCGTGCGCGATAGCCTCAACCGTTTGCGGCTGAACACCATCGTCGGCTGCCACAACCAAGACGACTACGTCGGTGATGCTTGCGCCGCGGGCCCGCATCGAACTGAACGCCTCGTGACCTGGCGTGTCGAGGAACGTGATCGGTTGGCCGTTGATTTGTACTTGGTACGCGCCGATGTGCTGCGTGATTCCACCCGCCTCACCGGCCGCGACACGCGCTTCGCGAATCGCATCCAACAGCGTGGTCTTGCCGTGGTCCACGTGCCCCATGATCGTGACGACGGGCGGCCGGCGCTGTTGCGACACCGCCTCAGCCTCACCCTTGATGTGTTGGAGGTACTCGGTTTCCTGGAAGCCGACGTTCTCGACCTCGTACTCAAATTCCGCTGCGACGATGGCCGCCGTTTCGAGGTCGAGCATCTCGTTGATGCCGACCATGCGTCCCAAGTCCATCATTTGTCGAATGATGAGCGGTGCTTTGATTCCCAATTCGTGGGCTAGCTGACCGACGCTGATCACGTTGTCGACACGAATCTTGCGCTTGCTGGCCTTTGGACCCGTAATGACCTTGGGGCCCGCACCCGCACCGGGCTTGCGCCGACCTCGCATCGCTTTCGCACGGGCGAGAATCGCCGCTTCGGCATCATTTCCGCGGCCACCGCGACGCGGACGACCTCGCTCACCGGGCGGGGCGTAGGCCGTTGCCGTGGTTTCGACGCGCCGACGCGCACGTGCGGGGTCGGGCGGACGCGCCATCGTATGCGTGGTCGGATCGTAGCCGGGAGGCAGGCGGACGACGGCACGTCCAAGCCCTGCGTACAAGCCGCCCCCAGGAGGGATCGGCAGGAGCGGCTCGCGCCCTCCTGGCCTGGCCAACTCGGGAGCTGCAGCGTGCGGGGCGTGCACGGGCGGCGGTGCTAAGGCTGGGGCGACAACGGCCTCGGCCACGTTCGCCACGTGCGCCACGCGAACAGGCTCAGCGGCGCCGGTCGAGGCAGGCTCCGGCCGACGCTCAGCCTCGGCTTCGACACGCACTTGCGTGCCCTCGAGCGTTGGGGCCGCCTCGGCGACGGGCTCCACGGGCGCCTTCGGCGCAACGCTGACCGTTGGCGCCACTGGCGGCAGGTCGGCGACAACCTCTACAGGTGGCGCGCGCAACGGTCCCCGTGGCGTTTCGACAGCGCCCGCGCGGCCTTCCGCAACCACGTCGACCGGCGGACGGCGACGGATCACGGTCGATACCGGTTCAACCGGGATCTCGATCGGAGGGCGCCGGCGGACGACGCCGCCCGGCACACGTTGCGTGGCACTCGTGTCCACCGCAGGACGAGCGGGCTCATCCCGACGGGGTTGGGGCCGCGGCGGCTGGTTGCCCGTCGTCGGTTGCTTGAAGCGCTCGAGGAAGTCCTTAGCCATACAGTCCTTCACACCAGCGCCATGAGCTGCGCATCAACGAGTCTCGGTGGGTCCGATCCGCCGGGTAACGACCCATTTCGCGGCGCGGTCACGCCGTGAAGGCCGCCCGGCGCCTCGTAGAGGCCGCGGCTAACGCAGGTCAGCGAGGCGGCGCAACTGGCGAATCAGGTGCGAGGAGGATCGCGAAGAAACGACACCCAACACGGCCCGCGGACCCCGGCCAATCCGTGTGCCGAGCGCCTCCCGATCCAGCCCAAGGTCCACGACAACGCACCCTGGCGCGTGTCGCACCGCATCCTCGATCGACCGTTCAGCCGCGTCACTCGCAATCACGAACGCCACGATTCTCCCCTCTCGAACGGCTGTTTGGAGCACTACGGCCCCACCGACCAATACGCCCGCCGCCGCAGCGAAGGACAAACCGTCGCGCGCCGCGGCCAACACCTCGGCACGAACGAGCCCGCGGAGATCCGGCACAGACGGAACTTCCAACGCTCGAGCCAACGGCGCCGCGCCTTTTGCCACGCACGCGCCTCGCAAATGCAACCAGGCGCCCCGGCCAGGCAATCGTCCGGACAATTCCGCTACGATCTGGCCTTCAGGCCCGCGCACAAGGCGCACGAGATCGTCCTTCGCGGCGCCTTCGCGACACGCGACGCAGGTGCGCCGAGGGTGTGTTGCCACAGATCACCCCTTCCGACGCTCGGCTTCCTCCATGATCATGGCACCGACCAACTCGTCGGCCGCGGCCATGATGACGGTGGCACGTTCCACGGGCAATCCCGTCAACTCCGCAACCTCGTCGACTTCCGCGTCCGCGATCTCCTGCGCAGACTGGAATCCAGCGCGGACGAGCAGGGCAACCGTCTCCTCGTCCATTCCGCTGATCCGCCGAAGTTCGACACGCGTGACGTCCAGACGTTCGCCGTGGCGAGTCTCCGAGTAGATGTCCACGCGCCACCCAGACAGCTGAGCCGCCAAGCGGACATTTTGCCCGCGTCGCCCGATGGCCTTCGCGAGTTGGTCGTCGGGAACAATGAGCTCAACGGTATGAGACGTCTCATCAATGTACACGCGTGACACATGGGCCGGAGCAATCGCGTACACGATGAACCGCGCCGGATCCGGGTGCCATGGGATGATGTCGATGGCTTCGCCACGCAACTCGGCCACAACGGCCTGCACGCGGGAGCCCTTCAAGCCGACACAGGCGCCCACCGGGTCCACGTCGGCGTCCGAGGAGGACACGGCGATTTTCGCGCGGTGGCCGGGTTCGCGAGCGCAGGCCTCGATGCGAACTACGCCCTCGTAGATCTCCGGCACCTCTACCTCAAACAGCTTCATCAACAGACCGGGATGGGTCCGCGACAGCACAACCTGTGGCTGGCGAGTCGCCCGCGTGATGTCGAGCACGTACGCCTGCACCCGATCACCGGGGCGCCACGTTTCGGTGGCAACCTGTTCGCGGCGAGGGAGAATCGCCTCCGCACGGTTGAGGTCCACGATGATGTTGCCCTTCTCAAAGCGGCGAACGATGCCCGTGATGAGCTCGCCCTTGCGGTCCTTGAACTCGTTGAACGTGAGTTCGCGTTCCGCGTCCCGAATGCGCTGGATGATGACCTGCTTTGCAGTCTGGGCCGCGATGCGACCCAGCCCGAGAATGTCCATCTTTTGACCCAACGAGTCGCCAATCTGACATTCCGCGTCCAGCTCCCGGCCCTGGTCGAGGGTGAGTTCCAGATCGGAGTCTTCAACCTCTTCGACGACGGTCTGGAATTGGTACAATTCCACCTCGCCGAGGCCTTCGTTGTACTCGGACTCGATGTCGCGGGTCATGCCGTAGCGTTTGCGGGCTGCGGCCACCATGGCGCTCTCGATGATCTCCACGACAACGTCGCGAGGGATGTTCTTCTCGGTCCGAAGCGTCTCGATCAGCTCTTCAAGGTCACTGATCATGGGGAACCTCCGCCAGTTGCAGGTACTCGTCTAGGGTGAGGGCAAGGTGCACGGTGGCAACCCCAGCCCTCGGAAAACGCAAAGTCTCGCCATCTACGGAAACGACCACGTCGTCGCCCACCAAGCCCAACAACGTGCCCGTGGCGCGCTTGCGCGGGCCATCCGACACACGAACTCGCACCCGTTTGCCCGTAAACCGGTGGAAATCTGCATCGCGCTGAACCAAACGGTCCATGCCCGGACTGGACACTTCCAGCCGGTACCGTCCTTCAACCGGATCCGTGGCGTCCAACACCGGAGAGACGTGTTCAGAGACCGTCGCACAGTCAGCGATGCTGACGCCGCCCGGCTTGTCGATCGACAGGCGTAAGGTGCGACCCGCGAGCCACTCCACGCCCACGAGGTCGAAGCCGATGTGACCCACCGTTGCCTCGACCACACCGCGTACGCGGTCCTGTAGAGCGATCACATCCATGAGCCTGAAACACGAAGGGGCGGCCCGAAAGGACCGCCCCCGCAAAAGGAGGTTGAACTGGCGCTACGCTAACCGGTAGCAGACGCATCGCCAATCACGCGCGACGGCTACTCGAGCAGCGCGTCCAAGTCTGACGGCAGACCGCCTTCGCCGTTCGAATCGGTCGGTGCGTCCACGCGGCGACGACGGCGACGACGGCGCTTGAGCCCGTCTTCTGCGCTCTCGCCCTGGGGCGCGTCAGCCGTTGGCCCGACCGCAACCGGTTCGTCCACCATCACAGGTTCAAGCAACGCGTCGAGATCGGCCAAATCCAGGTCCGCGATCGGAGCGCTGTCATCTGGCTCATGGCTACGGCTCAACCACGCAAGCGATTCCTGAACATCTCGCTCCCGATCGCGAGCACCGAACAGGGTCTCCGCAAGTGTGCCCACATCGTCGAGGTCGGCCCCGGCCTCCCGCAGCTCAGAAAGGTACAGGTCTACCAACGCTCGGTTGAGGCCAACCGCGTCCTTTTCGACCGCAAAGATTGCACCTTCTGTACGAACCGACGTGCCATCTCGGTGTTTGAGACAGCCCGCACGCAACAGGCCAACGCCCACCGACCGCAGCGCGTCCAAGCTCAGATCCGGGTGGGTCCGTCGGACCGCCCGATGCACGTCCTCGATGACCAACGACAGCACGACCTTGCGGCGTTTCGCGCGCCGTTCGCGCACCATGTCGACGAAGGCCTCCAGGACCGCCAATCGAACGGGGGTCGACTGCAACGCGTACCCTCTTCCAGCCAGCAACCGTTTCCAATGCTGCGCCGCCTCCGGAAGGTAAGGATCCGCCGTCGGCGCATGCGTTTGCACCACGTCGCGCGGCGCCTCGTCCGAATCGTGCAGCACATCTACACGGTAGCCACCGGCCTTCGTGTCTCGGATGATCTTGACACGTCCTGCAGCTTGCACATGCTCGAGGAAACGGGCGAACGATCCATGACCGAGGTCCGTTTCTGAAAAATCCGGGCTCTTCCGCAGGATCGCCGTCTTGACTACGGAAGCCAACGGCGGCTCGGGGTTCTCGCGTTGCAAGCCTTCGATGGCGTCCACGAGCAATTCCACCGCCGTTTCGCGGTTGATCGGTTGATCGCCCACAGGACGAGGCCGCTCGCGTTTCGACGCTTGTACGATCGTTTCGTAAAAGATGAATTCATCGCAGGCGTTGACGAGCAATCGGCTCGTCGAGTGGCGTGTTCCGACGCCGATGACGCGTTTGTCCAGCTCCCTCATCTTGAGCACCATCGGCGTGAAATCGGAGTCACCCGAAACGACGACGAACGTGTCAATATACGGCTTGGTGAACGCGAGTTCCAAAGCGTCGACCACCAAGGCGATGTCTGCCCGGTTCTTGTCCTGCATCCCGTGGCTGGTCAGCTCCATCATCGTGACGTTGTTCGAAAGCAACGTCTGCTTGAAGCGGCTGAACCGACCCCAATCCGCATACGAACGGGCGATCAGGATGCGGCCGCGCTCCTTGAGGCGACCGAGCACCGCTTCGATATCGAAGCGCCCAAGTCCCTCCTTGTCTGTTCCAGCGGCAATGTTCTCAAAATCAATCAGTACGGCGAGAGTGTTCTCCACCTGTTCCTTCCGCGCGTGTCGCGGGTTCCAATGTTGTCGTCAATAGCACCCGCGAACGTGCGGGCGGAGTGTCGCCCTGGCGAGACACGTGCGCCGGGCACCGCCTCCGTACCTCGGCGTCGGGCGCTTGTCGCCTACAATCTCGTTAGCCGGCGCCCCGGAGGCGGCATGCGGCAATTCACGGGGACGAGCGGCTACATCGTGGACGGCTCGCTCGCGAGCGTCGTGGACGCGGCCGTCGCCCTTCGCCGCCCATTGCTCGTGAAGGGTGAGCCCGGCACCGGCAAGACCCTTCTCGCAAAGGCCATCGCCGAGGGCCTCGGGATTCCGCTGATTTCCTGGCACATCAAAAGCACGACGAAAGCAGTCGACGGCCTGTACACCTACGACGTCGTCGCTCGGCTCAACGACAGCCGATTCGGCACCGGCGACGTGTCCGACATCCGTCGTTACATTCGGTACGGCCCATTGGGGCGGGCATTTCTGGCCGACGAGCCAGTCGTTGTGTTGATCGACGAGGTCGACAAGGCCGACCTCGAGTTCCCCAATGACCTGTTGCGCGAACTCGATGAAATGGCCTTCACCATCCCCGAGCTCGACGAAACCGTCCGCGCCAAACACCGCCCCATCATCCTCATCACCAGCAATGCTGAGAAGGAGCTGCCCGACGCGTTCCTTCGGCGCTGTGTCTTTCACTTTCTCGCATTCCCCGACCGGGAACGGATGGAGCAAATCGTCCGGGTTCACCACCCGGACCTCGACCATCGTCTGGCGACCGCAGCCATGGACCGCTTCTTTTCACTCCGCAGGACACCAGGGTTGCGAAAGCCACCTTCCACCTCGGAGCTCGTCGATTGGCTCACCGTGCTCGTTCACGCAGGCCTCGACCCCGAGACGCTTCGCGACACCGATCCCTACCTGGGCGTGCTTCTCAAAGTGGAGGCTGATCACAGCTTGATGAGCCGCAAGCGAGTTGGCGTCCGGTGACTGTGGATTTCGCAGTCGACGGCGGCAGCATCGTGCTCTTTACCATGTCGGTCAGAGAACGCAGGGTCGTGCTCGGGTCCTCTTTCGGCCCAATCGCGGTTTGGCTGACGACGGACCGGTTCGACGCGCTCATCCACTCCGCCGTTAGCGAAACCGACCCTCGGCACGCCTCGGTTCGGGCGGCCCGTACAGCAACACGGTACGCGACGGTGACGGTCCGTCAGGAACGGGGCATCGTTTTCATCGTCCACGCCGCGGGTCGAGCCTTGATTGAAGGTGCACGCTGCGAACCAACAAACAGGGAATTTGCGACGCGCCCGTTCGAATTGCCGGACGCTTGGTGGCCGTGAATGTTTTTCGTCCTCCTCGAACTTCTGCGGACCCGTGGACTTCCGGTCGGAACCGGAGAATGGCTCGCACTCCATCGCGCGCTGCTCGCGGGCGTCATTTCGGACCTGGACGGGTTGCACGTCGTCGGGCGGGCCATTGTCTGCCGTTCTGAAGCGGATTTCGACGCGTGGGACACAGCGTTCGCAGAGGCATTTCGAGAATTGACGCTCAATCCCGCATTGCGGGCGAAATTCGAAGCCTGGCTCGCAGCCGCAGCGCAGCGGCCCGAAGGCGTGCCCGCGCCCCACGCGCACCTGTCCCCAGAGGCCCTGTGGAAGGCCTTCCTCGACACCCTTCGGCAACAATCCGAAGCCCACCAAGGCGGAAACCGCTGGGTCGGCACCGGCGGCACGAGCCCGTTTGGGCATAGCGGCAATGCCGCCCAGGGCATTCGGGTGGGAGGGCCCGGCGGAGGTCGTCAGGCTGTGATGGTGGCCGATCAACGGGCATGGAAGGGCTACCGCACCGACAAAACGCTCGAAGAACGTGACGTCGCAGTCGCGCTGCGCGCGCTTCGTTCCCTCGCGCACGACGGCGAACCGGAATTGGACATCGACGAAACGATCACTGCGACCGGCCGAAACGGCGGAGACATCGACCTCGTCATCCGACCGAAACGCCGCAACGACGTCCGATTAATCCTACTCCTCGACGCCGGCGGCTCCATGGAACCCTACGCCCGCAAGGTAGAGGCACTGCTCACCGCCGCGGTGAAGGAAAAGTCCTTTCGGTCCCTCGAAACTTGGTCGTTCCACAACGTGCCTTACGGTTGGTTGTACAAAGACATCGAACGAATGGACAGAGTGAAGACGGACAGCATCCTCGACAAAGTTGGGCCCCGCCATCGCATTCTGATCGTAGGCGACGCCTGCATGGCGCCGTGGGAGTTGTTCTCCGCGGGCGGATGGCCCGGAACCACGGACCTGTCCGGCCTCGACTGGCTCAGCCGCATTCGGGCGCGTTGTCGGACCTCGGCTTGGCTCAACCCCGAGCCTCGGGAGACGTGGCGCCATCCGACGATTGAGGCGATCGGCCGGGTTTTCCCGATGTTCGAATTGTCCTTGGACGGTCTTCGCGGGGCTGTGAGAGCGCTGCGAAACACCGGCCCGACGAACTCGCCGGGTTAGCGTCCACGCCAAAACGGGAACGACGTGCGCGTTTGTGTCATTGGTTCCGGGTACGTGGGTCTGGTCGCTGGCGCCTGCTTCGCGGAAGCAGGCCACGACGTCACGCTGGTAGACACCAATCCAGAAAAGATCGCGCGAATCCTCCAAGGCGACTCACCGATCTATGAGCCAGGCCTGTCCGACGTGCTCAGAAACGGGCTCGCTGCCGGGCGCCTTCGGGCCACGACTTCGACTGCAGATGGCGTCCGAGGTGCGGATGTCGCGCTGCTCGCCGTCGGCACGCCGTCCTTACTCGATGGATCTGCCGATCTGAGCTTCGTCTTGGCTGCGGCCGAAGCGGTCGGCAGAGCGCTGACACAATGGACGCTGGTCGTCACCAAGTCCACCGTGCCCGTCGGTACGGAAGCGAAAATCCGTGCCACGATTGAGCGCGTCGCGACGTGCCCCTTTGACGTAGCGAGCAACCCCGAGTTCCTCAAAGAAGGCGCCGCCGTCGAAGATTTCCTCAAACCCGACCGGGTCATCGTAGGTGTGCGCTCCGACCGTGCCCTCGACACACTCCGTCGCCTGTATGCGCCCTTTCTGATTCGAGGCGACCGCATGATCGTCATGGATCCGGTGAGTTCTGAACTCACAAAATACGCCTGCAACGCGATGCTCGCTACACGCGTGAGTTTCATGAACGAGTTGTCTCGGATTTGCGACGCCAGCGGCGCTGACATCGGGCTCGTGCGCGCCGGGATGGGCTCAGACCGTCGAATCGGTCCCGATTTCCTTTACGCAAGTCTGGGTTGGGGCGGGTCGTGTTTCCCGAAGGACGTGGCAGAATTGGTGCACCTTGGCGAACGCCTCGACGAACCCGCCGGGATCGCGCGGGCGGCCCAAGAGGCCAACGCACGCCAACGCACGACATTTGTGCGCAGAATAGTCACACATTTCGGCGGAAGCCTCACGGGGCGAACTCTGGCAGTCTGGGGCCTCGCTTTCAAGGCCCGCACCGACGACGTGCGCGATTCCGCGGCAATCGACGTCGTTCGGGGGCTGCTCGATCACGGCGCTGTGGTTAGGGTCCACGACCCTAAAGCGATGGAATCGGCCCGTCTGTTCTTAGGCGACGACGTCGTTTGGTGTGCCGATGCATTGACCGCCGCACGTGGCTGCGACGGTCTGGTCGTGTGCACAGAATGGCATGATTACCGTGGAATTGACGTCGAACGCGTGCGAGAAGCGCTTGCAGGAAATGTGATTTTCGACGGAAGAAACCTGTGGGACCCCCAACGATTTGTCGGAAGTGGCCTACGCTACGAGAGCATTGGTCGACCCACTGTCGACGGCCGGTGATCCGCGGACTTCGGCGTCGGCTCGCAGCGGTTTCGCGCGAAGAATGGGCTGAACGCGCCCTACAATCTGCCCTAAGACACGTTCCGATTGTCGCTCGGCCGATTGTGCCAGTCTGGCCCCACCCTATCGAGTCGACCGATCTCGGTCCTCTCGCGGTGCTTGGCCACGCGGTGAAGGACCGGACCGCGTGGTGGACCGATCCGAGGTCAGGGAAACCCCATCCCAGATTCTGGCGACTGGCGGAGCACGACCCGAAGCCGTTGTGGACCCTCCACACCCTACGACACCTCGTCAGCGCCCCGGTGGAAATCGCCGCACACGAAGCCGCCGCATGGTTGCGGGAAAACCCCGTTGGACGCGGACCGGGATGGGAGGAGAGCCCCACGGTCGCCACCCGCGTCGCTTCCTTGATCTGGCTCGGTCAACGCGTCGACGTCCCCGGCCTGCCCGAGGCCCTAGGCGAACACCGGTCTTGGTTGCGCCGCTTTCCGTCGACTGGTTCCTCTGAGGGCAACCACGCCGTCGCAGAAGCAGCCGCCCTAGTTCTGTTGGGCGACCGTTCAGAAAGTCTCGGTCGGCTGCTCGACAAACTCATTTTGCCCGACGGCGGCGGCGCGGAGGCGTCGATTCGTTACCTCGCCATTACGGTCGAATGGGCGCTGTTTGCCCACGCAGTCCGGCCCCTCGCTGACCTGGCACCGGTTTCCCGCGCCGCCACATTTCTCTCCCATTTATTGCCAAACGCCCCGAAAATAGGCGATGACGATAGCGGCTCCGTCTTGCTCGACGAGGCCGACTACGTCTTGTCCGTCGCGGGTGCTGCGGCAATCGTCACCGGGCAACTGCCGCCGCATGGGTGGCGAATGGATCGGCGTGCACGGATGCTCGGTCTCGCCGACCCAGGAAACCGCGCCGAGGCGAATTCGGGCCATTTTCCGTTTGTCGGCCTCACCGTTTTGCGATCAACAAGGTGTAGGGTGGTATTCGACCACGGACCGCTCGGACTCGCACCGATTCGGGCCCACGGCCACGCCGACGCACTCGCCATTTGGCTTTCCCTCGATGGGCTTCGCCTGTTCGACAGCCTCGGCTCGTCCACGTACCGAGGCCCCCTGCGGGACCTCCAACGAGGCGCCTGGGGTCAGAGTACGGCTCGGATTCAGGGTCGCGAGCCATTGCGCCCGGACGGTCCCTTCGGATGGGCTGGAGACCTCGTCGTTCACGATGTTCTGTCCGAGTCAACAACCGCCGCGGCATCGATCGGCACGTGGCGGCGTTCCGTAACCCTCGACCATTTTGGCGCCGAAATTGTAGACACTGGCGCGGAACCGCTCGAAATCGCTTTTTGGCTCGGCGCCGGCCTGGAATGCGACCGTGTCGGAACGGTGCGGAATGCCAACGGACGTGTCGCCCAGGTCACCACCGACGCGCCGCTCCGCGTGGAACGCCACTCTGGAGTCGCGGCGGTGTCTTATGGCATCGAACGCGACGCAGTTCGCTTGGTGGTCCAAGCCCCAGCCGGCCGTCACAGGACCCGAATTGTACCGGCCTGAGTGGGTCACGGTTACACCCGAATTCCCAAAAAACGCGCCATGCTTCATTTGAATTTTCTGCTTAGTTCATCGGGTTGTTGGTTTGGCGCTCCACGCGACGCAGACCCGAACGGTCATTCCTTCGATACCGCGTTCGATACCTCGGATTTTCGCGGAAGCTATACCGGAACCGACACCAAATATGACACCGGAGAACCCAACGACACCGGGTCGAGCACGTCCGATTCGGGGCCCTACACCACGGAAACAGGTTTTTACTCCGGCCCCCTACTCCTCACGGCTGTCGAATCTTCGTGCTCACCCAACGACCAGAAGTGGCGCGTCGAGGGTGAAACCTTGGGCTGGACGGGCCGTGCTTCCGTTCACAACCTCTGGGAAACCGAGGGCGTGGACGGCTGGAACGAAGAACATACCGTCATTTCTGTCGCCTTCGCCCCAGATGGATCCTCAGATACGCTGCTCCGCGAGCTGTCGCCCGGGGAATCCGGCGACGGTTACGATCCCGAAATTTCCACGGCATTTCTCTGCGGTACCCACGACGAACAACCCGTGATGACGTTCGCCCTCCGGGTGTACGATCTCGATGGCAACTTCGCCGACTGCGCCCTGTGGGCCACCGACCCCCTTGGGGCTGCCCAAATACAAGCCGACCCGGAGTTCGGCCCCAACCCGATCTCCAACGCGTCTGAGCTCAGTGCCTGCGTCGTTTTCATGTGATCGGCTTCACGACTCGTACGGAGAGCGTCGCCGCACAAATCGGGTAGAAGCCCCGCGTGATTTCAGTCGACGGTCTGATCAAGCGCTTTCCGGGTGCCCCTGAGCCCGCAGTCAACGGCCTCAGCTTCTGCGTACCGGCAGGCGAGGTGTACGGCCTGTTGGGACCCAATGGCGCCGGCAAGACCACCACGCTCCGAATTCTCGCAACGCTCCTGACGCCCGACGCAGGCGTGCTGCGAATCGATGGACACGACCCGTTGACGGACCCGATCGGCGTCCGCGAACGAATCGCCTGGGTACCGGCTGAAGGTGGGCTGCCGCCCCGACTCACCGGCCGAGAGGTCGTACGCCTTTTCGCCCGCATCCAAGGCGTCAAAAATCCGGACGATACCGCTGATAGCTGGTTGGAACGCATGGGCGCGACGTCCTTCGCGGACCGCCCGACCGCGGATCTTTCCACCGGAATGAAGCGGCGCGTTCTGCTCGCCCGTGCGCTCGTACATGCGCCACGGGCGCTCCTGTTGGACGAACCCACGGACGGCCTGGACGTAGGAGGCCGACGCGATGTGCTCGCCCTGGTGCGCTCTTTGGCTGCCGAGGGCCGCGCGGTCGTGTTGTCGTCGCACGTCATGGGCGAAGTCGAGCGCGTCGTAGACAGACTCGGCATCGTCGCGGGCGGCCGAATGCGAGCAGAAGGGACGGTAAACGAGGTGCGTGGCGAAGCCGAAAACCTCGACGATGCTTTTGTGCGGTTGGTCGGCGACGGATGAGGACGCTTCACGCCCTCGCATGGCTCACCCTTGCCCAACTCGGATCCCTCCTGCGAGAAGGCCTCGTGCGCCGTTCGTTGGGTTGGCCCATCGGCTTGGTGTGCGGCGTTCTGCTCTCCACCGTTGCAGCCGCCGCGCTGATCCGCGGGGATCGGTCCTTGTCGATTCCCCTGAACGCGGACGCTTCGCTCGTCGAGCTCGTTCAACAAGGGGATTGGCCCCTTCGCCGCGACGCCGACCCCGCCGAAGCCGTGCGCAGCGGCGCTGCTTTCTTGGGCACCGACGGCCACACGTTGTGGCTCCTCGCAAACAGCCCCGACGCGATCCGACTGGAGTCCATGCTCCGCGAGGCAGCAAAAGCACCCTGGCAGCCGGAATACGTCAAAAAGAACCCGACGACCGAACAAACGGGCCGTAACGGCCGTGCCATCGGTAAAATTCTCGCAGTCCTATTTTCGCTGTACGGCGCAGTCATTGGCCTGGGCGGCATCGCCAGAGACAGAGAAGATGGCTCACTGCAAGCCGAGCTTGTGCTGCCAGTGCCAAACTTCGTACCGGCGCTCGCCCGATGGGCCGCGGGGGCCCTCCTGCTCGCTCCCTTCTACGCGACGGCGATCACCTGCCTCAACGCAATTCTTGGAGTGGAAGACGCTTTCGGCCTCGCCTTGCACGGCATCGCAGGGGCTATCACCGCCTTGTCTCTCGGAATCGCCATGGTCGGCAACGCGTCCCTACGCCAGTCCTTTTCCGGACCGTTCGCGGTGGTGGCTGTCGTCGTGACCGCCCTCGTGACTGCGGGCAACCAATTCGTTTTCCTCAGGTTCTTTCCACTGGCCTCTGTCGGCAGCACCGGTTCGCCCGGCATGCCCTTGTTCTTCGCACTGCTGTCTGGACCGCTAGCTGCGCTGATCTTTTCGTGGCGCAATCGGTCATGATTCGCCCGAGCCGCATCTTCGCCATTGCCCAATTGGACCTGACCTCGGAGCTTCGCGGCCGCGGCGGTTGGATTCTGCCAGTTGTCGTCACCTGCCTGCTCGTGCCAATTGCCGCAGCGCCAGCGCCCTCACTGCAGGTGGTCATTCCGACGATTCCCGTGTCCGGTGACGTGCCCGACAGCATCCGGGCCCTCAAAACGGTCCGCGTGTCGAACAAGGCGCCAGTCCACTTCACACAAACAGAGTCCACGCTGCTTGTGCGCGGCACGCCGACCCGAGAAATCCGCGACACGCTGGACGGCGACGATCCCGTCGTTCGGGTCGAGCGGGTCGAGACGCCGACGCGGGTCCCAGGAAGGACGCTGCTTCTTGCCCTGATTTCAGCCAGCGGCCTGACGGGTGCCGTGGCATCTTCGATCGCTGGCGAACGGAGCAACCGCACGCTCGTGGCGCTGCTTACCGCCTCTGTCAGCCGTACCGAAGTTGTGCTCGGTAAATGGCTGGCCTGGGGCGGGCTCGGAGTCCTGAGCGCCACGGCGGCCGCAACAGGCGCGTTGATCGGCGGCCGCGTCGAGCCCGGCTGGTGGCTCCTGTGTTTCCCTCTCGTGCCCCTGTCTTTGGCCGCAGCGGGGTTGTGGCTCGTTCGGAGCGCAAACGACGTCGTGGGCGGCACGGCGACGGCACTTCGAATCCTCCCAACCGCCGTGTCGCTGCTCGGAATCACCGCCTGGTTCCTCGGTCGATGGTCGCCCAACCTGGGCGCCGCCATTCCCCTCGGAGGCGCGCTCGTGGCCGCGGGGAATACGTGGGAGGATCCGCTCCCCAACGTGATCGCGGCCGTGGCAACGACCTGGCTTGTCGTCGCAGCTTTGATCGGCATCGCACGCGACCTGGACGAGACGCCAACGCCCGACACCATCGACGGCAACCTACCGATTCAGCTGTTCCTGTTGACGGGAATCTGCCTCGGACCCACCGTCGGACCTTTGTTGTGGGAGCGCGGCGGCAACCCGGACCTGCTGGAAGGCCTGGACCCCGTTGTTGGCAGGATGGGCGCGGGCTTCGGACTGATGCTGTTCGCCGCAATTGCCCTCGCCCGCCGACCCTCGGTTCCACGCCTTTCCACCGTGGGTTGCCTGGCTGCGGTCGCCGGCGGCTTGCTCATTGCGAGGTTGTGTCCCATTTACCCCACGTCGTTCGCGCACCGGATGCCCGACGCTCTGCCCCTCGCTGCAGGGGCGGTCGTCGCCATCGGCGAAGAACTCGCGTTCCGAGGTTGGCTCAAGAACCGTGTCGGGGCGCCCGCGGCTTTAGGCGTATGGATGTTGCTGCGGGGAATCGGCGACCCCTTGGGCGCGGCGCTGACCGGTTTGTCGGCCACTGCCATGACGGCACGCTGGGGCCTTCTCACCGCAATCGTGTTCCGCGTCGTCGCCACATCGATGCACTGAGAATCAGCCACGGCACGACGAGTGAGCCGGGTCCTGGCGACGCGGCGCAACCGCAGCTCGCCGGTTCCTGCGGGTCCGTACAACCCTCATCAACTTGCCTGTCACAGTTCTGGTCGACACCATCGCATCGTTCGACGGCACCGGGACGCACAAACGCATCGAGGTCATTGCAATCGGTACCAACGGCAGAACTGCCGATCGACACCTCACAGGCCATATACGCTGAGCCCGGATCTCCGGCCCCGTCCCCGTCTACGTCAGCGTACACGAGCACGCCGCCGTCCGCCCCGTCGGGGTCCACCAGCCCGTCACAATCGTTGTCGAGGCCGTCGCACACCTCGACGGCGCCTGGAAACACCTCCGAGGCGAGATCATGGCAGTCGCAGGCCGCGCCCCACCCATCGCCATCGACGTCGGTCTGATCGGGGTCGCGCACGCCCGGGCAAACGTCGCACGACTCGGGAGCGCCGTCCCCGTCTGCGTCGAGTGCGTCGTCTACGCCTGGGCAACGGTCGTCACTGTCGCATACCGTGTCCCCATCGGAATCGTCGAGCGCATCCATCGGACATGGATCACAGTGGGTCGGTACGCCGTCCTCGTCGGGGTCGTTCCCATCGTCCCCACCCTCACAGCGGTCGTCGCACAACCGCACACCGTCGCCGTCGTCATCGGATTCTTCGTCGGTCAACGGATCGCAATCGTTGTCTCGTCCGTCACACAACTCGGGCGCCCCTAAGAACACGCTGGCGTCGGCATCGTCGCAGTCCCCAGCACACCACCCCTGTTCGTCGCCGTCTGCATCCGCGTCTTCGACCGTGCTGACATCGCAATCATTGTCCAGCCCGTCGCACAGCTCGACAGCGCCTGGGAACCTCAGCGGCTCAAAATCAGCGCAATCGCCTGCACAGACCGCCCACCCGTCGTGGTCGGCATCGACGTCGTCGACCAACAAAACCCCGTCGCAGTTGTCGTCGAGCCCGTTACAATAATCCTCCGCGAGTGGGTACACGAGTGGATTGTGGTCATCGCAGTCACCGGAGGAGCGCAACCAGCCGTCCCCGTCGGCGTCAGGCCACGCCGCAAATGCGAGCGCATTGGCGATCAATACCGCCCCGTCGGTCGAGGCGTCCCACAAATCCGGAGCGGCTCTGGACGACGGAGGAAACAAATTCAATCCTACGACGCGACCGGCGCCAGAAGGCACATGTTCCGACACCAACACGTCCCCGTCACTCCAGTCGGCCACCCGGTTGGCGCCCGGCGCGATTTCCGGAGCGTCCGTTCGGATGCTGTCATTTCCCCCATAAAAATCGACGACGCCGTCCAGAATAGGATGCCCGGCATCTAACGGAACCATCCAAGCCGAGGAACTGCCAAATAATGGCACACTATCCACTAGGATTGCGTTGTAACCACCGCTCTTGAGTCGACCTCGAATTTCAAGACCCGACGCTGAACCAAACACCGCGACCACCAGCCCCATGCCTTCATCGACGGCATCGGCTAGTCGGTCCCCCACCGTTTCGCTGTCTTGAATCTGCAGATCCGACCACACAAGGACCGCGTCGAAGCCGTCGAGGTCAGCGTCCGTCGGCACCGTGGCGACGAGGTCGATTTCCACGACGGAATCGAATTCACCTGACGCCACCAAAGCGTCCACGACGTCGGTTCGGTACGAACCGAAGTCCGCGCCCAGGGCCGCTACAACCTGGGCCTGAGCGATGGAGGCCGCCAGCACGCCGAGACTAAACGTCATGGAACCTCATAATGGCGCCTGCTCGAGCGCCCGCTGCACGCGGTCCACCACAGGTCGCACATCCACGTGTTTTCGGCTGACCGCCACCAAGGACGGCACCAAACGCCCCCGGACGGCGGCGACGGAGGGTCCCAAGCCGCGCTCGGCTTCGTAGAGGAACAACACACCGCGGAGCAGCGCAACAGCCCGATCGTAGGGTGGACAATCGCGGCCCGCACCCTCGATCGCCCGTTCAAACAGGCTTCGGGCCCGTTCGATCTCTCCTTCTTCCGTCTCCAACACGCCAAGCCAACCCGAGAACAGCGCCGCTGGGCCTCTTGGGCCTCCATCGAGCATGCGAACTGCACGCTCGTAGTAGTCCCGCGCTGCACCCTGGTTGCCCGCCAAGTGCTGACTGAGCCCAAGGTAGCCCATGGCTAGCCCTTCCCCGTAGGCATCGCCGAGCGATCGGAGAATTGCCAGCGCGCCGAGCAACGAGCGCCGCGCGTCCTCCCGCCGACCGTCCGCCAGCGCGAGTTGTCCGCTCATGGTCAGCGCGGTCGCCTCCGTCCGTCGGTCGCCGGCTTCACGCGAAAGCGACAACGCTGCGATCAGGTGCTCCTGCGCATCCACGGATTCGCCGGTCTGAAGATCGAGCTGAGCCACACGGACCAATACGCTCGCCTCGTGGCCACGGGCACCGGTGTCTTGGGCCAAGCGGATCGCTTCCCGGAAACACTGTCTCGCGTCGGCAAGTCCGCCCGACTGGAGTCGCATGTCCCCCATCGTAGCCAGCGCGCTCGACTCTACGGCACGCGCACCCAACAGGCGCGCTTTGGCGAGTCCGTCGCGCAACGAATGTTCGGCTGCGGCGCGTTCACCGGCCGCATGTTGTGCCGCACCCAAACGCACCAACGCATCCGCTTCGCCGATCGAATCGCCTACCGACTGAAACGCGACCACAGCCTTGTCGAGCGTATCGATCATCGCCTTACGCGCGCCCGAAATGCCCAAACAGCACGCAGCTTGAACGTAGACTCTTCCCATCAGGGCTGGCGCCGAAGCACCGGCGGACAACGACCGAACACGCTCGAGGTCCGCTAGCGCATCGCCAGGCTTTCCGGCCTGCTGCGACGTTTGGGCGCGTGCCACCAACAACTCACACAACAGCCGGTCTTCGGGCAGAACCTCGATGAGTCGGTCCAACAGCGCCCGATTGGTTTCCAAGACGCCATAGCGTTCGAAGAGCGGCTGAAGGGCAAGCACGGCGCGTGCGGCCCGCTCGTCGTCCACCTCAGCCCGTGCCACCCACAACAATGCCTCCTGGTCTGCAAGCAACTGCGCGACAGCCGCAGAAGCGTGGGCGCCGTGAACCAGAGGGAGCGTCATTTCAGCATCTTGAAGGACTGCGTCTGCGAGCCGAAGACGAACCATTTCGCGGTTTTCATCCCCCAACCGTTTGGACCAAAGGCGCGCAACAGCCGGATGGAGCGCGACACGAATGACGCCGGGCACCGCGGCCGCCGCGACGTGCTGGAGAATTCCACGTCGAACCAACGCGTCCACCACGTCTACAGGCGTGTCGATCGCGATTGCCAACAGCGACACAGGCAAGGGGCAGGGCAGCGCCGCCGACCGTTCCACCGCCTCACGTCCGCCGCCAGGCAACCGCACCCAGATTTCGTCGAGTACGCTCACCAGCCCGTCTGCCGGATCAAGCCTGGCGACCAGTTCTTCCGGCGTGGCCACCGGCAAAAGCGACGCGACCAACGCCAGGGTGAGCGGGTGTCCCCCCACCTGCTCGACGAGGCGCTGTGTCGATTCATCCGGCTGAAGCGCCACCGACAACGGCAATGCACGCGACGCCAACAATTCAAACGCAGGCTGACGACCCCGGTCGGCAATGAGCACTGGCCCCAACGCAAAAGCCACCTCACCGGGCACACCCAGTGGCTGATCCGCGACACACACGATGCGAAGCTCTGGTGCCGCTCGCATCCATTCGGCCAGCAGCGGACCCACCTCGCGCTCTACGCGATCGACGCGCAGCACGCACCGGCCCCGACCCGCAAACCTGCGCCCGACCTGCTCGGCCGCCGCGGCCATATCGGCGCCCGACCCCAACGGCAGGTCCAGGGCGACAGCAACACCTCGCACCAACGATTCCGCGTCACCAGCGCCGGACACAACCCCAAGCACCTCGGGGGGCGTCGCACCTGACGCCAACAGTGCGCCGAGCCCTTCGGCCACGGCACGTCTTCCAGACCCCCCTATGCCATGAATGCACACGAGCCGCGCACCGAGGTCGATGAGCTCTGCCAGGCCGCGGAGGTCGGTCTCCCTTCCGACGAGCGGTGCCAAAGAAACCGTGCGTGCGTCGAAGGCAGCAGGGTCACGATCGAGGTCGGCACCCAGCGCTTGGTACAAGCGTGTCAGACCTCGCAGGCCGGGGAGACGGTAGCCGCCGACGTCCCGTACGACGAGGTGGGTGGTACCTCGCAAACCCCGCCAACACGGTTCCGTGATGAGCACCTGGCCAGGTCCGACGGCAGACGCAACACGAGCGATATGGTGAATAGCGGGGCCGTCGAGCCGGCCATCGTCGTAGGCCCAGCAGGGTCCCACATGCACGGCGAAACGCGGAAGTGGCGGCGCACGGTCCGCACGAAGAACCGCCTGGCAGGCGACCAGCGCCGATCGGACGTCCTGGAACACAAACAGGTTTCCTTCCAGGTCGGAGCTGGCGATCACGCCACCTTCCGCGGCCAGCCAGCGTTCCGCACCCAATTCGGCGCCCACCACCAGGACCAGTACCCGCTCGACGAAAGCGCGTGTCCTACCGGTTTGATTGAACCCGGGTCCGGCCAAATCGGTCGGCGGGGTGCCTGTCAACGGGCCAGGTTGACGCCGTAGAAGTGCGTCTCCTCTGGAAGCACGAGTGCGGCCGTGGTTCCATCGCGACTCATCGCGAGCCCAGTCGCCGGGACGGGCGTCGCGACCCGATCCACGATGACGCCGGTCAGACCGTCGAGGAACAACATCGCGCCAGAACCATCGTCCATAGCAACCGAAACCAGCGCCACACCGAGTTCTCCGCCGTCGGTGAGCGCGACCACAGCGCCCTCGACCGCCGTCGTCCACCGAATCGCGCCACTGAGTTCCACCGCGGAAACCTCATCGCCACCGGACTGGGCGACGTAAGCGACCAGCGACGTCCCATCCCAAGCCAACAGGTCGCCGTGCGCCGTGGAAAAGGTGTCTGCCTTGCCCTCCGAAGTCACTACGACCAGCGCGTCGCCGAGGATCAGGGCCGTTCCGTCAACCGTGGAATCGAAGGCCTCACCGCAGGGGACATCCACCTCGGCATCCGCCGACGTCCACCGCACCGAGCAGCCGCTCCCTTGGTTCAACCAAACGACTGGACCGAAATCCGAGAGACGCGCGTCCAAGGCGCCGACCAACGGCGTGGACTCGTGGGTGTCTGAATCTCCGGTCGAGTCGATGAGGTGAATGCCGTTCGGTTCGATGAGCAAAGCGCTTTCGCCGCCGAGCGTGCTTTCACCAGCGTCGGTCACGGTCTCCTGGTCGGAATCGACGTCGTAGTCACCGGTGACGTTGCCCGACGTCGTATCGAACGGGCAACTCGTGGCGTACATGCCCGCGCGACCAGCACCGCCGTCGTCATACAGCGCAAGGCCGAGCGCAGGGACACGCAGTGTGGACCGGTACCCGAGCGCGACATCTGGTTGATCAGCGCCACAGCCCACCAACGAAAGCAATCCAACCCACATGGAACCTCCAGCTGCGCGTGCAACATAGCTTAGACCCACGGCGAATGCCGAAGGGAAAGCAGCTACAACAAGTCGCACGGGGTCAACCCGTCCACCGCCGGCTGGTCGTCGTGGCACCACAACACCTCTAGGGGCAGGCCCAGGCCTCCGACCAGGTGCATCGTGATCTTTTCGCCCGCGTTGAGGGATTTCGGTCCGAGCTGAACCAGCACGTCATCGTCGTGGCGCATGACGAGATTGGTGGCCACAAACGGGTCTACATCGACGTACCCTTTCATCCCCGGGTAGGCGCTCTCCGAAATGCCGACGTCGGTCAGGGTGATGCCGTCGGTAGTCGCTGGCCAAGCGGTCGTCACACCCACAGCGGCGTGCTGGAAACGCAGCCAGGCGCCGACGGGTACCCCAGTCGATGTGTCCACGAAACCGAGCGCCTCGATGAACGCAAATTCGTAGCCGGCTGGCGGTGTCAGCGCTCCCAGCACGGACACCTGGTAGGATTTTCCCTCTTCGAAGACCACGGGCAGCTCATGGTTGCCGCCTGGAACTGACTGGTCGCAACGCGCTTCTCCGCCCGAGACCACCCGTGTGGTCGCCGAGCCCGCAGGCACGTCCCGAAAAGCGGACACCTCCTTGGCGCCAAGCCCACCGGCCCTCACTGTCTCGAACCACGGCCCGATCCAGGTAACGCCGTTGTCGTAAGACAAGCAGATGTCAGCCTGAGGCACCGACGGGGACAGGTTCGCCAACCGCGCCTGCGCAGCGGGCCCGGTCACCTCCGTCGGGTTGGGCACCGTACCGGTGTCCTCCGTTTCACCGCCGGTTTCTTCAGGTTGCGGCTGCGTGATCGACGGGTACAACGGATCGGGTTTGTCAGACTCCTCCACCGGGGGCACGTCCGTGTCGCCCGGCCCGCATCCCATGGCGCCCACCCAAAGCCAAACCCGCATGCAGCCTCCCGCTTTTCTTTAACAGCCTGATGATCTATAGGCCGATTGGTCCGAGGGCTTGCCCGAGGGCCAGGAAGGCCGGTCGCGTCGAGCGAGTCGCGCAAGCCGCGTCGCGAGTCGAGGATGCCGACGGGAGGCCGACTGTAGACATACTTGACGTATGTAGAAGAAGGCCGGACCGAGGCGCCTCGACGCAGCAGCGGATCGCGCGAACGCAGCCGATGCGAATAGATCATCAGGCTGCTAATCCTCAATCTGCACGTGGTGGCTCACCACAGCACCGTCTCGCCGGATCTTGACGTCGAAGTCTTTCTTGTCATGCAGCGCCGCATACGCAATCGCCAGTTCGACGTCGCTGCCTAGCGCGTAGCCGTTCACTTCCCGAATCACATCGCCGACCCGTAGACCTAGCGCGGAACCGTCCGCACCCACACGACTGAGCTTCCAACCGCCTGCTTTGGTCATCGACGCCGACGCCAACCGCGAAGGGTTGTCCTCCATCGCATCTGCCTTGGCCGACGTGACTCGGTAGTTATTCGGTCCTACCTCGGTGATTCCGTCGACGCCGGGCGGGTCCGGGTGTTCCGCCGGAGGTCGCGGCGTATCGTTCTCGTCTCGCCCTTCGCCGGGTTCGCCAATCGGCGCAGACGCCGGACGTTTACCGGCTTTCCCCTTCCCTTCTTTCGGTTCGTCCGGGAGATCCGGAATCGAATCCGTCTCCCACCAGCCGACACAACCCAGCAGCGCCACGACAACGAACACGCCCATTATGCGGCCCATACGAACACCCCCCATAAGACAGCCACCAAAAAACCCGACGGCACCGCTAGCGCCAACGCCATTCGTGCCGCCCGAGGCCTCGTGTCCCGCCACCACCACGCGGCCACGACGCCGGGCAGCATTGTGAGCAGCAACGAGGTGAACAGGATCGCAACGCCCTCCCAACGACTGAGCCCCGGATCGGTGGCCAGGTGTCGTCCAAGCGCGCGACGGGCCTTGTCGAGGCTTCGTTCCGTGGGCACCACCGCTTCGCCGGCACGAATCCGGAGGCCAACGGCAATCACACCGGCCGCGTCAAGGTTGTGCCCCGACAACAACCACGCCACGAGCCTCCCATCTGCGTCGACCACGGTGCCACACGACGGGCACAAGTTGGCAAAGCCGACGCGCACGACCCCACATCGCGCGCAAGCAGCGGTCAGCGTGTCGCTGGCATCCACACCTGCTCCACCGGTGCACGGTCTGTTTCCGGGAGCGCGCCGAGCCACCGGCGCGCCGACGCGGGAACATCGTCTACGACCAGCACATCTGGCGCGTCAATGATCGCGTCCAGTACGATGCGAATGGCACGCAGCGCATCGGCGCCGACACGACGCGGAGGTGTCAGGTCGGGACCGCAACCTAAGGCAAGGTGGCCATCTCGGCGGACAACAGACAACACACCGATCCCGATGTCCCTCCCGGCCCGACTGGCACGATCTGCCCGTTGTCGCATCTCCGCAATGGGAGACAACAACGCGTCCGCCAGCCTCGTCGCCAACCGCTCTTCCCCATCCTCTGCGCCGCGCTGAATTTTTCGACCCAGACGGGAGAGCACGTCGACCAACCACACGGGTCGTTCCGAGCCGGTCGGCGCAACCGCCGCATCACCCACCATCAGCGCATGAACCGCGGGAGCCGCAGACATTCCATCCCGGCTGAACAACCAGCCTATGCGCACGGTGACGGTGGCCTTTCCCGTAAGCCCAAGCGCGAGCGCCGGATCACGCAAGGCATACTGGCGAAGATCGCCGTACATCGGCGGGTCCAGCACACATTCGGCCTCCACGATGACACGCCGCGGCGTTCCGTCCTCCACCACCGTTGTGACCGCATCGGGGGACAAACCTTCTACGCCCGACGGAAGCCCATCGCCTACCAACACGGTGGTCTCACCGAGCCCCATTCGGGCCAAAACCGAAGCCGTGGACCGAACGTCGATCGCAGCTCGCCACAGGTCCAGCGCGTCTCCAAGGGCTACCCCATGCGGTCCCGGCGCCAGTGTCACACGGCGACCGAGTTCTTTGAGCGGTCCCGCGGCCCGCACCCCTTCCACCTGGACCCGGCTCAACCACATGACCGCGTCGCTATCCCGCAACACAGCTGGTTAGCCGCGGCCGTGTTCTGTTGGTTCACCGCTGTGGCGATCGCCGCCACCCCCATGTTTGGCGTCGAATGGCGGCCGCTCAGCCGCGCCGACCTGACTTGGGTCGAAGATGCGGGGACCAGCGGCGTGCAGGTCGGTGAGTTCGACGGCACCGTTAATCCCGCGCTGCTGGCCTACGGAGGCGCCTGGTTCGGCCCTCGGTTTGGGCTCACCGGCACACTTGGAATCGCGCGCCTAGGCAACCTGACTACGGCCGACGAGATCACGACAAGCCGCTCCTGGATGGTCGTTCGGCCCGGCGTCGATGTGCGCGTCGGATTGCAGCGCCGCGCCCTTCACCTGCCGATTCCTTACGCGATCGCCGGAATCCATCTGTCCATTCCTGCCGTCGGCGACAAATCCGAGGGCTACACGAAGGCGGAGCAGGAGGCCGTAACTGACGCGCTTCTTGTAGAAACGGCGCGACTTGCGGGGGCCGGAGCGCGAGGGGGTCTCGGCGTAGACTATCGGCTGACGAACAACGTGGCAGTCGGCCTGAACTACACGGTGGAATGGCATCGAGCGTTCTGGCAGGCCGACGACGTCGCCTTCACCACCAGTTGGCTGCAAGGCGTTGCCGCGTTGACGCTGCAATTCGAATGGCCTCGCGTCGCCCCAGCCCCACCACCGGCAGCGTAAATCGTTGCGGGTCCCTGGCGGCCGCCCCTTGTCCTACGTTAGCGCCGCGACCTTTTCCGGAGCGCCCGTTTGCGGCCTCCCGGAGGTCGTCGGATGAACATCCACCCCGATTGGACCGCAGCAGTAGCGCTGTTCGTTCCATTCCTGGTCACATTGGTTGGGCTTTGGCTCATCCTGTGGCGCCCCTTGCTTGCGCATTTGGACGAGCGCAAGGGCGCCGTGACCAGCGCGCAACAGGACGCCAAACGGCTGTCGAACGAAGCAGACGCCCGAATCCAGCGCATCGAAGCGGGCCTCGCCCAAGCTGAGTCTGCCGGCCGGGACGCTCGTCAGGTCGTCCGCCAGGTTGCTCTTGCAGAAGAGGCGCGAATCGTAGCGGAAGCTCGCCGCGAATCGGAGTCGCGCGTGGCTGGTGCCGTCGCGGAGATTCGTGTCGCGGCCGAGGCAGCGAGTCGGGTGCTGCGCAGTCAGGCGGCGCAACTTGCCGGTGACATCGCCACACGGGCGCTAGGCCGAGGGGAAGCCTGATGCTATCAACTCTTCTCGCGATTTCCGTCGCATTCGCGAATGCACCTCAGGCCTCTGATCCGCACGCAGATCCGCACGCAGCTCCACACGCCGCGCCCGCTGCGCACCACATGGTGTACACGGCCGACGACGACAGTGACGGTATGCCGAACTGGCTCGACGACCCAAGCGGCGGGCGCTCTGCGGCGCAACGCATCGCGCAACACGCCATCAACCTCGGTTTCTTCGCGCTCGTCCTTCTGTACTTTCGAGTTCCACGCACCATCGGCGATTGGGCGCGGACACGTGCACTCGGAATTCGTAAGGAACTCGTCGATAGCAGCGCCGCGCGTGACACCGCCGACGCCCGAGCGCGCGAAACCATTTCCAGGTTGGCGGACCTTGAATCTGAGGTCGCCCGCCTTCATAGCGTCGCGAAAACGCAAGGAAGCGCGGAGGCGGACCTGATCGTAGAGCGCGCCCGCAACGAAGCCCGTCGCATCGCGGAATCCGCAGAGCGGACCGTTCGCGACGAGGTCGCCCGCGCTCGTACCCGCCTGCGTCAAGACGCCGTCGACCTCGCCATCCAGCTCGCCGAACGGGTGCTGGCCGACAAGGCGCGTTCCGACGATGACGAGCGCCTGGCCCATGACCTGCTCCGCTCAGTCCGCGAGACGAGGTGATCCATGGCTGACTCCGTTCTCGCTCAACGCTACGCCATCGCACTGCTCGATCTGGCCGACGAAGCCGATGCGATCGACGTCATCGGTGCCGACCTGCTCCGCCTCACCGCGCTGATCGACGCCAGTGCCGAACTCCGCTCCGTTCTGTTCAACCCGGTCTTCACCTCCGACGAACGCATGGCGACGCTGAGCGCCATCCTTCCGCGCCTCGACGTGCACAGCATCGTCCGCAACACCACCGGCTTGCTCAACAACAAAGCACGTCTGGCGCTCTTCCCCGCGATCGCAAGGGCCTACAAAGGCCTGGCCGACGTGCGCGCTGGCCGCGTCGTCGTCATCGTGCGCACCGCCCGTCCGCTCGACCCCGCCCTCGCCGACGAAGTGCGCGATACCCTCGCCGCCCACACCGGCAAGATCGTCGTACTCGATCAACGTGTAGACGAGCGCCTCCTCGGCGGAATCGTCTGCCAAGTTGGCCCACGCGTCTATGACGCCTCTTTGCGGACCCGCCTCGAAGCGGTCCGATCCGCCCTTCTCAACGCAATGGAGCCCGCGATCGCCTGAGCGACGTGGGACCGGAGACCGACATGGACATTCGCGCCGACGAGATCAGCCAGATTCTCAAGAAGCAGATCAAGGACTTTGAAAGCCGTGTTTCCGTTACGGAGACAGGCACGATCCTCTCCGTTGGCGACGGCATCGCCCGTATCCACGGCCTCGAGAACGCCCTCGCCGGCGAGCTCATCGAGTTCCCGGGCGGCGTCATGGGCATGGTGCTCAACCTCGAAGAAGACAACGTCGGCGCCGCACTGTTCGGCAGCGACTCACATCTGCACGAGGGCGACACGGTTCGCCGCACAGGAAACATCGTGGACGTCGGCGTAGGCCCCGGCCTGATGGGCCGCGTGGTGGACGCGCTCGGCAACGCCATCGACGGCCTCGGCCCCATCGACGCCATCGGCCGACGAATCATCGAGACCAAAGCGCCCGGCATCATCGCCCGCAAGTCGGTGCACGAGCCCATGCAGACCGGCATCAAGGCCATCGACGCGATGACGCCCGTGGGCCGCGGCCAACGTGAGCTCATCATCGGCGACCGCCAGACCGGCAAGACCGCCGTCGCCATCGACACGATCATCGCCCAGAAGGTCTTCAAGGACGACCCGAAGCTCAAGGTGCATTGCATCTACGTGGCCATCGGGCAGAAGCAGTCCACCGTCGCCCAGGTCGTCGAGCGCCTCCGTCAGCACGGCGCGCTCGAGTACACATGCATCGTGTCCGCCCCGGCCGCCACCGCCGCGCCGCTGCAGTTCCTCGCACCGTACACCGGTTGCACCATCGGCGAATACTTTCGCGACAACGGCCAGCACGCGCTCGTCATCTACGACGACCTGTCGAAGCAAGCCGTGGCCTACCGCCAGTTGTCCCTGCTCCTGCGCCGCCCGCCGGGCCGCGAAGCCTACCCGGGCGACGTCTTCTACGTGCACTCCCGCCTGTTGGAACGCGCCGCGAAGATGTCCGACGCGATGGGCGGCGGCTCACTCACCGCGCTGCCGATCATCGAGACGCAGGCGGGCGACGTGTCCGCCTACGTGCCCACGAACGTGATCTCCATCACCGATGGCCAGATCTACCTGGAATCCGACCTGTTCAACGCCGGCCAACGCCCGGCGGTCAACGTCGGCCTCTCGGTGTCGCGCGTCGGCGGTGCTGCCCAAATCAAGGCCATGAAAGAAGTCGCCGGTCAGCTTCGGCTGGCGCTCGCGAACTACCGCGAGTTGGCCGCCTTCTCGCAGTTCGCTTCCGACCTCGACGAAGCCACACGCGCCCAGTTGAACCGCGGCGCAAGAATGACGGAAATGCTCAAGCAGGGCCAGTACGCCCCAATGCCCGCCGAGCGGCAGGTGCTGCAGATCCTGTCCGGCAACGTCGGCGCCCTCGACGACCTGGAGCTCAAGTCAGTCGGCCCCTACCTCCGCGCGCAGGATGACCACTTCCTGGCCAACCACGCCGCGATGCTGACCGAAATCGTCCAGAAGGGCACCATCAAGAAGGACGGCCTAGAGACCAGGCTGACCGACGCGATCAAGGCCTTCAAGTCTACCTGGAAGAAGTGAGGCCGACGTGGCTCGTTCGCTCAAGGACATCCGCCGACGCATCGGCTCCATCAAGAAGACGCGGCAGATTACCCGCGCGATGAAGCTCGTGGCAGCGGCCAAGCTCAAACGCGCCACCGACGCCGCGGTTTCTGCTCGCCCGTATTCGCAACAACTCCGTGCCGTGCTGGGTCGCGTGGCGTCCTCGGCAGCGTCGAGCGCGTCGAGTCCGCTGCTGGTCGCCCACCCGGCGGTCAAACGCGTCGCACTCGTGCTTTTGACGTCGGACCGCGGCCTGTGCGGCGGCTTCAACAACGTGCTCTCCCGGCGGACGGCGGAGTGGATCGCAGGGCAAACGGCCAACGGCGTGGTCGTGGAACTGTGGGTCTTCGGTCGAAAAGGCCAGGCGGCCGCCAACGTCCGCAAGTGGGACGTCACACGCGCCAATCTGGACTGGTCCGGTCCCAAGAAGCGGACCGAGCTGTTGGACACCACGATTGCCGAGGCCATCGACGGCTTCAACGCCAACAACGTGGACGAAGTGTGGCTCGGCTACAACAAGTTCGTCTCCGTGCTCACCCAGCGCCCCACCTACGAACGCCTCGTGCCGGTCACGGTCGAGGGCACCGAAGCGGGCGGCGAATACGAGTACGAGCCGTCGTCAGGTGAGATCCTCGACGCGCTGCTCCCGCTCTATGTACGAACCACGCTGCTTCAGGCTTTCCTCGAAACCGAGGCAGGCGAACATGCGTCACGCATGACCGCCATGGACAGCGCAACCCGCAACGCGGGCGAACTCATTGACAAGCTGACGCTCGAGTACAATCGGGCGCGGCAGGCTGCAATTACCAAAGAACTGATCGAGATCGTGTCAGGCGCTGAAGCGCTCTGACCGGAGGATTGTCATGCTCGCGAGTGGACAAATCAAGCAGGTCATCGGGCCCGTCGTGGACGTTCAGTTCCCGCCCGGCACCGTTCCAGAAATCCTGACCGCCCTCACCGTCACCAACCCACGCATCGACGACCGCGAGGACAACCTCGTGCTCGAAGTGTCGTCCCACTTGGGTCAAGACACCGTGCGTGCCGTGTCCATGGACACGACCGACGGGTTGCGACGCGGAGCGCCGGTCAAGAACACTGGGTCGCCCATCCGGGTGCCGGTCGGGCGCAAGACGCTGGGACGCATCCTCAACGTCATCGGCGCGCCGGTCGACGAACTCGGGCCGATGGAACACACCGAGACGATGCCGATCCATCGCGAGCCACCGCTGTTCACCGAACAATCGACCAAGGTCGAGATGTTCGCCACCGGCATCAAGGTCGTGGACCTGCTCGCCCCCTACATGCGCGGAGGCAAGATCGGCCTGTTCGGCGGCGCCGGCGTCGGCAAGACCGTGCTCATCATGGAGCTCATCAACAACGTCGCCAAGAACCATGGCGGTTTCTCCGTGTTCGCCGGCGTGGGCGAACGCACCCGCGAAGGCAACGACTTGTGGCACGAAATGCAGACCGGCGGCGACGCTGCGGTCATCGTGCCCGGCAACTCTGAGAAGTCGAAGGCCGCACTCATCTACGGCCAGATGAACGAGCCGCCCGGTGCCCGCGCCCGCGTCGCACTCACAGCGTTGACGGTCGCTGAGCATTTCCGGGACGCGGAAGGGACGGACGTCCTGTTGTTCATCGACAACATCTTCCGCTTCACCCAGGCCGGATCCGAAGTGTCGGCACTGCTCGGCCGCATGCCGTCGGCCGTCGGCTACCAGCCCACCCTGTCCACAGAAATGGGGGCGCTCCAAGAGCGGATCACCACCACCACCCGTGGGTCGATCACCTCGGTGCAAGCGGTGTACGTGCCAGCAGACGACCTCACCGACCCGGCCCCCGCCACCACCTTCGCCCACCTCGACGCGACCACCGTGTTGTCGCGCCAGATCGCGGAGTTGGGCATCTACCCGGCCGTGGACCCGCTCGACTCGACGAGCCGGATTCTCGAAGCATCCGTGGTCGGCGAAGAGCACTACAACACAGCCCGCGCCGTGCAGCAGGTGCTCCAGCGCTACAAAGAACTCAAGGACATCATCGCCATCCTCGGGATGGACGAGTTGTCGGAAGAGGACCGCCGGACCGTGGCCCGCGCGCGCAAGATCCAAAAGTTCTTGTCGCAGCCCTTCCACGTCGCTGAGGTGTTCACTGGCCAGAAAGGCGTGTTCGTGAAGATCGGCGACACCATTCGCGGCTTCAACGAGATTCTCGCAGGTCAGCACGACGACCTGCCCGAAGACGCGTTCTACATGGTCGGCACCATCGACGACGCCGTCGCCAAGGCGAAGAAAATCGCCGGCAAGGCCTGAGGGGCAACGTGGCAACCGACCTGCAACTCGACATCGTCACACCAGAACGCGGCGCGTTCTCGGGTCGCGTCAACCACGTCATCCTACCGGCTTGGGACGGGCAGATGGGTTGCTACCCGAACCACACGCTCGGCCTCGTGCTGCTGCGCGGGGGCGTGGTCACCGTCTCTGGCGCGAATGGCGATGTGCGCTGGGTGGTCGGGCGCGGATTCGCGGAAATCGGCGCCGACCGCGTCACCATGCTCACCGACCTGGCCGAGCCACACGGCCAAGCCGACGCCGCAACCGCCCGAACCCAGTTGGACGCCGCTGTCGTCGAAGTCGGCCTGACCGCCGACGGAACCGAAAAACGCCGCCTCGCTGAACGCACACGCGAAATCGCCACCGCACGCCTGTCGAGCTGATCGTGGCCCGCATCCTCGTCACGGCCGCCGACCTGAGCTCGGGTCAGTTGGCGCGGGTGTCCGTGGAAATGCATGGATTGCCCAAGCGCACCGTGGACCGGGACACAGTCCTTTCCTGGCTCCGTGACGGCCACAGCCTGATCCCATCGGTCCAGGGCAAGCCCCTCGGCTCGCTAACAATCGTCGATGTGGACGGCACAGCGTACGTGCGCTGCGACGGAAATGTCGAGGCCGCCGACCGGCTGCCGGCGCTTCCATCCGTGTGAGGCGGTTCGGCAGTCACTTCTCCGTCCTAGCGGGGATTTCTTTCGCCTGCGCCCCCAAAACCCCTCCCGACCCGATGCTGGCCCCAAGGCTGCCCTCGCCTGTCGCAGGCAGCTACGCGCGGGTGCCCGACACGCCGGCAGACCCGGTCATCGCGGCGCTCGTCGCCAAACACAGCTGGGACGCCTCGCTGTCCGGCGCAGCGGCTGGCGTCGCGCTCGCTGCGGTGGCCGGCACAGGTGGACTCGAGCGGTGGGAGGTCCGGGAGTTCGCGTGGCGAGCCGGGTGGCCCTACCCCGTGGACATCATCCGAGGGTGGTCCACGAGCCAAGGCGCCACGGCTCCGGCGCCCCTCGTGCTTTGGCTCGAAGCGCTCGACCCCAAAGCGGATCTCGGCCTTGTGCGCGCCCGCAACGCCCAAGGCGATGCATGGGTGGCGCTGACAAGCCGTCCCAGGGTGGATCTCGGCGTCGTCCCCCGAACGTTTCCCGGAGGTGCCACCTTTGTCATCCCGGCGGTGCCCGGCGGTCGATACGCGGTGGCGGATCCAGACGGCCGCTTGTGGGAAGGCACGCTGGATGTGGCTCACCCCGTCCCGCTAATCGCCAGCGGCGAGTGGCTGTTTGAGGTAGCCGACAAGCTTGGCGTCGTCGCCACTTTCCCTTTGTACGTTGCCTGCCGACCGCCTGAACACGCGCTGATCTCGGCGCCGCCAGCCGGGCAACCAATTCCAGATCAGGTCGAGGCCCTTCTTCACGAAGCCCGGGAGGCCTTCGGTCTGAACCCATGGAGAAGAGATCCGCTGCTCGACAGCGGCGCGCGCGCGTTGCTCGGAGGCCGGACCGACGCGGCGTCCTTGGCTGAATCGGTGGGATTCTCCCCCTCGAGGGCGACCCTCTGGTCCTGTACGGGCGCCACCGTCCAGACCTGTTTGGATTCACTCCTGTTCGACCCCAGGCACAGACCCGACTTGTTGGCGCCAACCACGCATTTCGGCCTCGCGACCGACAGCGTGCGTGAGGGTGAACTGGCCATTTCGCTGTTGTTCGCGTCGGGATGACGCCGCGATAGGCGACCGACGTAGGAGTCACCCGTGAGGCGGATGCAGCGGCGTGGCGTCGCACAGCGTTTGTGGGTCTTCGCCGGTGCGGCATTGGCTGTGGCCGCGCTCGTGAGCATTCCCGTCATCATTTCCTGGAGCCGGCAGGCCAGGCTGGACGAGGTGATCGCAACTGCCGAGTCGATTCGCATCTCCGAGTTGGAAAACCGGAAGGCATTTGGCGAGTACGTTGCCGCTGAGGCCGCCCCAAGGCCACCACATGCCGTAGACGCAGCCTTTGTCCCATGGGTACCGAGCGAGGGATTTACCCGCCTCAATTGGTTTCCGAGAGCCACCGAACTTCGCGGTAGTTTCAGCGTCGTCCTCACGCCAACGGGATTCGTCGTACACGCCGCTTGTGACATTGATGGCGACGGAGAGCGGGCACTGATCGAGGCCACCGAGGGCGTGCCGGCCCGCCTCGTCACGCCCTCCGGCACGTGGTGACCACCGCTGCACTTGGGTTGGGGAGCAGTCTCGGAGACCGACAATTATGGTTGCGCTTTGCGCTCGCCCGCCTGGCGGTGACCCCCGGAATTCGCGTCGAAAAGGTCTCGCGTTGCGTGGTCACGCCACCGCTAAAGGGCAGCACGGCGACCGGCTGGTTCCTCAACGCAGCCGTGCGACTGCAAACCGCATTGACAGCCGACAGCCTGTTGCGCGTTTGCGTCGATTTAGAACAACGCGCTGGACGGCGTCGCAGCTCACGATGGGCCGACCGCACACTAGACGTCGACCTGCTCGCCTACGGCGACGTCATCGCCCGTTTGCCCGGCCTCACGCTGCCCCACCCCGCCATCCGTGCCCGGCCCTTCGTCGTTCAACCGCTGGGTGAGGTGTGGCCCGAGGGCGTCGATCCCGAATCAGGCGAAACCTGGTACTTCGTCGCGAAGGCTAGCCTACAACGTCCAGGTGTTGGGCGAAGGCCCCCTCGACGCGTCCGACCGCCGAGATAGGCGGGCGCCCCCGCGCCGAGGCCTCCTTGCAGTTGTTCATCGACACCGCGAATCTCGACGAGATCCGCGAAGTGCACAGCTGGGGCATCCTTGCCGGCGTCACGACGAACCCATCGCTGATCGCACGCGAAGGGCGCGACTTTCTGGAGACGATCCACGCCATCTGCGAACTGGTTCGTGGACCCGTTTCGGCGGAGGTCGTCGCACAAGACGTCGCAGGTATGTTGCGCGAGGGCCGACTTCTCGCCAAAGTGCACGAACATGTCGTGGTCAAAGTGCCGTTGACGACCGCTGGAATTGGCGCCTGTCGGCAACTCTCAGACGAGGGAATCCCCGTCAATGTGACCTTGTGTTTCCAAGCGTCACAAGCGCTGCTCGCCGGGCTCGCTGGGGCGACCTACATCTCCCCGTTCGTGGGTCGCGTAGATGACGTGAGTTGGGACGGAATCGAACTCATTAGGCAAATCGTCGGGATTTACCAGAATTCCGCCACTATTCACACCAAAGTGCTCTCCGCGTCGATCCGGCACCCGATGCATCTCGTTCAGTCGGCCTTGGCCGGTGCAGACGTCGCCACGGTGCCCTACAAGGTGCTCGTCCAGGCACTCAAACACCCATTGACCGAGGCAGGCAACCTCGCCTTCCTCGCCGATTGGAGCAAGGTTCCCGACCAAGACATCAGCGCCCAAGTTGAGCGCTGGCTCGCGCGCAAGGCCTGACAATGGCCGAGGCCCGCGACCGAAAAGGCGCCGAGCGCCGGGCTGCCATCATGGAGGCCGCGATTGAGGTTTTCGCGGACCGTGGCTTTCACGGGGCCCGCATCTCGGACGTCGCGGAAAAGGCAAGTGTCGCGTCCGGCACGATCTACCTGTACTTTCGCAACAAAGAAGAACTGCTGATCTCCGTCTTTGAGGAGAAGATGGGTCTACTGCTCGACGGGATTGGCAACGAGCTTCGCGGCGTGACTGACCCAGAAGAGAGAATTCGCAGATTTGCACGGTGGCACTTTCTGCAACTCCGCGAAAATCGGGCAGCAGCACGGGTCCTACAGATCGAACTCCGATTGTCCAGCCGCTTCCTGACCGACTACCGTCCCGAGAAACTTTGGGCCTACCTCAACGTTTTTGGCCAAACGGTTCGCGATGGAATCTCGTCCGGACATTTTCGATCCGACATTGATCCATTTGTTGGAATGTGGGCGTTTTTCGGTGCGTTGGACGAGATTGCGATGCAATGGGTTTTATCTCGGCGCCCCGATCGCTTCGTTCTAGACGACGCCGCGCGCCAAGTCGCAGACGTTTTCATTCGAGGCCTGCGTACCGACAATCCCGCCGCAGCCTGAACAGGAGGAACCGTGAAACTCGGAGTGTGCGTTAAAATCACCCCAGATACCGATACTCGGATCAAGGTCCAAGGAGACGGAATCGACCCGGCCGGCGTAAAGTGGGTCGTGGGACCCTACGACGCTTTTGCCGTGGAGGAGGCCATCGCCACGACCGAGAAAGTCGGGGGCGAGGTCGTATCGTATACCGTTGGCGACGAAACCAACGTGGCCGTGCTTCGCGGTGCCGTGCTCGCACTCGGTGTCGCAAGGGCCGTCGTTGTCGACGACCCCGCGCTTCGTTCCACCGACGCGCTCGGCGTGGCGCGTGCGCTCGCCGCCGCCATCCAGCGCGACAGCCTCGACGGCCTGTTCTGCGGCAAGGTCGCAGTCGACGACGACAACGTACAAGTTCCCGGCATGGTGTCGGAGTTGCTCGGATGGCCGCTCGTGTCTCGGGTCACGGCATTTTCCACCGAGGGAACGACCTTCACAGCGACCCGAAGCTTAGACGGCGGCGTGGAAGAGGTCGTCACAGGCCCGTTGCCTGCTGTGTTCACGGCGGAACGCGGCTTGAACACGCCGCGCTACGCCAAACTGCCCGCGATCATGGCGGCGAAGAAGAAACCCTGTGATCTCGTCAAGCTCGCTGACTTGGGCCTGACCGCTCAGTCCGTTGCGGCCGCCGTCACACTTACGAATTGGGCGTTGCCGCCCGAGCGCATCAAGGGGCGCATGATCGCAGGCGACGCCGACACGGCCGTCCGCGAACTTGTGCGCCTCCTCCGCGAAGAAGCCAAGGTCCTGTAGGGACAAAAGGAGGTTGTTATGGGTGGAATTCTCGTCATTGCCGAGCACGAAGCCGGCGAGTTCAAGAAGACGGCCGCCGAGTTGCTCGGCAAGGCAACTCAACTGGGCGCTACGCTCGGACTTCCCGTCACCGCCGGGGTGCTCGGCGACGCCCCGGCGGCGTCCTTGGGTGGTTTTGGCGCCGTGGAGGTCTTCCAGGTGTCCGGCGACTTTTCGGCGTACGGTGGGACCCGAATCACGGACGCTTTGGCCGCGATCGTGGCGGCCTCCGGCGCCAGCGTGATCCTGTGCGCCGCGTCCTACCTAGGCAAGGACGCGATGCCTCGCCTCACGGCCCGCCTCGGCTCCGGCATGGCCAGCGAATGTACCGATCTAAGGGCGGAAGGCGGCGAGGTCGTAGGACGTCGCCCCCTCTACGCGGGCAAGGTCTTTGCGGACGTCAGGATCGGGCGCGGCCCTGCGGTGTTCACGGTGCGTCCGAACAGTTTTCCGGTACCGGCCTCTAGTGGCGCGAACGCGTCCGTCAAGAACGTCGTGTGCAACACGGTCGACCCAATCCGGGTGGTGGAGCGCAAGGCAGCGTCGACCACCACGGTAGACCTCACGGAAGCCGAGCGGATTGTCAGCGGGGGTCGGTCCCTTCGGTCCGCCGAGCAATTCGATAGTGTGGTTCGACCGCTGGCCGCGGCACTCGGCGCGACCGTGGGCGCTTCGCGGGCGGCCGTGGACGCGGGCTACGCCCACCATGACGAACAAGTTGGCCAAACCGGGAAGACCGTCAATCCTACCTTGTACATCGCCGTCGGAATCAGCGGGGCCATTCAGCACCTCGCAGGCATGCGCACGTCCAAGGTCATCGTGGCCATCAACAAAGACGCGGACGCCCCCATCTTCGAGCACGCCACCTACGGAATCGCGGGAGACCTGTTCGAAATCTGTCCGAAGCTCGGCGACGCCATACGCGCAGCCGGGAGATAGGCAGGGCTGGCGAGGCGACCATAGAGCCTGTACCCTCCGTGCCACTTCCGCCAGACGCGCGGATTGAGGCGGTGGTCCGCTACCTGCTCGCCATCGGCGATTTGCGTACGGTCATCGGCTTGGTGGAGTTGTGGGCGGAGGCCGGCGTTCCAACACCAGTCGCCCGGATCGCGTCGGCCCGTTCGTTCCTGCAACTCGGGCTCATGGAGCGAGCTTGGGCTCGGCTCGAACCCCTTGTAGAATCCGGTCTCGGTGGCCAGGAAGCGCTCGAGTTGACTGCCCGGGCCTTCCTCGGGCGCGGGTGGCCCTCCCAAGCCCGTAAGGCCGTGGAACGCGCCCTGGTGGAAGCCCCGGGCGACCCCGTCTTAGCGGAATTGTGGGACAGGGCGGTTGAACCGGCAACGGACGCCGACCCTGGCGGCGTCGGGAACGAAAACGACGACGATGAGTGCATCGCGGCCGCCGTTCGCCTCATCGCGCACGGAAAACCGCACCGAGCCGAAATCCTGATCGAACGCGTTCGGCGGCGCACGCCAGGCCACATTCGCGCTGCGGACCTTCAATGGGCGCTCAAGGGCGACTACGGCCTTCGCGGTCGCGACTTGAACTCACTGGTCGCATCCTATGAGCCCTTCACCACAGTCGCCGACGTCATGGATGAGCCCGAGCACACCGAATCTCGCGTCAGCCCGGACCTGCTGCACGAGTTGTTGGACGAGGCGGACGGTGGCTCGCCATTCCCCACGCTGTTTCGCGGAATGCCGATTGCCCCGGCGGTGCGAGAGCCGGAGGAGGACCTAGAGGTCACGTCCTCCGGCGCGCTTCTGGACCTTGATGCCGAAACCAAAGAACCGACGTCCGGCGAGTCCTTGCAGGCCGACGAGACCCAAGTCCGCGTCATCATCAACCGTTCCGGGTCCGTCTCCTCCCTGGAGTCGCTTGCGCCATTCGACCTCGCCCGTTTTCGCGCGGACATGGGCGTTGACGAGGAGTTCGCGCCGCCGCCCGAACAGGAGGACGAAGGCCTGATCGTACACGTGCGCAGGGAGCGGGCCTCCGCCCAGCTTTCGCCCGACCCTCCAACGGCAGAGGTCACTGGCCTAGGGATGGGCACCCGCAGCGACGGCCGTGGGTCGGTTCCACTTCCCGCCGAATCGGTCGACTGGGTGCGACCCGCAGCGAAAAAAACGGAGCCCACCGCAATGCCTCGTCGGCCCGCGCAAGCCCCCGCAGCGTTTCCGGCATGGATCGTGTGGCTCGTGGCACTCTCGTTGGTGATTGCGACGACACTTGGGGCGGTGTGGATCCTGTTGCTGCTGAGGCTGCTGGACGTGCTGTGACCGACAGCGGCGCTCACGACAGGCTACCTGAAGTCAGGAGGCTCGCCGTGACCTCGCTGCTTCTGTTCGCCGCCTGTTCGAGTCGCCCTGGATTGGCCGCCTGGGCCTTCGATCCCATCGTGTTGCAACCTGAGGGTCTGTCCGACGTGACCGGGTTCCAAACCTGGGAGGTCTACGACGATCGGTGGAACGGCGAGTCGAAGGCGGGCAAACACTTTGTCTGCGCCGTGGTCGTGTCCTTCAGTGGCAGCGCAAGCACGTCGTGCCCCGAGTGCACCGAGTCCTGGGACGTCCAGACCGAACTGCTCGAGTCGGATTGCCCTGATTCTTGGCTCCGCTTGGAAACATTTCCCGACTCCCTGCGTGCGGTCGGGATCGGCTCGCTGTCCGTAGACGAGGACGCACCTTGGCCGCAGAGCACCTGGGTTGGGTGGATCGACGAGGGTTACGGTTGGACCGAACATGGTTGGGCGTGGCCAACGCTGCTCGATGACGGAGGCACGCAGGTGCGCGACGGTTGGAACGGCGACGATTCCTTCAGCCTATGGCCGACCTCGGCATGGCAACTGACCCCGTGACACCGTCGGCAACCACGACGACGATGCCAGGGTGGCCGCCAGCAAACCCTCCGCGATCCGCACAACAGCCGCGTCGATGCCAAGGCACGGCCCTTGCAGAAGGGTCGACAAGGAGGCGGGGGTGACACTGTTGTTGTGGTTCGGCTGCTCAGGCTCGGAAGCCGGCATTCAGACTGAGTCTGCTCCCAGTGACCCGACGACTTCGGCGACGTCTACCGAGGACGCCGACACCGCGGGCCCGACGCCGGGTGAGTCAGACGTCGCCGACCCAGTGTGGCTTGCGCTGGACGCCAACTTCGTCGTCATCGGAGGGGTCCCGGACGCCACCAGTACGTTGACCTGGACACTGCTGGACGCAGCCGCGGAGGGCACGTGTTCGGAGTCGGTCACCGTGGTTGCAGCGACATCGGTGTTGCCACCCGACGGTGACATCGCGGCCTACGCTTGGTGGACCGTCACCTTGTCCGAGCCATCGCTTTGTGGCGTGGTGCTGCCCACCGAACTGTCGATCGGAATCGGACCGTGGAACGCCGCCCTGCAACCCGCCGCCGATCACGCCGGGCTGGAGGACGTCGCGTTGTACGGCCTGTTCCTGTCCGTCGTTGAGCCCGACGCTTGGATCATCGGTGCTGCGGGAACAAACGCACAGTTCACGGGAGGCTCCCCCTTGGTCAGCGCACCCCCACTCCCCGACGACACCTATTCCTTGGCAAGCTTGGTCCTACTGCCGTGGTTCGACCTGGTGCCATGAGTTCCAAGCCGCCCCGACCCAACCCGGCATTGAGTCCTAGCCACCGGCGCCTGTTGATCGGGGTCGTTCACCTCCTTCCTCTTCCAGGGGCCCCTACGCCCGGTCCCAGCCTCAGCGCGGTGCTTGCCCGCGCTGTGGAAGACACCCGCGCCTTGGCAACAGGGGGCGCGGACGGCTTCATCATCGAGAATTTCGGCGACATTCCGTTCTCCGGCGAGGCCGCAGAGCCCTGGGTCGTCGCTGCCATGACTCGAATTGCTTTGGCAGCAAGAGAGGCCGCCCCGAACCTGCTGTGCGGCATCAACGTGCTTCGAAACGACGCGCGGAGTGCGGTCGCAATCGCCGTCGCGGCCGAAGCCCATTTTATCCGAGTCAACGTGCACGTTGGCGCCATGCTGACCGACCAGGGCCCCATCGTCGGCAAGGCCCGCGAAACACTACTTGACCGAAAGCGACTCGGCGCCGAACACATCGCCATCGCCGCCGACGTGGCGGTGAAACACGCGGTCCCGCTCGCGCCCGCCGACCTGGCCGACCTCGCAGACGACACATGGAACCGCGGGCTGGCCGATGTGCTCATCGTCACGGGCAAAGCCACCGGCCACGAAGCCAACGTAGATGACGTTGCCAAAATCGCCGCGAGGCTGCCCAACGCCCCTCTGTGGGTCGGGAGCGGCGTGCGATTCGACCGGACCCAAGCGCTGGTCCACGCCCACGGCGCCATCGTCGGGTCCAGTTTACACACGTCCGGTGACCTCAGGATGCCTCTGGACACCGCGCGCATCGCACAACTTCGATCCGCCATGGACCAGCTTGAAGTCATCCAACGCGCTGAACGTGTGTTCTTTGTTTGACGCATGCATGAAAGCATAGGTATCAGGAGGCGAATAGGGCAAGCTGCCCAAAGAAGACCGGTGACGGGCTGGATCGAGGGCGCACCGCATACAAGCGGCCCACGGACACCCAACGCTGGTCGTGGAGCGTCTCCCCATGCTCACCGGCCAGCCGTGTACCGCGCCTCCGGCTCAAACGCGGCCGACCGAATCCCGTCGGCGTGACAACCACCAGTGAGGCCTCGCGGTCATCTCCGACACACAGTAGGACATCGCCCTCGTCAAACGAGCGCCCGTTAAACGAACCGCCCGACGCCACGCGAAAACGGCGAAACTCACCGCGCCGACCCTCAACGCCCGCATCCACAAGTTGGGGCAACATCCGCACCTCGTGAACCCACTATACTGAACATGTGTTGCAACGACAAACCTATTTTTCGCCTATGCGGACAGATTTTGTCCGGCATGGCATCGAAGACAAGTCGAGCTACCTGCGCGCCCGGAGTCAACGTGCCTGTGGTTCCAATGATGTTCCTTCTCGTACCGATTCTGGCTCACGCTGATCCCACTTCCGAACGCGGGCTTCGCTGCGCCACCTTCCCAGCCTCACTCGAACCGGCCGTGGAGATCGACACCGACGACCGCACCACGCAAATCGGTCAATGGGTCGAAGCGCGGAAACAGGAGGGACGGTCCGTGATTTCTATCGATTTTGAAATCGGCTCGAAGGCGACAGGGTTTCCAGCGGCGTGGGCCATGGTCTGTGTACGTTGAGGCGGGCCCTCACGCAACCACACCCGTTAGCCGCGCGCCATGTGGCTTGAACTCTTCCTCGCATGCGCGGGCACCCCCCCACTGCTCCCTGTGCCACCACCCGCGGACCTCGTAGGCACTTGGCGTGTCGGCGACACCGTCGAACGATGGTCGTTCACCACCGACGGCAGGTTCCAACACACGTCCAAAGACGGTTTCACCAACACCGGAATCGTCACCGCCTGGCAAGACGCCAAGTTCACCATCACGAGTTTCCCTGCAGAAGAATCCCACGCTGTGGTGCGGATGCCCTACGTCGAGCGAGGCTACACCTGGCTCGTCATCGACGAGACCACGCTGTGGCGCCAATCTACAGAGGCCAAAATCGGGGCCCCGCTGCCGCCGGAGAAGAGCGAGGGCGCTCAACCCTGAACGATTGGGCGATTCCGACTACCAGTAGACTACCGCACCCACGTCCGCTTCCGCGAAGCCGTCGCCCAGTTTCCCAGTCGTGCGCAGCTCCGCATGCGGGTTGAAGGTCAACGACACGCCAGCGTCCATCGTCGGCACAGGGTCCGGCACGATCCACTCCGGGCCACGAACGTGTACCAACGGCAAGTTCGCGTCGGCCTCCGCCATCCAACGCAGAGGCCCGGTATGGGCCAGAACGCCCAGCGCTGCGCGGGGACCGAAGGACCAGCCCTCGTCTTTCGCCGTTTGCACGACACCGTCCACAAACCCGTAAACCCCCAGGCTCAACAGCTCGTGCTCTCGGGTCGCCAAACCCGTGCCTAGACCGCCGGAACCCGTCCACCCAAAACAACCCTCGTAGCCCACACAGCCGCCTGTCCGATCGGTCGCGCCTGTGATGGCCACCCGCCACGAGGGTCGAACGCGCCAAGCCCGCAAAGGCAGAATTGAGGTTGTCGCAAACACGCCCAGACGTTCCAGGTAAGGCTGGGGCTGGGCCCGCAATGTGATTCCCATCATTTCCAACGCCGACCCATCCACGTACCCGTCGGGCCGCGCCAACAGGTCGTGCAGCGCCGGTCGCACCGTCAACCGGGCGAAAGATCCGCTCTCCGAAGCGCCACCGCTGACCGCGACCATGGCGGCTCGATGACCGGACTCCGGCGGTTTTCGGCTGATCGGTAGCACCGGCGCGGAAGGCACCGCCAACAGGCCGCGCGCGCGCAGCAGAACGTCCTCGGTGGCCTTTCCGGAGTCGTTCGCTACGGCGTCACCTCGACGGTACCGAAGCAGGTCCACGGCGGCATCCAACGTCGCGGCGGCCTCCGACGGGGACAACGTAGCGAGTGAACCCAGTTCTGCCGGGGTCGCATCGCGTGCCAAAGCAACGGCCAACGCGCGCTGCTCCTTGGACAAGTCTCGACGAGCGGACGACAATCTGCGCCAAGCGCTGGGCCGAAGCGCCCCTGGCCCCACCAGTCCCTCCTGATCAATGACGGCACGCACAGTGGAAATCGGAAAGGCGATAAAAGGAAAGCGATCCAACAGTTCCAACTCATTGCGCGCCACCTCCATTTGACCGAGGAGGTGGTAACTACAATTCTCCTTCAGATAATAATACATGAAAGGCACGTGACCCATCTCCCACAAATGGGCCATCAGGCGGTCCTCTTCCACCTCGTCGAGCAGCATGGGATATTCCCAAAGATCCCGGTCCTCCATGGACGTGTATTGTCGGACTTTCAGGTAATAAGGGGCCGTTGAATAATGGCCCGCGAAACCTCCACCGAGGCCGAGAATCGGGTAGAGCAACGGATTTGTCGTCCACGGCACCGCAGCAAATTCTACCGTATTGCTGACGAGCGAAGACCCTTCCACACCTCCGAGATTCCGATTGAGCCGAAGAAAGGTATGCCCGAACATACTAGCGGGGTTGCCAAGGTAGGCATCCGCGTAGATCAGGGTGACGGAATCGACGTCCAAACGTGAGCGCCACTCGTCATACCGAGGGCAGGCGATCGGCGGAAGTCGCGCGTCGTCGACGTCCAAAACGTCATGAATCCATTGGTAGCGCGCCCGCCACCGACATTGAGGATGTTGGGCGTCCGGGTCGGATTCGGTCGGAACCACGGGCGGCGCAAACATCGCGCGTATCGTGGCGTCCAGTTCTTTCCTGGGCGACGCGTTGCCGTGATCATCCGCAAAAAAATCCTGGCCATCGGCCTGGCTTCGGCGACCCCACCATTTGAGTCGATAATGACCTAATTTTCGCCACGCCGGCTCTTTCCACAGCTCGGCCGTCTCCGACTTCGCTACGAGCGCGTCGGCATAGGTCGCATCCTGCGCAAACGCAAGTGGGGGCAGCGCGACCGCCACCCCCACGAGAAAGGCAAAGGAGTTCGGAATTAGATTCGGCTGCACTGCGCTTTGATGTCGTGATCCAAGCTCATTTGCAGCTTCAGAACGTACAGGGCCTGCACGGGCGTCACGTCTGTGTTGGGAAACGCCATCGCGTAGGCGCCTTGCGAGAAGTTGTAGACGGCCGGGCGAATCGCCTCGTCGCAACCCAACAACATCGTGAACGCCGCGAGGTATTCACCGCCACCCGCGGCGATGTCGCGCTGCAGCGCGTCCAGGTTGGCCTCCACAAAGGCCTCCTGCTCCCGGTCGACTCTGACGACGCCGTCGGCCACGCAGTTGGACGTGCCGGTCGTGATGCCAAAGGTTTGGCTTGCGAACGTACCATTGGTCGTGCCTGCCAACACTTGCACGATACCCGGCGAGTCGCCGAAAACGATGGACCCGAGGCCGCATCCGGCCATACCGTAGCCATCGGCCAAGGCGGTATTGGACGCGAATAGCCCTGCTGTGATGAGGATGAAACGTTTCATGTGTGCCTCCCTTAGATCCGGTTGCATTGGGCTTTGATCTCATGCTGCGACGCGAGTTGCAGCTTGAGCACATAGAGCGCCTGTTGTGGGTTGGTTGCGTCGTTGGGGAATGCCACGGGAAGGGCCGCTTGGGCCGCCGCGTATGCCTCCGGACGAATGCCTTCGCTGCAGCCGAGCAGCGTCGTGAATGCCGCCAGATACTCACCGCCACCCGCTGCGATGTCGCGTTCCAGGGCGTCGAGATTGGCCTCTACGAACATTTCCTGCTCCTTGTCCACCATCACGGCGCCGTCGGAAACACAATTGGATGTGCCGAACGTGATGCCGAATGACTGGCTGGAGAACGTGCCGTTCGTCGTCGCTGCAAAGACTTGCACGAAGCCGTCTTTAGAGATCACGATCGACCCAAGACCACAGCCAGCCATGCCATAGTCGGCGTAGGCCACCGTGGGTGCGGCAAGCGCGAGCGCCGCAAGCGTCCATTTGTTCACGAGTCCTCCTGCCCGCCAATTGGTGCGGACGCCGCACCCTACCCCACACCCTACGGAACCGGCAGGAATCCGCAGAGTTTTTTCTTGCGAGTCTCAACCACTACGTTCCTACCTAGACAATGGATGAGTCCCGCCCGTTCAGACGGGACAAACAGAGAGAGTGGAACACGTTCCAGCTTGGCGCAGCGACGTGGCGGCACTGCGAGAGCGCGCGAAGTACAAACCCGGCCCACGGAGACGCCTTGTTCACCAGGCCCGAGCCGCATCCAGACTTTCCCGCCCTTGAACGCCAAATTCTGGATCTCTGGCGTGAGCGGGATGTGTTCAAACAGTCTCTCCGCGGGGATCGCACGTACGTCTTCTACGACGGGCCGCCGTTCGCCACAGGCACGCCTCATTACGGCCACATCCTCGCGGGGACCATCAAGGACATCGTTCCGCGCTGGCGAACCATGTGTGGCGATCGGGTCGAGCGCCGCTTCGGTTGGGATTGCCACGGGCTTCCCGTCGAAATGGAAATCGAAAAGGCGCTCGGGCTGAACGGTCCCGCCGACATCCTGGCGTACGGCGTGGACCGGTACAACGAGGCCTGCCGCGCCATCGTGCTTCGCTACACCGAACAATGGCGTGACACGGTCACACGGTTGGGCCGGTGGGTAGACTTCGACAACGACTACAAAACCATGGACCCGTCGTTCATGGAGTCGGTGTGGTGGGTATTCCGCACGTTGTGGGACCAGGGCCTCGTTTATCGCGGCGTCAAGGTGATGCCTTACTCCTGGCGCCTCGGCACACCACTGTCGAATTTCGAAGCCAATCTCGACTACCGGACCGTTCAGGACCCGGCAATCACGGTGTCGTTTCCCGACACCGATCGGCCTGGCGAAGCGTTTCTCGCCTGGACCACGACCCCGTGGACGCTGCCGGCCAACCTAGGGCTCTGCGTCGGACCCGACCTTGTGTACGTCCGCGCCCGACGACCCAACGAAACCGTGTCTTATTGGGTGGCGGAAGCCCTTGTGGGCACGGTCCTTGGCGCAGACGCGACGGTGCTAGAACAGCGCCTGGGCAAAGAACTCGTCGGCCGCCATTATCTACCGCTCTTTGATTGTTATGCCGACGACGCCGCGAACGGCGCTTTCGTCATTCTCTCCGACGGTTATGTTGGCGCAACCGACGGCACCGGAATCGTGCACCAGGCCCCAGCCTTTGGCGAAGACGACGCCCGGGTGTGTCAGGCCGCGGGCCTACCGGTACGCGACCCCGTCGACGCGGAGGGGCGGTTTACCTCAGCCGTACCCCTTGTGATGGGCGAACGCGTCAAAGAGGCCGACCCCACCTTGATTCGATGGATCAAGGAGCAAGGCCGTTTGTTCCGCCATGCGACGGTCGACCACGAATACCCATTCTGCTGGCGATCCGGGACACCGCTCATTTACAAAGCGATCGATACGTGGTTCGTCCGCGTCACCGCGATTCGCGAGGCCATGGCGGCCCACAACGAAACAACCCGATGGGTGCCCGAACACGTCGGAGCGAAACGATTTGGGAATTGGTTGACGGATGCGCGAGATTGGGCGATCAGCCGGAATCGTTTCTGGGGTACACCGCTCCCGATCTGGGTTTGCGGGGACTGCGGCGCGACCGAGGTCCTCGGAAGCCGCGCGGAATTGGAAGCTCGCGCCAAGGTCCCGGCCCCGGACCTGCACAAACATTTCATCGACGCGCTCACCTGGCCGTGCGCTTGCGGAGGCACACGCCGGAGGATTCCCGAGGTTCTCGACTGCTGGTTCGAATCCGGCGCCATGCCCTACGCGCAAAACCACTACCCTTTCGAGAATCGAGAGAAGGTCGAGGAAGGCCTTCCAGCCGACTTCATCGCCGAGGGCTTAGACCAAACCCGCGGCTGGTTCTATACGCTGCTCATCCTTTCGACAGCGCTATTTGACCGACCGGCCTTCAAGAACGTGGTTGTCAATGGCCTCATCCTCGCCGAGGACGGCCAGAAAATGAGCAAACGGCTCAAGAATTATCCGGACCCGATGGAAGTGGTGGAGGCCCATGGCGCCGACGCATTGCGCGCCTGGTTGATTCAATCTCCGGCCGTACGGGCCGAGCCTCTTCGTTTTTCGCTGGCGGGCGTTCGGGAAACGGTTCGTACAGTGCTCCTCCCGCTGTGGAATGCCAACGCGTTCTTCCTGACCTACGCCGCGGCCGACGGGTGGGCGCCGCCCGCTACGCCGACCCCTATCGCCCAACGCGCATTGCTCGATCGGTGGATTGTCAGCCGAATGCATTCGACGCTAGCAGAGGTGGACCGCGAGTTCGCCGCGTATCGGCTCTACAACGTCATTCCCGCCGCGCTCGGATTCGTCGACCACCTGACCAATTGGTATATTCGGCGGAGTCGCCGTCGCTTCTGGCGTTCCGACGACAGCCCCGACACAGGCGTTGCATTTGAAACGCTGTACGACGTACTCACGACGTTTTCGCGCGTGCTCGCCCCCATTCTTCCTTTCATGGCAGAGGTGCTCTATCAGCGCCTGGAAGCGGGGAAACGCGAGGGCGCGCGTGTCTCCGTCCACCTTGAAAAATGGCCCGTCGTCGACCCCGCACTCGTAGACGAAGAATTGGAAGCAGACATGGCGACGGCGCGCGAAATCGTTCGACTCGCACGAAACCTGCGCGAACAGCATCGCATTAAGGTGCGTCAGCCGCTTTTGGCCCTGCACGTAGCGACATCACGAACACTCCCGGAAGCGCTCGTTCAGCTCGTGGCAGACGAAGTGAACGTGGCAAAGGTTGATTTCGTGCACGACGCGGCAGAATTAGTGTTGTTTACCGCGAAGGCCAATTTCGCTTCCTTAGGTAAACGCCTCGGACCTCGTATGAAGGCTGTAGCAAGCGCGGTTTCCGCCTTGTCTGGCGAGGATGTCGCGCGAATTGTTGCGGGCGAGTCCATTGTTTGCGACGGGGAATCCATCTCGTCGGCCGACGTCATCGTCACGCGCAACCCACGATTTGCAGGCGCAATCGTCAGTGAGGGGGGGCTCACGGTTCAGCTGGACACGACCCTTAGCGCGGAGCTCAAGGCCGAGGGGCTCGCCCGAGAGGTCATCGCTCGGGTTCAGGCCGCAAGGAAAGACGCGGAGTTCGAGGTCTCGGATCGGATTGTTTTGTCGTTATTCACGGCCGACCCGGTCCTGTCAGCCGCCCTTTCCACGTGGCAAGGCACCATCGCCGAGGAAGTTCTCGCGACGTCCGTCGACGCTGTCCCCTACGGCGACCCCATCGACATCGACGGATTCGCCCTCCACATTCGAGTTCGCCGCGCATGACCTTGCTTTTCGCAATCGCAGCGGCAAACGCGAACGACGCCACGGTCATCCGCGACGGCCTGGCCTCCTGCTCGGGTTCGGTCACCACGCTCCCGGTCCTCGACGACCGACAAATGGAATCGCTGCTCGCTGGCGAGGTCGTCAGGGTTTTGGAACGCCCGCCCGACGACAGTCCGCGGCGCGCCGTCGCCATCCTGCTCAGCTCTGTGCCGCGCGAAGACCTCTGGTGGGCCTGCCAGGATCCCCATTTCGCCGCAATCGAGGGCCTGATTGAGGCCAAGATCACCACGCGGGCACCCGACGCCCACACCTGGTACGGGTATATCGACGCACCCCGACCGATTTCCGATCGCCATTGGGCGGTAGATAGTTGGAATAACCACGCGTTAGCCAAACGCTCGTCCGGGCGCTGTTGGGAACACCCGTGGAAAGCCACTACGAATGGCCTGCCTGCCGCGCGCTCCGCACAACGTACCGGTCAGTTGCCGGGCGTCACTCAGGAGGCCTTCGACAACGCGGTCTGGGTTTCGACCAGCGATGGGGCTTGGTTCGCCCTCACGCTGTCCGACGCCCGCACGTTGTTTATCTACCACACCACATCTTCCATGGGCGGCGCGATTCCCGACTGGGTCGTCAGCCGTTACGTTTATGGCGGACTGGAGTCGATGATGAAAGACATGGAGCGTCGCGCTGCAACGAAGAAAGAGCATTATACCCGGGCGCACGCCCCCGTGTTTGACGGCGCCGGGGCGGAGTTACCGCGCTGACCAAGCACCCGTGGGGAACAACGCATGAACATTCTTCTGATTTCAAGTGTGTTGGCAACACCCCGGGGCCCCTACATCGAGGGGTTCTTGAGTCCGGAACGCCTCGATGCCCCGACCGACGGCGAGGTGCTGCTGGCGTCGAACTTCTTGCCGGTCTGTACGGCAGCGGATGACCTTGGAAGCATCGTCGAACTCGTTGGCGTGCATATTCGGGGGGTGGGTGAGGACGGGTATGCGGCCTATTCGCCGCCCCCGGGTGGCTGGGTGGCCGGGCGGAGCTATATTCTCGGTGCGACCGACGATTATGGGACGAATGCGTCGCTCATATTCTCCGTCGCCGCAGACGTCGCGCCCCCGCCTCAGGCGGTCACTGTAGGCGACGTGGTCTTAGGTCCTTGGTCAGAACCCACCACCTATCCGGGTGGCTGCTGCTTTCCCGTTCGAACGGTTACCATCGACGCACATATCGCCGATTCCGATACGTGGTCGCGTGTAGAACTCATTGAACACCGTGACGACGACGTCGAAGTCAACGCAGTGGACTGGAACAGCTATCTCGCCATCAAGATGGGCCCAGGGGACCACGAAATACAATTCGAACAATGGTGTGACGATTTCGGGCCCCAACCGCCTTGTTTCGACCTCGTTCCCATCTCTGCCTCGGGTGAAATAGGCGACCGCATTCCCATGTGCGCCCAGGAGGCTTGCGCGCCGGACGATTCCAACGACTCCGACGATTCCAGCGATTCCGATAATGCTGCAAGCGCGGCCAGCGCCTCGTGCGGTGGCTGCGCGTCGAGCCGGGGTGGCGCCCACGGCCTTCTTGGGATCGGGTTGGCCCTCGCCTATCGTAGGCGACCAAGCACTCACGGCGTGGCGCCACGCTCCATCTCCCACACCAACCGTGTCGACGCTCCCCACCGCGTCGCGTGATGGACCGTTCCCACAAGGCCGCTCAGCGCAAGCGCACCCCCCACCCATTGGTCCGCGTCGTCTACGGCGAACAAGAACGCACCCGCCCCAGAAACACCTACGCCACTCCACAAACCCGCCCCATAAGCATTCGCCCGCGCATCCCTTTCCACCGAGAATATCGCCGCGGAACCCACGTCCACCCAACTGTCCGGGTGATCGGTCGCCCACAAGACCCGCCCGTCGAAGGAACGTTGACGCCTGCCGGTCAAGTCCAGCGTCCCCACCGCGGTCAACCCGTGGCCAAGCCCGCCGGCCGCAAACGCGAGGCCCGCTTCTCGTTGATCGGGAAGCAGCACTGCCACGACCGAGCCCGCGCCCATCTCCGCGACCGCGGCAACCAATAGGCGCACGGCGCTGCGGTGTGCTCGTTTCGCCCGCTCCTCCTGGTGGGCAACCACCGGAGCAGGCAACGGTGCGGCAAAAGCGGCTGAAACCCAGAAAATCAGAATTTCCCGTGTTGAAGATTCCACGTGATGTGGCGTTCGGGGATCGGCGCAATCACCGTCTTGTCGAACGAAGTTCCATTCCACAAGTAACGACGGAACTCGCGTTGTTTGTCCGCGGCCACATAAATCTCGACCTTTCCGTCGCCGTCCAGGTCGGCAATATCCGTAGCGTGTTCAAACCCCCCCGACGCTTGGTCGATGACCGTTGGCGTGAACGACCCGTCGTCGTTTCGCGTGAGCAACCACAGACCGGTGTCCATCGCCGCGGCCACGAGGTCTGTTTTGCCGTCATGGTTGACGTCACCTGCCAGCAGAAAACGAGTCTGCTTCTCATCCGGCAACGACGCTACGCTCACCTCTTTGTAGGCCTTGCCTGTCCACTCCATGCGAAGGATATGCACCGGGTCCTTCAGAATTGTCTTGGGGCCTTTCGCTTTCCCGGATTTTTCGACGTGGCCTTCGCGCACGACATACAATTCATCCTTGCCGTCTCCGTCTACGTCGGCAACCAGAATCTCTTTCGCATGGCTCTCCTCCCACTGAACGACCCAACTCCGGACGTAGGCTCCGGCTACGTAATCGTAGCGAGCCACGGCACCCGGCTGAGACACGCCGCTCGCTTTGTTTCGAGCCGAGGGCGTACAGTAGAACTCTTTTTTCCCATCGTGATCGACGTCACCGATTTCGATTTCGTGGACGAAAGTATCCACCGCCTCGTCCATTTCCATCGCCTTGAACGTGCCATCGGCTCCTTCGTGAACAACGGCGACAACCCCGCTATCGTGCGTGGCGATCGCGACCTCGTCCTTACCATCCCCGTCCAGATCACCCAATTCCATGTCGCGCATCCGCTGGAATTTTCCGCTCCACGCTTTTTCCCACAACACACGCCCTTGCCACGCCGTGCCATCCCAGGTCCAATGTTTCAGCTGCGCTGGTGGGACGGGCGAACCCTCGACCGGAAGCTGACCTGCCGAAATCGACAACAAACCGTCGCGCCAATCGATGGTCTTGTGGAACACGTTAGCACCCACGTCCTCGACCACATCGCTCCACCAGGTTTTTCCGTCCGTGCGCCACAATACGAGCTTTGCCGGACCTGGCCTCGGCTTGCCGTCGTCGCCCGTCTTGAACTGGGCCTGCGACATGAGGATTCCCGGCAATTCTCCAGGTGGGCGGCCGCCAAGCGCGGCCGGCACCGGTTCTGGCGCTGCGACCGAGGCCGCCTCGCTGGCGGAACCTGCCTCGGGTTCCGTACCGGAACAGGCCCAAAGTCCCGCCGCGAGCACAACAAGGCCAATAGGCCCACCAGTTCCAAACCTTTTCGTCATCGGTCCCTCATGCGCGGCGTTGACTGACCCGGACCCGCGCTCTAGTCAAGGACATGTTCGAAACCCCGCTGCCGCTCTTCCGACGGCTGCTCCCCTGGGTCGCCAGCGGCCTCTACCTGTTGATGACGGTGCTCGCGTTGTTCCGGGTGAACGAACTGCGTCGCTCGATCAACGACCGGGTCGTGGAAAGCTTGGAGCGCCGCGTGACTGGCGCCGTCGCCCTGTGGGAAGACCGACTTATCGAAGAACTCGACGCGGGCCTGGACGGTCCAGTTGAAGTGGAGCGTGCTGCGCAGAGACAAGAACGCCTCCGGCGCCGCCCGTTCATCGCCGCCCTCTACTTGTGGGCACCCGACCGCGGACCCCGAGGACGTGACGGCTACCGTCTCGTGTTTCCTACGGAGACCTCCGTAGACCGCCCCGATTCCCTGGCCCGCAGGCCCTGCGTCCTCGCGGCCAAGGCCCTCACGCGAACTGACCTGGAACCCGCTGAACTCGCCCGCTTGTGGATCGCGGGTTGCGCCAATGACACGCCTTCCGTGCGGCTGTACGCGGCCAGCGAGGCGGCGTCGATGCTCGACCAAGCGGGATTCACCGAAATGGCATTGGTTACCTTAGAGATCGTCGACCCGCCGGGCGGCCCGTCGCTCGCATCCGCCGCCGCCCTCGGCGTACCACCCGCCCGACTCGCGTTGGTGCGAAACCAGCGCAACAGTCTGCTCGACCGCTTGGGGCGAACCATGGAAGCAGACCAGGGTTGGGCTCGAAACGCCACCGAAATCGCCTCCTTAGACGCGCCAGACGCTGCCGCTCTAGGGCATCTGCTCCGCTGGCCGATGTTGCCCAGACTTCGGCGAAACAGTGACCCTGACGCGGCACAACTGGTAGAAATCGCCCTCGCAGCCTGTGAACGCCGCGTAGCGGCGTGGCGAGAGATCACTGCGCGCGTGCTGACCGACCCCCCATCGTTAGATGCGAGCCCCTTGCCCAGATTCTCCTGGGACCAGTACAGCGCTGACCCGTTTGCCTTGTACACGACGTGGCATGCCGACGGCACAGGCGGCGCCATCCAGGTCGAACCCGCCGCCCTGCTCGACACGTTGCTGGCCCGACCCGAACTTTCCTCAGTGCGCAGTCACCTCGTCGTGCGGGAAGGCGGAGGCGACATCGTCGCGGGGGCACGACGCGGCGGCCCAGTCATCGTCGACGTCGGCCTTCCTCGCACCCTACGATGGCTGCGTCTCGGAATCCGAAGGGGCGCAGTGGACGACGAAATCGCCAGCGCCTCTGAGGGGTGGATTGTCCCATTCGTCATCGTACTGCTCACATTCGTTCTCGGGGTCATCGCGCTCGCCGCTCAAGCGAGGGCTGGCGGCCAGGAACGCGCGCTCCTTCGGCGTCAACGCGAATTCAGTACCCGCGTCACCCACGAGCTCAAGACGCCGCTTGCCGGTATCCGCGTCATGGCCGAGAACTTGGAAATGGGCGCCTTCCAAAACGAAGCACAACATGCCGATATGGCGCACGGAATCGTCCGTGAAGTGGACCGATTGACCCGGCGAGTCGACGAGATCTTGTCGGTGGCACGAGCAGCCACGATTCCCAACCCACAGCCGTTTGATCCGGAGGAGATGGTGTTGGAAGCCGTAGACGAATGGGGCCCTAGGCTTGAAGCCACTGGCGTCCGCCTCATCGCAGAAGAACTGGATTCTACGGATGCGGTGATGGGCGACGGGGCCGCTGTCCGAGACGCCGTTTCCTGCCTGCTCGACAATGCCCTGAAATACCGTCGAGAGGACCGAATCGACGCCACCGTTTGGTTGTCCTTGAGGCAAGAACGCGACGTGGTCGTCATCACCGTCGCCGACAACGGGTTGGGCGTACCGTCTGAGCTCAGGGCTGCGATTTTCGAACCGTATGTGAGAGTAGAGGGCGACGGTCGCGGTCATGCGGGCGGCTATGGCCTAGGACTCGCGCAGGTCGCGGCCATCGTTCGGGTGCACCACGGCAAGGTGGCCTGTCTTGCCGGGGTAGACGGCGGTTCGTCCTTCGAGATTCGCCTACCCGTGGCCACCACAAAGGCGTGAATTCGCGGCAAGGTGACGTTAGCAACGGTCGGGAGGCGCCGTGCGCGGGCTGTGGGCCGTTGGTTTGGCCGGGTGCACCCCGCTTGGTGCTGGAAATCAAACCGAAGGGACAAATCCGTTCGAGCCGACCTACGCCACCGACACGGACACGGACTCAACGTTCTTCCCAACGCCCGAAGAGGGCCACGTCGCCCTGATTCAGCGAAGTCGCCGAGCCGGGAACCTCCCGGCCGACACCACGTTGGTAGCCGTCTTCGCCGACTCGTTGCGCGGATGGATCAACCTACCGATGTGCCTGGCGCAATCGCAGTCTGAGACGTTTTGCGCGCAAACGCTGCCCACCGCGGAAGACACGTGGGTCGGCGTCGACGACTACGACGACGAAATCCTCGATCAGCTGTTTACGCGGTATGTCGGCGATACGCTCACGTTGGGACCCTGGTCCGCACCGTGGTTCTTCGACGCCGCCGCCGAACTCGGCAGCTACTACGCCGCCGTAGACCCGCTGCTCGCAGGCGGTCCGCTCGACCTGGCGTGGGAAGGCTCAGACTGGGAGAGTTTCTCATCGCCTAGTGCGCTGACGTTGCCGGTCCCGATGGTCGTCACGTCGCCCGATCCGCTGGTTTTTCACGCCTTCACGGATCAGGCGCCGATTGAATTCGTTTGGGAGCCATCGGGAAGCGGAATCGTCGTGCTCGCGGTCTCCACTTGGGTTGCCGATCGCCTGTACCTGCTCGCGGATGACGGCCAGTACACGCTCGACCTGAGCGACTTCGGAATCGACGACGGCGAAACAATCGATCTGATGATCGGTCGTTGGAATACCGAAACCCTCATCACCGACGACGGGCACACGGTTCAATTCAACGGCCAATCCGACCAATGGATTTACGGGTCCTACAAGGAGCTCGACGGCCGTACAGAAGTGTTTCCTGCGGATACCTGCACCGACGTACCCGCTGTCACCCCCATCGGCCCCGGGTCGTATTGGGGCGACATGCGTGCATTCGGGGATCAGATCAACCCCGGCCTCGACGGCTGCACGGGTTTTCCCGCTCAGGGGGCCGAGGGCATCCTTCCCATGCTGGTCCCGGCCGGTGGGTTGATCACAGTCACGTACCAACTTCCTAACGATGACGCATCGTTGTACCTAGAGACAGCGTGCGCAAATCCGGGAACGTGCATCGTCGGAGCCGACGGTGGCTACCAAGGTTGGGAAGAAGCTGTGACCTGGTTCAATCCAGACGACGAAGAGGTGCTGATCTACCTCGTGCTGGACAGCTATTTGTACCCAGAGGTCGCTTCAATCACCGACATCTTTGTATTGGACGTCACGCTGGACGTCGTCGGTGGCAATGTGCTGCACGATTCGTGTGCCGACGCCATGCTGGCCGACCCAGTCGCGGCGGGCGGCTTTGCCGGCGATCTGTCCCTCGCTGTGAGCGACCTCAACCCCGACGGCACCTGCGCTGCACCCGCGCCGGGTGGTGACGGGTTCGTCAAGATTCGACTCGAAGCCGGGGAAACGTTGACCGCCACGGCCTCGATGCCCGACTCCGACCTCGTTCTATACCTGATGTACAACTGCGCCGTCCCCGCTTCTTGCGTGGTCGGCGCCGACCTGGCGACCGATGCTGCCGAGGTAGTCACGTACGCCAATGAATCTGGCGTCCAGGAAAACCTGTACCTCGTCGTGGACAGCAAGGGCGCGTCAGCCGGATACAACCTCGACATCGCATACCAGTGAGCAGAGCGAACATGCGCAACGCGATCCTGATCCCCCTCCTTGCTGCTTGCGGTCCGACCGAAGGTAGCGGAGTACCGCCCGCCGATACGACCGATTCCGACACGGTAGTCGTGACGTCAGGCAGGCCTGACGACAGCACGTCGGCTCAGGTCGTATCCGACGAAGGCAGCATCATTCTGCTGCGTCGTCGGTCACCTGAGCGCGACAACGCCGCCTACGGCTACGCCGTTTTCCTTGACGACGATCCCGGTTTCCTCAACACCGCGCAGTGCGCCATCGCGCCCGTCCCCTGCATTCAGGTCCTCCCCTCGGAGGAGGGCGAAGCCGTATCGTTTGACGACGGTCGGATGTTCGACCAGGCGAATCCTACGTTTCGCTACTTGGGAACCGAAATCACTATCGGCCCGTACACTCTGCCCTACGTGTTCGACGAAGTCGACGGCCGTTCGTACTACGCCGCAATTCTCGATGACGATCCGCTCGTGTACGGTTCTTACCCGGTCAGCATCGCCGGAGAATGGTCTGGCCTGCTCGACGACGCGGACCCTGCCGACGACCCCATGGTGTTGATCGATGAGGACTTGGACCTCGTCATCCCGGACTACAAATTCGACGTGGATTTCGTGAACGGGGAAGACCTCCTGTTCGAGTGGACCCCTACCGGTACCGGCGACATCTACCTGATCGTCGAAGCCTTGGGCATCTCCCAGCTCTTTTGGCTTGAAGACGACGGCTACGAGGCTTTCGACGTGGGCGCGCTTGGTTTTGATACCGACGACCTCGACGTACAATTCACGATGAGTCGGTGGACCCACACAAAAAGCCTTGTCGGCCCCCACGAACTCGACGCAATCAGCGTGTCCGAGATCGTCCTGATTGGCCACTACATCTACGTAGGGGATGCAGAGGAGCTCATCATTGTGGACACGTGTTCCACCGCCGAACTGCTACCGCCAATCACTGAAAGTGGCTTGTACTACGGGAAGTTCGGCGACTGGTTCGGGAACGACTTGTCCCCAGGGTACGGCGGATGCACGGGCTACCTGGAAGGTGGCGAAGAGGGCATAGTGCCCGTTCACCTCGAACCCAACACCATCATGAGTCTGTCGTACACTGTCGATGAAGGGGACCCCGCAATCTACCTGCTCACCGACTGCGACAAGGCGGCGTCCTGCTTGGTGGGCGCCGACGCAGACGTGAGCCTAGGTGGAATCGAATACCTCACCTACTTCAACCAGACGGAGGAGGCCCAGGATTTGTATTTGGTCCTGGACGGGTGGTACCAGGGCGTTGGCCTTGGCGCGAGCCTGCTCGAGCGGACGTTTGAGCTCGACCTGACCATCGACACGCTCGAAGAGCCGGAGATGTACGACGATTGTTTGGACGCCCAACTCCAAACAATCGCGATGCCCGAAGGGACTTATTACACAGAAACGTTTCCCTACACGGGATTGATAAATCCGGGTGCAGGAGGCTGCACACAAACCTCCGTTCCGGGACCCGAGAGCATCACCAAAGTCGAGATTGCAGACGGCGAGACGCTGACCGCAACGTTGTCCATGACCGGCGGCGACGGCGCACTCTACCTCATGTACAATTGCGTCAATCCCGCATCCTGCGCCGTGGGCTCCGACACGACCACGACGGGTCCGGAGGCCGTCGGATATTCCAACCTCTCCGGCGCGCCTGCCACGCTTTTCCTCGTCGTCGATACCAAAGACGTGCTCGGGCCGTACATCCTGACCGTCGACAAGGAGCCGTAGGTGGAAGCAGATATCCTGATCGTCGAAGACGATCGGACAATTGCCCAAGGCCTCGTGGCCGCGTTGCAACACGAACGATTCCAGGTGCGACACGCGCCGGACGGCGAATCTGCGCTGCAGACTGTCCGCGGTCGAACGCCCGATCTGGTTCTGTGCGACATCGCGCTGCCCGGGATGGATGGGTTGAAAGTCATGCGAGCGATCAAAGCAGAGTTTCCGGGAATACCGGTGCTCATGCTGACCGCCCGCACCCACGAAATCGACCGGGTCATGGGCCTGGAAATGGGAGCCGACGACTACATCACCAAACCATTCTCAGTTCGAGAAGTGATCGCCCGCATTCGCGCGCGCCTCCGAGAGCGCAGCGTAGAACCGCGAACACCCGACCATTTCGCCTTCGGCGACGTGACCGTAGACCTGCGGCGTCGCGTGCTGATCAAGGGCAAAGAAGAGTCGCACCTCACGACACACGAAGCGGGCACCCTGGCGTACCTCATCACCCACCGCGGCCGGGACGTAAGTCGGGACGAGCTGCTTCGAGAGGTCTGGGGCTACACCGCAGCGTTGGCCACCCGAACCGTCGACAACCAGATACTCAAGCTCCGTAAGAAAATCGAGGATGAACCCGCGCTACCCCGTCATATTCTCACTGTCCACGGGACCGGCTACCGGTTCGAGGCGTGACGTCGGATGTGTTGCACGAGGTGTGGTTCGACGCACCTCCTCGCGGTCCTCGGCTTTGTTTGTGTACCTGGGGCGGGCTTGAACGCCCCGTCCTCATTCTGCACGGCTACCTGGAGCAAGGTGCGGCCTGGGACGCAGTCGCCAGGCGGCTCGGCAGGGCCGTATGCGCACCCGATCAACGCGGGCACGGACGGTCCGAACACGTCGGGCGGGGAGGCTGGTACCACTTCTGGGACTATGTGGGAGACGCAGCGACGCTGATCGACCACTTAGGTGGCCCGCTGGACGTCGTCGGACACTCTATGGGCGGTACCGTGGCACTGCTGCTCGCCGCCACCCGCCCGGACGCCGTTCGGCGGCTGGTGCTCGTCGAAGGCTTGGGTCCGCCTGACGGCACGGAGGGCGCCCTTTCCCGCGCCCGAGACTTCGTCGCCGAACGGGCACGCCCCCCTCAGCACAAACCGATGTTGTCGGCCGCAGAGGCTGCGGATCGCATGCGGCGCGTCAATCCTCGGCTTGAACCGGCGACTGCAATGGCACTCGCCACCCGGTCCACGCGACCGGCGCTGCCCGACGAAGGCCCTCAGGGCAGCGTTGTGTGGACTTGGGATGTGCTTCATCGGGCGCGCTCACCCGTGCCGTTCCAAGCCGCCCTGTTCGAACGTTTCCTCGATGCTGTGAAGGCACCCGTGTTGCGAATCGACGGTGCGGATAGCGGTTTCGTGCTCCCGGATGCCGACCAACGCGCGTCCCACCTTCCCGTGCAGCGCACAGTCCGAATCGCTGGCGCCGGCCATCTCGTTCATCATGACGCACCGGACGCGCTCGCAGACGAGATCAGCGCCTTCTTGGACGCCGCGTGAACGGCGTGAACATGGCGGTAGGGTGCGTTCTCACCCTTGCCGACACCCAGGTCCGCTTGGATGGCGACCGGTGGCTGGAATCCGTCCGCTTCGACCTCCGGCCCGATCCCAATTGTTTGTTCGTAGACATCGTCGTCCCGCCCAACGCGTCGTTGGTGGAAACGGGGGGCCGGGTTCGCGTGGTCGACGCGGCCGATCCGAAGCTCGAGGGCATCCGCTGGCAATCGCGACCCACCGACCCGCACGGCGGCCACATCGTGCGCTTGCATCTAGAGGATTTGTCGGCCGACGACCGGGCGCTCATCCGGTTCACACGGCGTTGGGAGGGTGGTTTCACCTGGGCGCCAGCCGGCGCGACGTGGGCCCGCCTGCGAGGCGCTCCGGGCTCACTTCGGACCGGCGCTGTGCAACAGGATGGCGATGATTTCTGGGTGGGTCCCGGCGTCGAAGGCGACAGTGTGCAAGTCGGGAATCCCGAACCTTCGGTCCCTCCCGCGCCGCCCGCAGCCGTTGCAGACCTTCAACGCGCACTGACGCTGGAGATTCCGGAGGGGGACCCGCAGGAGGTGCTGTTCCCTGGTGGCGGATCGGCGGCACGCACGGACCTGCACCTTCGGCTGGTCCCGGACCCGCAGCAGCTGACGACCTGGTGGGAAACCTACCGCGTGGGGACGGAGCCCGGTGAGGTTCGAGTTGAACCGGCGGGCGCCGCGACCGTCAAGTGGTTGCCCGACCTCGTGCGCGTCGACGTGCACCCCGGAGAAGCGCCAGCACGCGTCGCCCTTCGGTATCGGTCGCCCGACGCCCCTACCCACGGTGAGCGCCCCGTCGGCGAATCGCTCGACGTGTCCGCACCCGAGGGCGAAGTCGCCTGGGACGGTCCAACGACCTGGGTGCTGACCTCCGCACGCGGAGAACCCGTGCTTCCCGACCGGCAGGCGCTCTCCGACGCACTCGGCTGGCGGTTCTTCGTCGCTTCCATGCCCGAGCCAGCAGCGCCCTTCACCTTGAGGGGCCGCGAGCGAAACCGAGAACTGGCAGCCGATTTGGTGGCCACACTGCACGAACGAGCAGTGGTCGCGCACACACTGCCAGGTGATCCGCTCTTTCCGCGACGTCTCTCCAAAGCGCTTCGCTCGCGCCTCGTCACGCCGATCGAGGGCGCATTGATTGTCGCGCTGTGGGGACGGCAACTTGGTTTCGACACAAACGCAGTCCTCATCCGACCGGCGGATCGGCCGCCCGGAGGCGCGTTGAGCCCTGCTGGGTATGACGACGCCCTTGTACGGGTCGTCGTTGACGACCAAGCCCTCTGGCTGGATCCGGGTTGTCCCTCTTGCGCGCCCTTCGAACTGCGCAGCGAACTCGCCGGCGCCGAGGCCCTCGCGCCTGAGCGTTCGCCCCTGGCCACGGGTTCCAGTTCCATTGTCGAAACGCCCAGCGAAATCACTTGGGTGCTGACCGGCGCTGGTGCCCTCGAGCTTCGACGCTGGCTTGAACGCCTGCCACCGGCCGAGCGCTCACCTGCGCTCGCACAGCGTATCGGCGGACCCGGCGCCTCGCTCTTGTCGGCCGAGGGAATCGCCACTGCCGGTGCCGATATCGCCGTACGGGTAGCGCCCGGAGAGGGCCCCATTCTAGACCCCACGGCCGTCGACGCCGCTGCCTTCGTCCCCTGGGAAGGCACCCGCCGCTACGCGGGGCCCGGCGGGGAGCGAGAGGTCACGCTGCACCGAGCCCCCATCGAAGCCCAGTCCCCGCCGCTCTGAGGTCCCGGATGTTTTCGCCCATCGTTGCCCTCGGGCTCCTGGTTCCCACCCCTGCGAGCGCCCAAACGGTCGCAGTTTGCGCTGCCGATTCGTCAGCAAACGTCGTTGTGAACGCCATTGCCGCTGAGGGCGCATTCGTCGGGGTCGCCGACCTCGATTGCGGCGGCACGACGCCTGACCTTGCCGCGCTGGCACCAGCGGACGTGATCTTGGTGTGGTCGCGCACCCCCTTTGACAATGGCGGCTTGCTCGGAGAACGGCTCGCCGACTACGTGGACATCGGCGGCAGCGTCGTCGAAGCCGTCGCCGCCCAAGACGTTGCCGGCCTGGGCGGTCGTTTTCCCGCAGCGTACTCACCATTTTCCGGGACGTTCGAGGTGTACGACGGACCGCTGTCCCTCGGGTCCGTGGATAGCGCACACCCGCTCCTGGCCGGCATCTCCGATGTGGGCAACCCCGCGGGCCTCCCCATCGTGACGAGCACTATTCCCGCCGTCGCTGCAACGGTGGACGGGAGTTGGGCGCACGGGGACGCACTCGCGGCCCACCTCAGCCCCGGCAATACCGGCTTGGTGGTCGGACTCAACCTGTCTCCCGTCTCGGCTGCGACCGGCGCCGCAGGCGACGATGGGTGGCAGTTGGTGGTCAACGCGTTGACCTGGGCAGCCGTCTACGACGTAGACGGTGACGGCGTCGTCCGCACGCTGGACTGCGCCCCCTTCGATGCCGACGTGTTCCCCGGTGCGGCCGAATTGTGCAACGACACCGACGACGACTGCAACGGCGTCGTAGACGACCCGGACACCGTAGAAGCCCCCACCTGGTACCCTGACTTAGACGGCGACGGATACGGCACAGCCGACGTGAGCACCGTGGCGCCCGTGGTCTCGTGTGACTTGCCGGGCGTCGGTTGGGCCCCCAACGCCGACGATTGCGACGAGCAGCATGCCGATGTCAATCCGGGATCCACCGACCCAGAAAAGGACTGCGTCGACGAACCCACCACCCCGACCCCGGACACCGACGCCCCCTCGGAGGCTGCGACCAGCTGCACATGTGCAGCGACAGGATCCGGATCGTGGCTAGGCGTGCTCAGCTGTTGGTTCGCCGTCCGCCGGTCGAGACCGGCTTCTTCACGGGCCAACAAGACACCGCGCCGGCCACAATAGCTGCCGCGGTAGCCGCCCAACTCCAAACGACCAAAACGACGGCGAGATCGACCCCCAAGCGGGTGCCCTCCGTACGAACGGAGAGGGTCTGCAGGTCCACCCATGTCGCAAACAACGCGATCAACGCGAGCACGCCCGCACCCACGGAAATGGCGGCCGCAACGCCGCCGACAACACCCGACCGGACCGCTGGCCGTTCAGACCAAGCCCAACTCGCGGCGAGCAACGCAACGGCGAACCCGAGCGCGGCCATCGGCGTCCAGGCCAATCGGATCATTTCCGCGACGTGCCCCACCTTCGTCGTTGGGTCCGAACGAGCGATGAGGCCCGCGCCAACTGCCAGCGCACTGGAAGACGTCAACACGGAAAGGCCAGCAGACGCCCCGACAGCGCCGAGGACAACGCTGACCCTCTTTCGTCCCCACAAGGTGAACGCAGCAACCCACGCACTCCACAACAGCGCAAGGATTCCGCCCGCTCCAAAGCCAATCACGGCCCGAGCATCGAGCGCGCCATCTCCTCCACACGCTGGCCCCCCTCCCGCAGGCTGGTCAGAATGCGGTCGCACGGCACGAAGTCGCGCACGGTCAGGAGCGACTCTGGCGGTTCGCGAAATCCAACATTGAGCGCCGTAAGTTGAATGGTGCCCACCCACGGGACCAACACAGCCTCTTTCTTGCCGGTTGTGCCCACGAGCGCCGTCACGGCGCAGCCATTGTCTTCCCGCACGACGGACGCGCCAAACCATACAGACGGGCAACCGCCCGAAGGACACTCGTCGTCGTCGGACAGCGCTGCATCAAACCCCGCTCGTCTCGCGGCCGCGACCAACTCCTGTTGCACCATCCACCCCATCTGCCGGGTCTCCGCTTTTCGAGCCCCAACGACGTCGAGTCGCGGTACGTACACCACCGCCGGAGGCGCAGCGAAAGTCAGGCTGACGATCAGGGTCCACATGCCAATCCCCTAATCGCGCATTCGCGGACCGGGTCGCGCGGCCACAAACTGCGCTTCATGGTGAAAGGCCCGTCCACTCGATAGCACGGGCCGCCGGAGTACCCGATTGAACCCCGTCCCCCTCGCCGCCTCCGACTCCATCCTCTCCCTTGTGTGGGAGGCCGACTTCATCATACAGCTCGTACTCGTCGGCCTCATGTTCATGAGCGTCGTGTGTTGGGGCATCATTTTATATAAGGCCTTCGTCCTCCGTACCGCGGGACGGCAATCCGCGCGTTTCCTAGAGGTGTTCTGGGCGAGCAAGCGCCTCGACACCGTATACGAAAAGGCCGGCGCGTTTCGAGGAAGCCCAGTCGCCGAGGTTTTTCGAGCGGGCTACCAGGAATTGGCCAAAATAACCGCCGCAAATGAGGACAGCCCTGCACGCGCCGACGCCACAGACAACCTCGCACGCACGCTGCGTCGAGCGACTTCCGTCGAAAGCACAAGCCTCGAATCCTACGTGACATTTCTTGGCACAACTGCATCGGCAGCCCCCTTTATTGGCCTATTTGGCACCGTTTGGGGCATTTTGCGGGCCTTTCAGAAACTCGGGACGACAGGGCGGGCCACCATCGACGTCGTCGGCCCCGACATCGCCCACGCCCTCATCGCCACGGCCGTCGGGCTCGTGGCCGCCATTCCTGCAGTCATCGCGTTCAACTACTTTCACGCGTCCATCCGGATTCTGAACACCGAAATGGAAAACTTTTCTGCAGATTTCCTCAACATCGTCAAACGCCATGTTCGTTAGGCAAGCATCATGGCGATGAATACCGGTAGCGGCGGACGCCAGGTCGTCGCCGAAATCAACGTCACACCGTTGGTGGACGTCATGCTGGTGCTCTTGATCATTTTCATGATCACGGCGCCTATGCTAGAGAATAGTGGCGTTCCAGTAGACCTTCCTCGCGAAGAGGCCCCTCCGCTCGAGGCGCCCGAGGACGAACAGTTGGTGCTCAGCATCGATAAGGAACTCCATTACTGGATTGGCGAGTCCAAATTCGACGAACACGACCTGTCGCTGAAGCTTTCGGCCATCGCGCGGGCGAACCCCGATCAGGCCATCTTCCTCCGTGCAGACGGCGATGTGCCCTACCGCGCAGTGGCCCACGTCATGGCTGTGGCGAAGAAAGCGGGCATGCCCCGAGTAGGACTGGTGTTTGACCCCTCAGCGGAGGCCCCCAAGTGAGTGCGACCACACCCGTGGCATTGATCGGGTCGATGGGCTGTTCGGTCTTCGCCCACGGTGCCACGGCGTCGATCATGCTCATCGTAACGCTGCTCGCCACAAAGTGCGGGGACAACCGCGCCATTCGTGACCTCAACAAGATTTCGATGCAGGCAAGCCTCGTGGTGCTTCCAAAATCGAACAAAGCGCATCCAGACCGCGCTTCCAGCGTCCCCGTAGAAAGTACACAAAATGCGGTGGCGCCTGCCGAACCCGTCCCAGAAGCGGCCGTCAAGGCTTCGGACCTCGTGTTCAACACGGACAAACCCAAGGTTGTGGAAGCACCCGACCGCGACCTCCAACGGCGGCGTCTCGTAGAGCAACTAAATCGGGCCGCCCTGGTCGACAGCTTATCGCCCGACGGCCCGGTAAACCGAGACGCTACCGATCCAAATAGCGACGCCACTACGGCCATTCAGGGATTCGGCCACGGGGATCCCACGGACCCGGAATGGGCTCGCTATGTGGCACGTCTGCAACAAATGTTCCGCGAGCGTTTTCGTCCATTGGCGTCGATTGCCGACGCCAACCCAGGCATTCATTGTCGGGTTAAAATCGTGGTCGATCCCGCCAACGGTCGCGTACTGGCGCATGAAGTCGAGGAATCTTCTGGCGTTCCTTCCTACGATGCCGCCGCCATCCGAGCGGTAGAAGAAGTCGCCACCATTCCCTTGCCCCCTGAACGGTATCGCGACCTCCTTCGCGACGGTTACCTCGTCAACTTCGTTCCCCCCTAGGAAGAAAGATGATCGCGCTCTTGATGGCCTCGTTTGCCGTCGCACAAATTCTCATCGAGGTGCCGGGTCGTGCCGATCTTCCCGTCGCTGTGCCCCTACCACAAACGCCGGGCGGCGATCCCGACGGCCGTGCGGGCGAAATGTGGGACGCATTGTACCACGACCTCGACATGTCCGGTTACTTTTCGCTGATCGATCCCAATTCATTTATCGAACAGGGCAAAGGGGTGGAGCCCGGAAGTTTTAGCTGGGACCCGTGGAAAATGGTGAACACCACGGTATTGGTGAAGACGCGCTATTTACCGCCCGGGCATGCCGCGTGCGACCCTGGCGGGCCGCGGGCCTGCGGCGACCTGTATTTGTATTACGCCGCGACAGGTGAACTTCTACTATCAAAACGATTTCGTGCGGATGGCCGGCAACCCAGGGCCATCGGACACGCGGTCGCAGGCGCTGTCGTCAAAGCGGTCACCGGCCGCGATGCCCTATTTCTTGGGCGCATTGCCGCCGTCGGCAGTTCGGGGGGTAACAAAGAAATCTACCTCCTTGACTTGGACGGAAGGAACGCCGCGCCCGTGACGCGGAATGGCAGCATCAACCTGTCGCCAAACGTCGCTGCGGATGGCCGGCAAATCGCCTGGACGTCGTACCGGAAAGGCAATGCCGACGTGTACGTTAAGGACCTCCCCAGCGGCCGCACACGCATCGTCTCTGGCATCACGGGGGTCAATATCAGCCCCGAATTTACGTCCGATTCCACGCGATTGGTCGTCGCTCGCACGATTGACACGGAGATTGACTTATTCCTGATCGATGGAAAGACGGGCGCAACGATTCAACAGTTGACCAAGGGAGGTGGCATTGACGTGTCGCCAGACCTCGGGCCAGGCGACCAATTGTTGGCATTTGCCTCAGAGCGCTCGGGCGGAAGCCAAGTCTACCTTCGAAATATGGCCTCGGGCGAAGTGAAGCGCATCTCCTTCGCCGGGGACTATAACGGTGACCCGACGATTTCCCCGGACGGAACCCAAGTCGCGTTTGTGAGCCGGGAGGCCGGTGGTTTTGACATCTACGTCGCAGACGTGGATGGCCGGAACCTCCGCAGGCTGACGCAGGGCCAGGGAGACAATGAGGACCCGGCCTGGAGTCCTGATGGCATGTACCTGCTGTTCTCGTCCACGCGATCCGGTAGGTCGGAGATCTGGGTGACGACCGCGGACGGAAACCACCAGACCCCCGTCACGCGAACAGGAGGGTGGAGCCAACCAAAGTGGCTTCCATGAATCGGGCCGCCATAGATATCGGCAGCAATTCTATTCTGCTGACCGTCTGCGACGCCGAAGGCACCGTCCTGCACGACGAGGCGCGCGTGGTGGGCCTCGGGAAGGGACTTGGCGACCGCGGTTTGTTCGCCCCGGATTTGCTCAGGGCCGCCGACGCTGTGCTCGCCGATTACGTCATTACGGCAAAAAAGTTCTCCGTCGAACCCTGGTCCGTCAAAGCGGTCGCCACCAGCGGCGCCCGGCGCGCGATGAATGCCCCGACGTGGATATCGCGCGTCCAGCGCAGTCTCGGGCTTCGGGTCCGAATCGCCTCGGGGGCCGAAGAAGCCCGTCTGACCTGGCTCGGCGCCGTTCGAGACCTTTTACTGCCCAGCGGACCCCTGCTGGTGATCGACGTCGGCGCCGGTTCGACCGAAATCGTGTTGGGGGAGGGAGAACACGTCGTCGTCAGCGAGTCCATCGAAGTTGGAACGCTTCGTAGCACCGAGAAGTTCCTATTCGGTCGGGAACCTGGATTGTACGACCCAGGAGGCCTCACGCGCCTTCGCGTTCACCTAGACATGGCGTTGCAGCGCATCGTGTTCGACCCTCGCCCCGCCGTGGTCGTGGGTGTTGCCGGAACCGCCACCACGCTAGCAACCATGGTGCTCGGTCTGGCGGCCTGGGACGGCGCCGCAATCCACGGCACTGCCGTCACCCGTGAGCACTTGGCCCACTTCGTCGATCGCCTCCTCACAGCCACGCCAGAGCAGCGCCGCGCGTTGGCGCCTGCGGCCCCTGAGCGCGCCGACTGGTTGCTTGCCGGTGCAATCATCCTCGACGGCATTCTCGAACGAACTGGGAGGACCCAGTACATCAGCTCCGGTGGTGGGCTGAGATTCGGTTTGTTGGCACGCGGATAAGCGCGACGTTCGTGTCCGAGCCCCGCGACCGCCACCCATTAGGATCAAGCAGCCGACTCGGCCCTTGCGCTGGCACACCGGTTGCAGATCGGCGATGCAGGAGGATTTGATGCTGCTCACCTTGACGCTGTTCGCATGTACGACGAAAGAGCCCCCTGTCGATGTCTATACGGAGCCACCTGCGCCCGAGCCGGAGGCACCGACAGAACCCCAGTTGTCCGAAAGTGACACCGACACCGATGCAGATTCCGACGCCGACAGCGATTCGGACAGTGACAGTGATTCCGACAGCGATTCAGACAGCGATTCAGACAGCGATTCAGACAGCGATTCAGACAGCGACGCCGACTCCGACTCCGACTCCGATTCGGACGCTGACGCAGATTCAGATGCCGACGCTGATACTGGCGTGCCGGTCTCGTGTCCCGGCGGCGGCCTCACGTCCGACGTCCGCCTGTTCATCGAAGTCCGTGACGCAGGCGGTACCTGTGAAACGGATTGTGCGCCCGGCTTCGATGTGTACGGCGTTGCCGAGAATCCGTGCGCCGTCGATGTGCTCGTGGACATAAACCCGGATTGCCTCGTCTCCGCGGCAGATCTTGTCGACCCCAGTGGGCTAGGGTTTGGTTGGGCCGCAGATTGTGCGTTTGGCGGTGTTCTTGTCGTACCAGCCCTGAGCCGAGTCGAAGAACGAACGTTTCATGAGACCCACGGCGACGCGGGCGATTGGTCCACGGAAGCAGAATTCACGACGCCTGGATTGACCTACCGCCATTCCAACTTCACCGTGCTGTAGCCGATCGAGTCTTTCCGCCGACGCCCAGTCGAAGGGATCGCACGGTACCTAGGCCCGTTTCAACGATGAAAATCGTCTCCGGGTCCCATCCATGTGTAACGTCGCCCCAGGCAAAATTGCCTAAGGCGAAATTCGCCTCTGGGAAGAATGCAATCGGTTCCGGTCCCGACCCATCGGGTCCATACCGATCGATGCGGGCCTGGGACCACCAAGCCGCGTACACGTTTCCGCACGCATCGACCTCCAATCCGTCGATTCCTTCACCAGCATTTTCCGCAAATACTCTTGGTTCTCCGACAGCCTCGAAAGACACTGGGTCGATATCGATCACATAAATGCGGCTCTCATCCGTCGCTGCCACATAAAGTTGGTCGAAGTCCCGGTTGAAGGTCAGCCCATTGGGGCGGAGCAAGCCCTCGGCCACCACAAATAGCGTGCCCGTGGGCACATGATAGCGCTGGATCCGATCGCCGTTGAGTTCGCCGAACCAGATGGATTCGTCGGGGCCAATTTCAATTCCACTCGGCGTGCTGAGTCCGGCGACCAACAACTCCCTTGCCCCTGAAATGGGGTCGATTCGATAAATCGCGTTGGTCGCATACTGGGCGGACGCCAACGTCCCGTCCCAGGGCATCAGCCTTAACCCCGCCGTAACCCCGCTATTGGGAAGCACGATGCTGGACGCGCCGGAAAGGTCCGTTCGCCATAGGTTCGCGAACACATCTGCGCCTACGAGGTTGCCCGAAGCGTCGAACGTAATGTCCTCGTTGGCAATGGCCGGAAAGGACTCCTGCTCAAACGGGGCCGTTGGAAGCGCCGCGCAGTCCCACGGCACATCGATTCCGGTTTCCACCCCGGACGGACCACAGGCCAGGGCCAGAATTACCAATCGAGACCGACCACGGTCACCAGGCCGTCTCCCGTGACATCGGGGTAATCAGGAGACCCCAGCAGTACTTCCATCGTGCCGTCCCCTTCGAAGTCCACCAGATCGCAGGTATACTGCGGTGTGCAGTCGCGTTGATCCGTTGTCGCTTGCCTGCGCTCCTCGGTCATGGGCGCCCGAGGCCCACTCCCTCCGGTGCTCGGCTGCGCTCCTAGGCTGAACATGACTGCACGCCGCTGTAGTCAAGCTGCGTGAGTGCCGCTGTAAACAATTGATCGATCAATATCTGCTCCACCCTTCCGACCAGCGCAGCCAGCATCGCAACGTCGTCGTCTGGGAGGACCGCCGAGGCCAGCCCCGCCACGTGATTCCATAGGCCCGTGTCCTCCCCCGCGTGCCGCGCGATGTCCACCCAGCCCGGGTAGTCCAACGCCGGACCCCCAAAGCCGATGCCCTGCGGCGCGATGTGCACAGCCTTCACCTTCGTCTGGCCCGGAATGTACCGCGTGGGGGTCCACGGCGCACCCGCAGGCGCCGCGAAAAGCGACGGATCCCAAAGTGCTCCAGGAATCTCGTGGGGAGACATGATGTATTTTGGGGAACGAAGCTGCAGTTCTGCGGGGCGCGGTTGAAACGGGACGGGGTCACGCAGAGGCGGTAGGGTAGCGGAGGGGCCGGGCCGAGCCCGGACACCCCCCGCCCCCATCACACCGGACGTGCAGATTTCCCGCATCCGGCGTACCCGGACGTCGCCATGGGCGTTGCACAGGTCAGCCATGTCGGCCTCCGACCGGCGCGATCGGCCCAAGCGCCGCGTCGCGTGCGGGCCGGGAAGAGCCAGGGGCCGACGAGGTTCTGCTCGCGCCAGTGGGCGCGAAACACGGCGAGCAGCGTCGGGTCGAGCATGACCTCCCGCGCCTTGCCGCCCTTGCCGCACGCGATGCGAAGGAGGCCGGCCTTGCTGTCGACGTCCTGAACGCGCAACGCCGCGACCTCCATGCGACGCAGGCCACCGGCGTAGGCGGTCGTGAGAAAGGCGCGCCAGTAAGGCGATGACGCTGCGGCCAGCACAACCGCCACTTGCTCGCGCGTGGGGATGTCGGGCCGACGGCGCGGCATGCGTGGCCACGGGATGTTCGCAGTCACCTCGGGTCGACGCAGCGCCTTGAACAGCACCTTCAACGCGGCGAGATGCTTCAGATCGTGGCCCACAGACAGCTTCCGAGCGCGTAAATGCAAAAGTTAGCTGCGCACCTCCGCCTCACCGAGGTCCTCCGGCGACCGCATAAAGTGCTTGACGAAGGCCCGCGCACAGCGCAGGTAGCTCTTGCGGGTCGACTCCGAGCGGCCGGCCAGTACAAGGTCGGCGGCCATACGGTCATGAATGTGTCCCCTCGCCGTCTCCTGCCGCGCCCGGTAAAGTTAAGTTTGGACGCGGCACAGCCGGAGTCGCCCGTCTGCACGCGACGTCCAACCCGTCCTTGGCGGTGCAGAGCGGCGGCCGACGCCGGGCGCTCGGATCACATCAGGTCGGCCGGCGCAACCCGGGAGCCCGTACCGCTCGCACTACGACAGCAGGGCCCCCGCGCAGCGGGTTCGTCCAAGCCCGGCTGTTGCACGTCTCGCTGTCTTCACAGCCGGTGGCAGCCGCCCATTCTCTGGGAGGAAGGCCACTTCCAACGTTCGTAACGAGGCCGAATCGGGTTCAAGTGCTTGCGGCCCGCGCCTTCGACCCCCGCCTTTCGGCGAGCGACCCCCTCGCGGTGGTCCTCCGCGGCTCCCACGGGGAGGTTGCCCTCGTCCATGGCGCCGCCGTCTTCATGTCGAGCAAGTGATTTACATGGTCAACACGTCACAGTTGACGAGATCAGCCAGGCTTGGCCTGGCGCACCAGAGACCGCAGAGAGGCCGTCCGCAGCGCGAACGTCACGGGCCCCGAGACCCATCGCCCCGTTCCGCCCGATCCCGATGCAATCGCCACCTCAAGTGATTCCGCCCGGCCGACCGGCACCTACGACGTACACACATGGACCCGTCCAAAAAAAATCTGGTCCGCGAAGGGCGCTGACGCGGTTGCGTGCTAGACTTACCGCAGCGCGGAGACATCAATGCTCTCTCTCTCTCTCTCACTCTCTTCGCTAATGCCGGCGCGTCCGGTGTGGCGCTCGACGAGTTGTACCGTCACCCCGTGACGCAGAGCGACGTCCAGGAACTGCTGAGTTCCGTCGCTTTGGGAGGTGATGTCGGCCCTGAGGAGCTGGCGAGGTTGGTGTTTTTCGCAGGTATCGACTTGTCACCTGATGGGACTGCACACGTTGCCACAGGCGCCGAGATGACGCCCGCCATCGACCCCGACCTGAGGGCAGTTCAAGAGGTGGTGTACTTTGGCGCGCCGAACATGGGACAGGTACTGAGCGCGGCCGCCGATTTAGCGCCAGATGCCTGGATGGAAGTTGAAATCGCGGTCGCGCGATCTGCGTTCGACGACGGGACCACAGCCGACGGCGCCCTACTGCTCGCTGCCGCCCGAGGAGAGGTGGTCACGATCTCAGACGCGTATGCCGTCAGGGAGAAATGGATTGCCGACCGAGAGGCGTCGACGGCACCGGCCCTGGATCAGCTGGAAGAGGATATCTGGATCCTTGGCGGACGCGTGTTGTCCCGGTTTGGGCTCGCAGGAACACTTCGGGCCGAGCTACCCGCAGACGCAGTTGCCGCGCTTGAGTTCACTGACAACGTACAGTCTGTCAGTGCGGGGGAATCCGGCTCGGACGACGCAGGATTCGCGTGGTACGTCGATGGGGGAGACGTGGATGGCTATGAACTTGAGGATCTTTTGCAGTCATGGCAATTCACGGAGTACGGGCTTGACGGCTTTGTAAGCGCTTTCGAGCACACGGCGGTTCTGGAGCCCAACGGGGACAAAATCCTGGTGGGTCACCAGGGTTTCCGTGACGGGGCCGGCGCGACCCGCGTCACGAACTGCCCATACGACCCGGCGTTGCCTCCGGGCATGTGTCTCCTCCCGTTTGTGCCGGACCCATTCATTACCCCCAAGGAGGCGAATGAGCATTCGACCGCTGTCGCGTCCATCATTGGTGGCGATATCTCCCTTGGGCAGGACCCGCTCATTTCTGACCCGCTTCAGCGCCGAATGCGTTCCGGATTGGCACGAGGCGCGCTGGTGCAGGGTTACGGCACGACATCAATGTCGCACTTATCATTTTCGGTTCTGCTTCAGCGCATTCGAGTCGCCAACATGTCCTTCAGCTACACCTCCGATACGCTTTGTCGCGGAAACGATTCGCATTCCAAGGATTACAACGCTCTTTACGAAAGTGGTCTCGCAATATTCAAATCCGCGGGCAAAACGACGGATTTGCTACGCCAGGAGATTGCAATATGGGTAGCCCAGGGGCTGCATTAGGTGTGTTTCCCGTGGGCGCATATCAGATCAATAGCACGACTCATACCGAAGAGTTCTACCTCGGAACTTCGCGCGGCGGTACTTCCGCAGAGGGCGCCGGCCGCACGATCATAGGACTCATGGCGCCGTCCATGCTTGAATATGCGTACCCGTACTACATGTGGCCATTGGATTCGCTGGGTTTCCACTACGAGTACGGCGTGGAGTGGCCTGGCGTGGGCACAGGGCCAAGCAGTTTTTGTTGTACAAGCGCCGCGGCGCCTGTAATCACTGGGGCGGCGCAGTTATTCAGGGATTTCTTCTACAATACTTTTTCCAATCCTGCGATGATTGACGACCCCGGTCTTCTCTATACGAACATGCTGCTGATGGGCAGTCGACATGACGAGGGCGGAGCGCTAATGGTGAACGGTTTTGACGGACTGACGGGCGCAGGGAAGCTGCATTTGCGGCGCTTCGAGGGGGCATGGATGGATCCACCTGCGCGGTACAAGACGGGTTGGGCCTGTGTTCCTTTCGGTGGCATTACCGAAATCCCATTGTCGGTTGCCGGTGGACCAGCGGCGCTGTCGGGCGACGAGGATTTCATCAAGGTGGTGACGTGGTGGTATGACCGCAGGTGGGACGACGGCGGCGTGCACGACTTCGTCGACCTACAGATCATTCGAAAAGTCGCTGGTGTCTGGTCCCCCGTGGTCACCGCCAATTCGGATGACAACCGGCAGCGGCTCTACCTCGATGAACCGGGAGCGTATGAGTACGGGATTCGCTTGATCGGACGTGACATTTCGTCTCCATCCGGTGAGGGCTGCGGCCCGTTCAGCCATCGGGTTTACTTCGCTGCACTTGCCGAGGACAACGATCGGGAAGTGGCGGAGCGCCCGCTGATGGCATTTCAAGTGAGGCCGGAGTGATTCGCTGGGCACTGGCTGCTGCTGGCTGCGTGCCGGCAAGTGGGGTGATCGCCTCCGAGCCGGGGGCATGCCAGGTCCCTGTTGTGGACGGCCTCGTGCCCGTTGAACTTTCGGTCGTGGACACAAGCGCCGATCGGCTCTGCCATGAAAAGCGAACGTTTCTGCGTCCGGCTGAATACTGGCACGAATGGGCGTGTCAGCAGAGCGACTGCGTGCTCGACGGCGGCGGCCACCTCAGCTTCGTCACGACGGATGGGTTGTGCGCCTCAGTGTCGTATACGTGCACTGATCCCGCATACCGTGATGACCCGTGGACGAAGGGTTCATGCGAGGACACGCCGGCCTGTTGCGACCCCCTCCTAGAAGCCCTTCGGAATACTTCGTGTTTATCGAGCGAAACGCAGGGCCCCTGGATCGATGACACCGGCCCCCATTAAGGCCAATGCCGTTCACTTAGGGCCCGCCACGAAATAAACCGTCCGTATCGAGGGCTCGATTCGGCCCGCCGCGCGAGGCGCTGGGTACGCTGGCGAGCGGCGATGGGAGACGGGGACGCATGCACGAGACGATGTCTCCGCCGTGGTGTTGGGCGCGGCGATCGCCGTGCATCGCGCACTCGGAGCCGGGCTACTCGAGTCGGTCTACGAGGTTGCGCGGCCCACGTCCTCCGCCAACGTGGACTCGTCGTTGCCCGCCAGGTGCCCATCTCCATCACGTTTGACGGCATCACGTTCGACGAGGGGTACCGTGCCGACCTGATCGTGCAGAACCTCGTCCTGGTCGGGCTCGACGAGCAGGATCGCGGTAGGGTAGCGGAGTGGCCGGGCCGAGCCCGGACACCCCCCGCCCCCATCACACCGGACGTGCAGATTTCCCGCATCCGGCGTACCCGGACACGTCGCCATGGGCGTTGCACAGGTCAGCCATGTCGGCCTCCGACCGGCGCGATCAGACCAAGGTCATGTACGTGCTGGCAGAAGCTAACCCCCTCGGGAGGCCGAAAGGGTCGCTGGCTCCGTCGCCGTAGGTGTCCGACAATGCGCCCCTCTGCGACTCGAACGCGGTCCCAGCGCACGCTCGCCGGATACCCCTTGGAGAAGTAGCCGAGCCAGCCGCGCAGATGCGCGTTGACCTGCTCTACGACGTCCTTGATGGGCATCCAGCAGAACCGTGCGCTGGTCAGGTCGCGCAGCTTGTCACGCGCCCTGACTTTCGCCTTCGTCGATGCCTCGGCTCGCCAGTACCAGGGGCCGCCGCCACGTTGGTGGCTGCGAACGTGTCGCCGAGGAAATCGAGCGTCGCGTCCTCGCTCTTGACCTGCACGACGCGGGTCTTCTCGCGGTTGATGACCAAACCGAGCCGACCCTCGATCTTCTCCTCGATGAACCCGATGATGCGGTGGTCGATGTACCTCGCCATCACGACGAAGTCGTCGGCATGCCGCACGAGTCGGGCCTTAGCCCAGGTGGGCTGCGGCGAGATCACGCCCCCCTGTGGGGTGCCGCCTCCAGGTCGCGTCGGCGGCTTCTTCCCATCCTGGATGGGTGCCCGCAGGAACAGGCGAATGAGGCGCAGCATCGAACCGTCGGAGATCCGCGTTTCGAGGCCCTTCATCTGCTTGTCGTGCGGGATCGAGTCGAAGTAGCCTTGCAAGTCCGCGTCGTACACCGCCGTGTTGCCCATGCGAAGGTTCGCATAGACCTCCTCAACCGCCCGTGGGCCGACCGCCCGGGTCTAAACCCGTGCGAGCAGCTTTCCGTTCGCCTTCGGGATGTACACGCGCTTCACCGGCTGGGGGGTACAGAAGGGTCTAGGGGGTGGCGTTTACAGCGGGATGGCACTGAAGCTCTGCGTCTCTGCGTCTCTGCGAGATTCTCTTTTGAGTTGTCTGAACGGGTGCGCAAGTTGGGGTAGAAGTTTTTGATATTTTCTTATTGAGAAAGTTGAAGTTCTGCGGGACGCGGTTGAAACGGGACCCTATCATGCAGGAAAATGATCAGCACTGGCAGCCTTTTCGGGTCCGAAGTCGCACGCTTAGGAAGGTCCGCACTGAAGAACAGCGCAAACCTGCGAAGGAGGCCGTCATGCAAGAATGTGTGCAGCATTTAGCCCTCAAAAGTCCGTTGGGTCGAACAGGAACACGGTTCCTGCGTTGTTACCGGGTTCAGCGTACTGCGGCGCGGACACCAGAAGATCTGGAAACCCGTCCCCATTCACATCGCCAGCGGACTCCGTCGCCGGGTTAGCGGAAATCCACTGAAGAAACAGATCCCCTTCCTCGCGGTGAAACGTACCCACAACGGGTCCGAAAAAGATGTAAGTTCCATTGTCATTCGGCGTTGAAAGGTCACTGTCCACCACCAGATCTGCGATCCCATCCCCGTTGAGGTCGCCTATGCGACTCGTCATGTCTGGGTCCCCGAAGTCCCCCGCATCGAACGTGATCCTCGCAATCGCGATGTCTTCGGCGATCGAAAGGGCTGGAAACCGAGGCCCGATCAGTGCAGGCAAGGAGGTGTCTACCGG
>CAMASI010000003.1 GCA_945861065.1 Klebsiella pneumoniae | reverse complement strand
TCGCGTCGTGGCGATGCTCGTAGCCTTGGCGAAGAAGCTCCAGAATGATCGCTGACGCTTCCAGGGGCGACGCCGGGAGCGGGGGTCGGGAGCGGGACCGGGAGCGGGACCGGGAGCGGGCCGGGCCCGGCTTGTGGGGATCGCGCCCCCCTCGGGGTTAGCCCGAATCGGCTTCGGTTCCGTTGATCGGACATTCTGCACTGCCAGCGAGAAATCGGGTCGTCTGGGCGGTGAATTGCATGATGTAGTCTGAGCTGTCGGAGGGCAACTCGTCCATGATGAACGACCGCAGCTCCGAATTGCATTCGGGAATTCCGTACACCGATTCGGGTATCGTCACCGAGCCCAGCCAGCTGTTGTCGGTGTCCTCCACTGGGTTTGCCGTGTGAAGGAGGCCCTGGCCGTACCATTGTAGTTCGGACCCGACGAGCTGCTCCGGGTCGACCTCCCACGCGACGGCCAGCACATTTTCATAGGTAAGATTCACACACGAGGGCGCGCGAACCAACACGTTTCCGACCGTGCCAGCGAGCACGAGGGTGCCGTTTGGATGACGCTCGACGACCTTGCCGCCGCCCGATGCGAGTTGGCAGAATACGCCGATAATGCTGCAATCCCCGGCGTCGACAGGTGGCAGATGGGTCTTTTCGCCTGCGGTTTGGGTGGGCGGCGGCGACGACTCAACCGTGTCGGTCGTTGTGTCGGTGCTGTTGTCGGCCGGGACTTGGCCGTCGAGGTTGGCAACGACCGTGCAACCAGCGGTGAAGAGCGCGCTTAGAGTATTCATTCGGGGTCCAGCAGGCTCGGTTCCCATCCCGTTGGAACCTGCAAGCCACACAAAGCGAGCAACGTGGAACCCACGGAAGCGATGCCGGCGCCGGGAAGGTCGCCGCGCAACGTGCGAGCACCCCTTGAATCAACCACAGCGAAGGGCACGGGATTGAGCGTATGGCTGGTCATCGGGATCGGCGCGCCGTTCGGTTCGCACACTGGACGGCCCGCTTTGTCTCGTTGCCACATCTGGTCTGCGTTTCCATGGTCTGCCGTCACGACGAGGACCCCGCGCGCCAATCGTACCGCGTTGATCAGGCGCCCGACACATAAATCGACCGCGTCCACCGCCAACCGCGCACTGTTGAGGGCGCCGGTATGGCCGACCATGTCGCAATTGGCCAAGTTGAGCCTCACGGTCTGGTACCGATTGGAGGTGATGGCCACGATGGCCGCGTCGGTGACCTCAGCCGCTTTCATCCACGGCCGCTCCTCGAAAGGGGCGCGATCCGAAGGAATTTCTTGCCATTGATCGAGGCGGTCGTCGAGCTTCGCCGAGCGATTTCCGTTGAAGAAGTAGGTGATATGGCCAAATTTTTGGGTCTCAGCGGTCGCGAACGACGCCAGACCCGCCCCAACGAACAACTCGCCGACGGTACCGTCGATGACCGGTGGCGCGACCAAGAAATAGGAAGGCAGGCGGTTGTCGCCGTCGTATTGCATCATTCCGGCAAAAAACACGTTTGGACGCCGGCCTCGATCGAACGCGTTGAGTTGTTCCTGCTCGAAACACCGAGACAACTGAATGGCGCGGTCGCCGCGGAAATTGAAAAGTAATACGGAATCACCGTCAAGTATCCGACCCGTCGGCTCACCAGCGGCGTTGACGATGACGAAAGGGGGGTGGTCCTGGTCCGTACCGGTCGTAGATTCGGCATAAAACGTGCGAACAGCCGCCGTAGCGGAGGGGAAGGTGCGCCCGACGCCGTGCACGTGCGCCAACCACCCACGTTGTACGATGGACCAATCGGACTCATAGCGGTCCATCGTGACGAACATGCGACCGCCGCCGCTCGCGACGGCCCAATCACGACCGGCGTCGTTGTGGGCCTTGAGGCACGCTTCGAGTGGCTCCAACCACGTGAGTGCGCTCCGGGGCGATACGTCGCGACCGTCGGTGAGTAGGTGCAACCGGAGGCGCTGTATGCCATCCACCTGTGCACGGGCGAGCAGTGCGTAGAGGTGGTCGACATGGCTGTGTACGTTGCCGTCGGACAGGAGGCCGAGCAGATGAAGCGTTCGCCCGGCCCTCAGACGTTGCCACGTGGGGCTGGACCACGCCGCACCGGTAGCGAACGCGTCATTGACGAGTCGGGCACCCTGGTCAAACACGCGGCCAGCGCCCATGGCGTTGTGGCCGACTTCGGAATTCCCCATGTCGGCGTCAGAAGGCAAGCCGACGGCAAGGCCATGCGCCTTGAGCGTACGGTAGGCGGAATGCTGAGCCAACCATTTCAAGTGCGGGGTGTGGGCGGTGGCGACCGCGTCATCTTCGCCGCCTCCGCCGATCCCCAGCCCGTCGAGAATGGCCAATACGACGGGTCCTTCGGGTCGTCGGTGCCCCCGGTTCAACGTGGACCCGGATCGGGTTTCTTCTTCGGGTCAGCCCGCTTGACCGGGTCTTTTTCTCCCCCGAGGCCCACCATGAGGGACACGCCGAACCGATCGATATGTCCGGTGTAGGTTCCGTTGCTCTCGGGCCAGAAATACCGCCCGGGCTCCGGCGGGTAGTTTTCAGACGTAAAAATGGCGAACGCGGAGTCAGTAATGACCCGCTTCGTCATGAACGTATGGCCCCAGGAGGCGCCAATGCCCACGGCTTTGGACGGTCGGAACTGCCCCATGATTGAGGGGATGATGGAGGGCATATCGAAGTTATTTGCAGACATCGCGGCCGAAGGAACCGCACCGTGGTCATACATCACCCGGCCCCCGAGCGTCAGCTTCTCCGTGGGCTCCACTTTGGTATCGAAGGCGACGAAGAATGTGTCTACGTTGTCACGCGCCCACGCCCGATGCTGGCTCACGAGATCCGAAGTGAACTGAGCGAGCACGGGGTCTTCGACCGGAACCGCGCTCGACGGAATATTCGTGTAAATGTCGTACTCGGTAAATGCAGACCACCGGACCCAGGCCCCAAACAACTCCAGGCGAAGCGGGTCCGAGGGGCGAAGTGCGACACCGAGATGGAGGCGACCGGGCAACGAATAGCCCACGCTCGAGGTACCGTTCAGCGTCGCGGGCACTCGTTCGCCCGAATCAGGATCGGTAATACACGTGCCGGTGAGGCCAGCAGCGAGTGTGGAGGCGCCATCGTTGAGCGGAGGGCACGAGAAATGCAGCGCGACGTCTCCTTCGTTGACGACGGAAATCCCGTGGTTGTAGGCGATTCCAATGTCGAGTTTGTCGATGGGGTGGATCAGAACGCCGGTGCCGAAGGTCCAGGTCGTATCGGTCAGAACGTCGAAATCCAACGTGGTCGTGTACGATGGGTCTTCGATGTAGCCGCTTTGGTAGGTAGCGTTGATGGTTTCATTGCTGAGTTGGTCGCGAAAGGCAGGGCCGTAGGAGCTGAACACTTCGGTATCGATGTTGGCGTCCCATCGGCTGGAGACAAAGCTCCCAGTGGCACCAATCGCTACCTTGTCGGCGATATCGTAGGCGAGGCCGAGGATGGCGTGAATTGCGGTGATGTCGCCGTCACGAAGTGCGTAGCGGCTGGGGCCCATCTCCTGGTCCGAGGACCCTCCGCGGGCCGTCGGAACCGCAAGCGCGGCACCGATGCCGAATCCGTGGGTGCTGAAGGAGGCGCCGACAAAGGGCGCCACACCGCTGTAGGTGAAACGTTCTTCGCCGCCGTAGTCATAGGTGAGTTCGTCGTCGCCGTCGCCATCGAGGTCGAGGGCATTCGCGGGGTCAATGGTTCCGTAGTCGGGATTGTCCCGGACGACCTTGACCCCGGCCACCGTCGGGGCGCCTTCCACGTACAACTGAAAACCATCGCGGATTGCGAGTCCGCCCGGATTCCACCATGCTGCGGTCGGATTGGTCGCAGTCGGTGTGCCCCACGCGCCGCCCACTTCCAGGTTGTCGAGGCTGCTGGCATAGGCGACGGTGCACAACAGGACGAACAAGGACACCTCTGCGGTTGGGCGCGTCTAACCCGGCGCTCCTGGGCACCGTCAGTCGGTGGGTTCCTCGTCGAGCCACGCGCTCGGAAAGGGCCAGACGAATTCGGCGAGCCCCATCAACTCGTCGAACCGCACGTCGGCAAAGAGTTGTTTGAGGCAGGCATCGGCGATGTCGTTGTTCTGGTCGCCTTTGTGGTCCAGAGAGACGAAAGCTCGGCTCTCTTCGCCCGCCTCTTCGAGCTGGAAATGGATGCTGACGCGCTGGGGGAGCGTGGTGCCAGCCGCTTCCTGCTTACGAAGGCAGGTCAAGATCTCTTCTTTGCGCGCCATCGCGGCCCGCGCAGCTCCGAGCAGATCGCTGTCGTAAACTGTGTCGGGATCGAGCGCTTTCTTGGGTTCAGCGGCCGGTCGGGGATCGTCCGCCCGTTCTATCGCTCGCTGAATGAGTGCGGCGGCGTTGGCGGGCGGCGGTGATGTCGGACCTTTCGGTGTTCTTCGCGCAATTTCCTCCTCTACGTTGAGGGCCTCGCCGGTCAAGCTGGGGCCCGTGTTCGGTCGGAGCCACAGCCCGAGCAGCACGGCGAGGAGACCGCCCGCGACAACAGCGAATCCTGCTCTTGTACGGCGCATCAGATCACCATCGCTTCGGGGTGATTCGGCTCTCGTCCAATTCGGAAAGACGCCAGAGAGACGGTTTCCCCGTCGAGTTTGACCGCGTCGAGGTCGTGACCCGCCTCGCACAATGCGGTGACAGTGGCGGCGGTGAACGGTCCGAGCATCGCGCCGTGCCCAGAATATCCCACCGCCCGCACGAGGTTGGGCAGCTGCCGGTCGAAGCCGTAGAACGGATTGTGGTCCGGCGTCGTCGCGTAGTAGCCGCTGGTCGTAGCGAGTAGGCCCCCCAATTCGGCCATTGGGGGCAAGGCTTCGGCGAGTTCGGCCCAGGCGGACCACGGCCAAGCGTCCACGCCGGTGTTGTGCGCCATGGCTGGATCGATCCGATCCTGGTCCTCGTAGGTGAAATTGGGTTCGGGCTCCGCGGGGTTGAGCTTTCCGAGCAGCAGCGTGTCCGCGTTTTCGGGACGACAATACGCGCCCAACGGTGTGATGACGAGTGGCATCTGGCCGAAATCGGCGGCGGATAAACTCGTTCCTCGTCCCAACATCCACAGGTACCGCTTGAGGGGATCGACCGGCAGCACTTCTGCGCCGAGCAGCGCCGCGGTACGCCGCGTCCAAGCGTTGGTACAGTCCACGAATACGTCAGCTGCGAAGTTGCCACGTGTGGTGTGCACCTCCGTCAACAGACCGTTGCGCCGTGATGCGCCTATGACCGCCGCACCTTGCACAAAGGTCGCGCCGAGGCGTTTGGCAGCAGCCGCGCCATCCATGTACACCAGGTGAGGAAGGAGGAAACCGTCGGTCGGGCAGAAGGTGCCCGCTGTGATGTGCTCGCCCACCCACGGGAAGCGGCTGCGCAACGCGGTACGGCGGAGCAACTCGATCTCGGAAAGGCCGGCGGCCCGTTGGACCGCGACTCGCTGCTCGGCAATCCGCTCGCCCTCTGGCGTGTCGAACAGAAACAGGTAGCCGTTCTGTATGATGGGAAGCGCGTTCCCGTCGGTCTCGTCGGAGAATCCGCGATACCATCGCACACAGTAGCGCATCGCCCGGACCGTGGCGTCCGTCCCGAATTGTTGGCGAATTCCAGCGGCGGTCCGGCTACTCGAACCGGCGCCCAGGTGGCGTGCCTCCAAGTTGGTGACACGAAAGCCCGCCCGGGCGAGCGCACCCGTGCACAACACGCCGGAGATCCCGCCCCCAATGACGATAGCGGACCGGTCTGCCAGGCGTCCTCCAGCGGACGCGGCCGCTAACGTGGCACCGGCGCGTGGCCCCAGCTTGCGCACCGCTGTAGGGTTAGACGGCGTGCCCGCCCGCTCGGGTGGGTTGCGGAGCCGCCATGCACATCGTCGCCCCCGTCGTCTCGTCTGGGCGCGTGGAGAACGGAACTTCCGAACACGTAGCGCTGTCCCCGGACCAGTTGCGGCACGCGTACCGGGTTGCCGTACGCTCGCGGGCACTCGAAGAAGAGATCGTCCGCCTCGTGAGTCGAGGGGAGGTCAAATTCTCCATTTGGGGTCCCGGTGAAGAAGTTCACGGGACCGCGACCGCGCTTGCGCTCCATCGGGTCGTTGGGCCGGACCGCTTCGGTTTTGTGGCGCATTACCGGTCGGGCGCCTTGTGTTCGATGTGGTGTGAACTCAACGGCGTGACCGACTTCACGGCGCGGATGTTGCGTCAACAATTCAGCAAAGCCACGGACAAAATGAGTGGCGGTCGCCAAATGGTGTACCATCTCAATATTCCAGAAGTGGGGATTCTGCCGGTTCAATCCCCTGTGGGGATGCAATTAGGCAAAGCGGCGGGCTGGGCACTCGGGTACCAGAAGCAGGGAATCACCGATGGAATGGCCATGGCCATCCTGGGAGACGGCACGACGGCTGAGGGTGACCTTCACGATGCCATGAATGCGGCAAGCGTGTGGAATCTCCCGTTGCTTGTCATGGTGACCGACAATGGCGTGGCGATTTCGACCCAACCGAACGAAGGACGGGGAATCGTCGACTTCAATGCGTACGCGAAAGGCTTTGGCGTGGCGCATTTTTCTTGCGACGGGCGAGACTTTTTCGACAGCTACGACACGATGCTTCGTTGTGCGACCTATGTGCGGGCAGAGCAGCGACCGGCCTTCTTACACGTGAAAGACCTGCCGAGGTTCAACGGGCACAGCTCCGCGGCTGACGTGACGTTTGACCTGGGCCAGAACGACCCCTTGATCGCGTTTGGCGCGTTGCTAACGGAGCGCGGGGTGCTCGGCCCAGACGACAGCATGACCCGCGAACAGGGACAAGGTCGGGACTTTTTTTCGCATCACAAACTCGGCAAAATCATGGAGACCGAGGACGCCGAGATTCGGCAGACGATGGACGTCGTTCGTACGGATCCGGATCCGGACGCGAGCACCTTGTTTGAACACATGTATGCGCCATTTCCGAGTGTCTCTGAGACGCTGGTCGAGGCGGGACGGACCACGAACGTCAGTTACGCAGGTGCGATTCGGTCCACGATCGACAAGCTCATCAGCCGTCACAATGGCGTCGTCATCGGGCAGGACGTGGGTCGGTTGGGGGGCGTGATGACCGCTACGGCGGGCCTCGCGGCACGGCATCCGGGTCTCGTCATCGACAGTCCGCTCAATGAGCCCTTGATTCTGGGTGCTGCTACGGGTCTTGGCATGCACCCGAATTTGATGGCGCTGCCGGAAATTCAATTCGGGGATTATTCCCTGAACGCCTTTCACTGGTTGGTCTACCTCGGGTTGATTCGGTGGTCGAACCTGGGACAGGCGAGGTCGAAGCTCCTGCTTCGGATGCCGACCGACCCGTTTGGCGGGGGCGCGATGTACCATTCCATGTCCCTGGATGGGTATTTCTCGTCGATCCCCGGCCTCGTGGTGCTCATGCCCTCGACGAGTTTTGACGTGGCAGGTCTCCTGCTTTCGGCGGGTGAGTATGACGGGCCAGTGGTTTGCCTTGAGCCGAAATGGATGTACCGGCAGGCGTTGGGACCTGCGTTCCCGGGGGAACCGGTGGACGCGGGGGAAATCGCAACGCTGAAAAAGTCAATCATGCGGGGCGAGATTCCCGTTCTGCCGGACGTGTTTGTGCCGTTCGGGCGGGGCGTGGTTCGTAGGGCAGGAAACGACGTGACGTTGGTCTCTTGGGGCCGCGCCGTGTGGACGTCGATGGCGGCCGCTGAACGGCTGGCGCAACAAGGTGTTGACGTAGAGGTCATCGACCTGCGCACGCTGGTTCCGCCGGACCTCGACTTGGTACGCAACAGTGTGGGTAAGACGCGGCGCCTGATCGTCGCGGCAGAAAACCGCGTATTTGGTGGGTTTGTTCGCGAAATACAGGGAGCGATTGTGCAGGGAGACCCGGGCATCCCGTCTCTGGCATTGGGGCAGAAAAACATTCCGGGAATCGCCCAGAGCCTTCACCTGGAAGCGCACACCGTTCTCACCGAGGACGACGTGGTGAATGGCGCGCTGGCGCTGATGGGTACGCGCGTCGCGGGTGGGTCCTCGACTCACTTCATCCCGCCTCGCTACTTTGTGAGTTGAGCGCGACGGTGCACTGTCGTCACCACCCGGCTTGTCCGGGTTGCCCGCTCCTCGACCGGCCTTACGACGCGCAGCTGACGATCAAACGGGAGCGTCTCGTAGCGGCGTTCGCTGCTTTTGGGCACTTGCCGCCCGTTCCCGAAGTGGCCCCGAGTCCGTGGACAGAGGGGTATCGGCACCGCTTGAAGTTGCCGGTGCAGGTGAGTCGGGATCGCGTCGCGGTCGGGCTGTATGACCGAACTGGCAAGCAGGTGTTGGACACGCCGGATTGCCCCGTGTTGACGCCCTCGCTTCGGGAGGCCTTGGGGATCGTTCGGGGGTGGTTGCGGGGTCGTGACGGGGTGCATTCCGTGGACCTCAGGGTGTCGTCGAGCACAGGAGCGCTGCAACTGGTGTTGGCGACCGTCGGGGCCGAAATTCCGGGCGGGCCTCGGGCCCTAAGGGATTTGCGCCGTCGGCTGCCCGCGCTCGTTTCCATTGCGGTCAGTCGGGCGGACCCCGAGCGTCGTCGGGTGATGGGCAGGTCGCCGCGGGTGGTCGAAGGGGCTGAAAGCATTCCCGAGCGGATCGGAAGTACGGGGTACAACCTGACGCCCGGCGCGTTTTTCCAGGTGGATCCTCGACAGGCGAGTGCGCTGCACGAGCGCGTCGCACGCGGGGTCGCTGGGGCACGAACGGTGCTGGACCTTTACGCCGGCGTGGGGGCCTACGGTCGGATGTTGGCGCCATCGTGCGAACGTGTGGTGATGGTGGAAGAGGTACCTCAGGCGGCGGCTGCGGCGCGGCTGGGAGCGCCCCGACAAGCGACCGTGTTGACGGGGCGGGTCGAAGATGTGGCGCCGGAAGGGCCATTTGACGCCGTCGTGCTCAATCCAGCCCGAAGGGGTGCGGATCTAGCGACGCTGGCCCGATTGGGCGCGACCGCGAAGCGTCTGGTGTATGTGTCCTGTGGACCGGAGACGTTGGCGCGCGACCTGGATGTGTTGGCTTTTCACGGATTGCGGGTGGTTTCCGTGGAGCCAGTCGACTTGTTTCCGCAAACACCGGAGGTCGAGACCGTAGTGACGCTGGAGCGCGGGGAGCGCGTGTTGTCGTGGCCCGTCCGGGGTGGGCGCGCGCGGGGCCCTTGGGGTGGCGGTCCATCGGGCGCCGAGGGGCGTCCCACCGAAGTGGTGGCGCTGGTGCTCGGGAACACGGGCCTAAGAGGCAGGGCGGGGCGCTCGACTTTCACGCGAGAAGCGGTGTTGGCGGGCCACAGTTTGGTGCGAATCCGTTTGGCGGGACCGCTTTCCGAGGCGATCTCTTCGCTTCAGGGGTCAGGCCATGCGGTGGCAGGCCACGACCCTCGGACCGCGAGCTTTTTTGCCGAAAAGGCGGGCCTGGTGCGCCCATTTGTGCATGTGAGTCGAGCGGGAAACGTCGAGGCGCCATTACACGGGGATTTGATGCTAGCGAAGGCAGCGCTCCGGGCGTGATCTCAAACGATGGCGCTCCTTCCTCGACCGGCTCGGTCACCGCTAGCAGCCTGTCGGAGATAGCGGTTCCGCCGAGACGAGCTTGCTCGTTTCGGCTGAGAGCGGTGAGCACCGTCGCGAGGGAGGTGAGGCCGCCGCCGGACGAGGAACGGGGTGCAACCCGAGGGAAGGCGTGCTTGACGCACTCCGACCGAGGGTGGGGTCCCCGTGACGAAGTCCCGCGGATGGCATCGCCTCCTGCAGCAGGTGCGCAATCTCCGACAGGCTGCTAGAAGGGTCCCCCAAGCAGGCCAGCACCGGCGGCGTCCACCATGGACCAACCTAGAAGCAGGTCGACAGACCCGTCGCCGGTTGCGTCCAAGGCCTTCGGAGGCAGCCCCGCCGCTGCGTACGGATATTCCACTCGAAGCGGCAGGTCCTCGACCCCAATAAATCCGGAAACAGGCCCAAACCACAGGGCAAAACTCTCGAGACAGCCGAAAACGAGGTCCCCAAATCCGTCCCCGTCCGCGTCTCCGAGTTCCACCTGCTGAATTCCACAGGATTGCGCACGGTCGGGATCGCCGCCGGTTCTCGCTGTCGCGTCGCTCGCAGAAATACCGTCCACGGGGAGCCCAGAGAAGACGTAGTTCACGCCCGCGTTCCCCTGCGCGTGTGGGGCGCCCACGGACGTGTCGACGAGGCCATCACCGGTCACATCTCCTACGTCCGAAAGGGCAAACCCAAAATTTGTAAAGCCGCCGCCGCCGACCACGACAGCCGAGGCCTCCTTCACGGTAACGGCACCCATCGGCGCAGGAGAAAACCAGAAGGCGCTACCCGACCACAATGAAGATGGGGCGCCTACCACGACCTCCCCAAGGCCGTCACCATCCGAATCATGGACCACAGCCAAGGCGCTCCCGAACCCCTGTCCAGGGTATTCTGGCTCAATCCGCCACCCGACGTCCGCGAAGCTGAGGTCCACCAGCCATGGACCGTCCATGCCCAGGACGGGACCCTCTTCGTCGATGGCCGCGCCCGCGACGACACCCTCCAGGCCGTCTCCATCAAGGTCGCCGACATCCAGGCTACCGCCAACAAAATCGCCGACCTCTCCGAACAGCACCCGCGCGACGCCCTCTGAGGATTCGCCGGTCAATACTTCAGAATCCCCGAATAAACCGAACGCGCCGATGGCTCCCGAGCCGCCCCATTGCGGTAGCCCGACAATCAGGTCGCGCCAGCCGTCCCGATCGGTGTCGATGGAGGCAGCGACGGGTGCCAGAGGCAAAAGGGGCGTGCTGACCAGCCACGGTTCGCCGGCGTCTGCAACGCCGATTTGCACGCGCCACCACTCGAGATCTGGCCCGTCGCACGCTACGAGCAGGAGCGGAATCCCGTCGACGTCCAAGCCGCCAAGCATCGAGGAGACGCCGACGCAAGTGGCGTCCACCGCCCACTCCGACGTGACGAGCGTGCCCACATCGACTTTCTCATACTCATCGACGACGCCGTCGCAATCGTCGTCGATGAGGTTTGCGTGCCGATCGAAACCCTTCGGCGAAATCGACGCGTCGTCCGGCTCGCAGTCCTCCAGTTCGCCCGACGGAACCACCCCGGCGCTGGGCGCGGTACACCCGACGCCAGCCACCGGCTCGCCCGCCCCGGCGCCATCACCATCGATGTCGGCCAACCACGTCGTGTCGGGATGGAGGTACGGGTCCGCGTCGTCGCAGTCATCCCCGTTTCCGACGGAACCAGGGGGGTCGAGACACCAAGCCGGGTCCAGCGTCCCGTTCCCGAAACCGTCGCCATCGGCATCCTGCCAGGAAGGCGTGAGGCCCGTCAGGTCGAGGTCCGGGTCTTCAGCGCCGATCAGCCCGTCGCAGTCTTCATCGACGCCCTCGCCACACAGTTCCTGCGCGCCGGGATGGGCTTCTGGCCGGTCGGGCTCACAATCACCCGCCACCGAAACATAGCCGGGACCAAGGGCACAGACCCAGCGTATTGCGTCAGCATCTCCCCACCCGTCCAGGTCGGCATCGAACCAGGCGAGGGTGGCGGATGCCACGTCGCGCCCCGGATCGTCGTCATCGACAAGCCCGTCACAATCGTCATCGATGCCGTTGCACACCTCGGTGGCCGTGGGCGCGACCGCGGCATTCCCGTCGTCGCAGTCGCTCGGCCGTTCGAAGCCGTCCCCATCGCAGTCTTTACAGGCCTCGTCCGAAGCGCGGCACGCCACAGCGATGAGGCCAAACCACAGCATGGTTCGAAGTATACACCATCGCTGTTCCACCGGATCGACGCGTGGTGATCCCACGGCATTTTCGGTCCTGTGTCTCGTCCTTAGAGCTTTGGTTGGCCACTTCGCGCGCCAATCGCCCGCGCCACCGCCTCGTCGTGGGTCGCAACGACCACCGCCGCCCCCGATTCGGCCAGCCGATCGATCAACGCGAGAATCACCGCCGCGTCTACTGCATGCAACCCCCGCGTGGGGTCGTCGAGCAACACCAGCGTGGTGCCATCGATCCCGCCCCGGGCCAATTCGCGGGCCACGCGCAGACGATTGGACTCGCCGCCCGACAAACTGCGCGTGGGCAAGCCGAGCGGCACATACCCGAGTCCACAATCCGCCATCGCACGGAGCGCCCGGTCGAGTTTGGGCACGCCCGACAACACAGCCCTGGCCGCCGTCACGGTCAGTTCAAGCAATTCCGACGCATCCAGCCCGTGCCAACGAACTTCCCGAATATCTCCAGCGAAACGCCTCCCGTCACACACCGGACAGGGCAACCACAGCTCTGGGAGCCACTCCAGGTCCACGCGCCGTTCGCCCGTCCCCTGGCACGCCTCACAACGACCGCCGGGCTGGTTGAGCGAAAACGCGCCCGCGCCCAAGCCCCGGACTTTCGCTGACGCGGTCGCTGCCAACAACTCCCGAAGGACAGCCCATAAACCCACATACGACGCCGGCGTAGAACGAGCGCCCCGAGGCCCCGCGCCGTCCGCCCACACCACCCGCTCAAACGGCGTTTTCCCGCCCTCGACGGCTGCCGCCAACGCCGCAAGCCTCCGCGTTTTCCCACTCCCGCTCGGCCCCACAATCAGCTGCACACCCCCACGCACAACGCCTTCGATTCTGCCCTCTGCCACCGCAATCGCCACAAATTCGCCCACCCGAAACGCCAACGACGGCAACAACCGCCCGCTCGCCCACCAACGACCCGTTGCCGTAGGCGCAGTCGCCAAGGCGTCCGGAGGGCCGTCCCACACGACCCGCCCACCGTCGGGACCACCGCCAGGACCGAATTCGACGACGCGGTCCGCGGCCTCAATCACCACGGCGTGGTGGTCCACCACCAACACCCCGTTCCCGCCCACCACAAGCGTGCGAATCGCCGCCGCAACTCCACGAGCTTCCGCATCCCCGAGACCCGCGGCCGGTTCATCCAACACATACAACACACCCGCCAACGGCGTCGCCAGCAAGCCGACCAGCCTCACCCGCTGAAACTCACCCTGAGAAGTCTGGTGCACGGGGCGCTGCAACGGCAGGTGCCCGATTCCGAGCCGCTTCAGCCAGCCCATCCGCTCCGCCAACACAGTGCGAATTGGTGCCGAAACGCCGTCCGTCGGCCCCGATTCCCACGCCGAATCTTCCGCGGAACGGTGAAGCAAATCCGTCAGTCGTTGCCCTCCCCACCGCACGGCGAGCGCGGCCGCACCGAGTCCCGTCCCTTCGCAGGGCGCACACGGGCCTTTGTCCGTGACCGCCAAGCCCGCACACGCCGCACACGGGTCCACCTCGCCGGAACGAAACAGTCGGGGCGAAAGCGCCGGCAAATCGAGGGTGCAGGACAGACAGCGCGGTCGATCGACGAAGCTGATTTCGCCGTCGTCCGTGACCACAAACACCCGACCGGACCCCGCTCGGCTGGCAAGACGAACGGCGTCATGAACACGCGACCGACGCTCTTCGCCAAGCCGAATCCGATCGACGACGATGCGCACCGCCGCTGTGGCAGCCACGACACCGACGTCCTCCAGTCGCCGAACCTCGCCGTCGATCGAAACCCTCGAAAACCCTGCCTTCACCGCGTCGGCCAAACCCGAGGTCGGAATCGGAACCTCCACGCGCAGCCGCGTGCCCTCCGGAAGCGCCAACACGGCGCCCACAATTTCGTCATGCGTCGACGTCACAACCGCCGTGCCGCACTTCGGGCAATGCAGGGTCCCCGCGCGACCCAACGCGACGTCCAGCAACGGCCGAATCTGCGTCAGGTCCGCGACCGTGCTGCGTCGACTCGGCGCAGCCTGCCCGGTTTCCAACGCCAATGTCGGTGGAAGGCCGTCCACGCGGTCCACCACAGGCCTGCGCAACGACCGACCGCGCGGACCGCCACCGGCAAGCGCCTCCAGGTACCTGCGTCGTCCCTCGGCATGCACGGTGTCGATCGCGAGCGACGTTTTGCCCGAACCGCTGGGCCCGACGAACACGACAAACGCATCCAACGGAAGGTCCAGATCGACACCAGCCAGATTGTGCTCCCGCGCGCCGCGGATCGACAGTGGCACGAAATCCGACTCCTACCCGCGAACAACGATATTCCGCCAGGGATGCCAGCCGTTGTTTGGGCCGCCCGCCTGATGTTCGTGGTCCTCCTTTGGCTGATCGCCGTCGCGGTCGCGGCTCAGGTTGGGGCGACCCTGGGCGGCATTGACCCCGCTCGCCTTCCCTCGTGGACCCAGGCGACACTCCTGATTCTCCAAGACCTCGGTCTCGTGGGAATCGCGCTGGCTGTCGGATTTCGCGTCGGAAATCGCCAAGTTGCGCCGCTCATCGTGCTGGCCCCAGTGTTCGTCATGCCGACCGCCGGTTTGCTCGTTGATTGGCTTGGCGGCAGTTCAAACGTGGCGGATTTCGCAGACAAGATCTCCCGATCCGCTGGAACCACCTCCATGGTCTGGCTGGCCGCCGTCGGGTTCGCAGCACCCTTAGGCGAGGAACTCCTGTTCCGCGGCGCCTTGTGGGCCAGGCTGGAGTCCGCATTCGGCGCGAGGCGGACCTGGCTTGCCACCTCGTTGGCCTTCGCGTTCTGGCATCTCGACGCCGTGCACGCCCTGGCGCTTCTTCCTGCGTCATTTGCGTTGGGCCTCGTCCGTTGGAAAGCGGGCTTGTTGGCCTCTGCCGTGGCCCACGCCCTCCACAACATCGTGGGTTGGGCGCTCCTCATGGGCGTATGCCCTACCCCCGGCCCGACGGCGACCTCGCTCATGTGCCTCGTCAGCCTCACGCTATGCCTACACGCGGCCCGTCGAAACGACGGTTAGCCGCACTTTCGGAGGCGGCCTTGAAGAAAGGAATGATGCTCGGCGTGGGCGCATTGGTCATCGGCGGGCTCGGCGTCGGCGTGCTGGCCCTCGCCGCCGTTGGAGGTGGCGCCGCATGGTACTACTACGCCAGCGGCGCGATCGACCTGGACGCATGGACACAATCGGCCACCGACGCCATGGGCACAACTGAAGCGCCGCCCACAGAGGCCGTTGTTGAAGAAGAGGTGCTGCCCGTAGAGCCAGCGGCCGACCCAGCCGTGGTCGAAGCGCCGGTCATCGAGCCAACCCCGGCGGAGGGCGCGGCAGACGTCGTCGAAGAAGCGGCGCCAGTTCCGGTTCCGGCCCCCGCTTCGGCCCCGCGTCCGACCACCGTCCGTCGACCCGTCCCGGTGCCCCCACCCGCGGCGCCCGAGCCGGTGCCGCCTCCGCCCGCGCCCGTTGCGCCCGTGGTGGCGGACGAGCAAAACCTCGATGACATCGAGGTTCCTGTGCGCCCGGAGGAAGACGAGAAAAAGGGCAAGAAGAAGAAATAGCGTGGAATTCGTCCTCTTCGCGCTGTCCTCGGTCTGTGCCATCATCCCGATGCTCGGTTTTGTGGGGACCGTCTGGTGGATGGATCGCTACGACCGTGAACCGCTCTGGCTCGTCGCGCTGACGTTTGCCTGGGGCGCACTCGGCGCGATCATGCTTGCCATCCCGGGCTCCATGGTGGGCCAATCGCTCGTAGCCGCCACCACAGGGATGCTGCTCCCCGTCGGCTCTGTGGACGCATGGACGCTCGCCATCGGGACCGCCATCGTCGCGCCATTGGTGGAAGAGCCTGCGAAAGCCCTGATCCTCCCGATTGTTTCGCGAACCAGACACTTCGACAATACCGCAGACGGATTCGTGTACGGGGCCGTCGCCGGCCTCGGCTTCGGAATGACGGAAAACTTCGTTTATTTCGTTCGACAGGCGGGCGACGCGTGGAGTTGGGGATCTACGGTCGTTATTCGCACGTTTTATAGCGCCTTGATGCACGGGACGGCGTCGGCGGCCGTAGGCGCGGCAATCGGATTCGGTCGCTTTCGAGGCGGTTTTAAGGCCGTAGGCTTAGGGCTGGTCGGTCTCGCTGTTGCGGTCCTCATTCACGGCACGTGGAACGGTCTTCTAGTGGCAGAACACTTGTCGCAAGCCGGTGGACGCCTTTACCGACTTGATTTACTCATTTTCCCATTTGAGCTTGCCACGGCATTCGGCCTGTTCGAAGCGTGTGTGCTCGCGCAGTCGGCGAGTATTCGCGCCGAACTTCGTGCCGAGGCCGCCAATGGCTTGCTGCCGGTCGAACACGCCGACGCCATCGCGTCCTGGTGGCGCCGGGTGCGTTCGGACTGGACGCCACCGGGCGTGGACCATGATTTGTACGTCGTCACGGCGACCCAGTTGGCGAACCGACTCCGTCAACAACGACTGCTCGGCCCAAGAGCGCCCGATTTTTACCGCGATGAAATCGATCGACTGCGTTCGCAAATCCGCAAAATTACGGCGCCGCCCGTGCCAGAGGTCCCACCTCTACCCATGTGACCGCGGAACGGGCTGAAACCAGTCCTTCCTTGTCGATCGCCACCACCGTGACTGGGTTTCGACCCTCCAGCAAGTCAATATCGGCGGTGAACGGAACGGAACTCACGGCGCCTTGTGCCCCGCTGCCTTGGTGGAATACTTTGTCGCCGCCCACAAACATGAGCACATGCGCGATTCCGCCCGCGTCCTCCACCACACCCGATATCGTGCCGCGTCCCGGTCCCTCTCGAAGCGGCGCGGTCCTGGAAAGGGTAATTTCCGGGGGTTCCCGCACCACACCGATTGGAAGCGCATCCCCGACGCGGAAAGAAACGGCCGTTTTCCACACCGGTTGCCACTCACTCAACTCGTCCAATGCCACCGCGTCCCATGCGGCCGCGTCCTCCAACAGCAGGTCAAAGGACAGGGCCGAGCCCGGGGCCGCGTTGGCTTGTACCCGCATCTCCATCACGCCCACAAATCGGTCGCCGCCGGCCAAGGTCGGCACGCACTTTTCACCCTCGCAAGTGCCCACCGTCAGGTTCGCGTCCGCGAGGTCAATCGCGGAACCGGCAGCGGTTTTCAGCCGAATTTCCGGGCTCCCCCCTGCGCCCAATCCGACGTTTTCCACGACGACCTGCAAGGACAGGCGTTCGCCAGGATCCGCCACGCCATTTCCATTACCGGTTTGAGCGTCGGACAAATCCCAGCGCCACCGATAGCGGGAGGGCGCAGGCGCAGACACAGGCAAACGCGCTGGAATATCTGCAATCGGCGCGTCGCCACCGTCGCGGAGGGAGACCAACAACGGTGGGTCCTCGTCCACCACGCCCACAGGCACGTCCACTTCTCGTGTCCACGTGCGGGTTTCCCCAGGGGGTATCAACCCAAATACGAACTCCAGGCCCTCCACGACCGCGTGATCGAGCAGGATCGCGGAGGCGCGGTGAAGCGGTCGGTCGCCCTCGTTCGTGACGGACACGGTAATCGCAGGTTGGGTGCCGCCCACCAAACCATCCCGGTTTGACACCGCCACGGTGATCGACACAGGAACTTGGTCCCCACGACGTGGGACGGGTGCGCCGTCCCGCCAATCGACACCGAGGCCTCCCATCCCACTGCTAATGGCCGCGGCCTGCACGTCGGAGACCGCGTCCACGACGGCACCTGCGACACTCAGAATTTCGGCGCGCCGTGAACTCGGTGCCGCAAGCAAGAGGTCTCTTGCGAAGTCTACGGGGAAATCATGACTGCCGGGGTCGCGAAACTCGGTCGAAATATACGGCTTCTCTTTGGACGGCAGCGGGACGTATCGGATGCTCCACACGGGCTCTCGAGGACGCACCCAGGTCTGCTCCAGGTGCTGCTCCAGGTCAATCTCACGCGACGCCCGTTCCCGGAAGAACAAATCGGCCTGCGCGGATTGTGGCAGACCCTCCGTGGCGGCGGCGCGGAACCACGTGGGAATCAGCTCGATATCTGCGGGGATTCCGACCGACTGGATGCTTCGATCTCCGGGCGTAAGGTACTTACTAATGGTGAGCTTGAGTTTGCTGCCATCGGGAAAGGACTCCAGCGTCTGCACCGAGCCTTTTCCAAAAGAATGTTCCCCCACCACCACCGCTCGTTCGTTGTTCTGCAGCGCACCCGCGACGATTTCGGACGCAGATGCGCTGCTCGCGCTCATCAGCACGGCAATGGGCCACGTGGGCTCGTCGCCGGTGTTGTGAGCGGTATCGACGTCGCGCTTGCGTCCGTTCCCGTCGACCGTGGACACGATGTCGCCACTCTTGAGAAACAAGTCAGAGACGGCCACGGCCTGGTTGACAAATCCGCCGGGATTGCCGCGTAGGTCGATCACCAAACCTCGCAGACCGCCGGGGACCTGTCGCTCCAAATTGGCCAAGATGCCTCGCAGGTCCCGATCCACGTTGAGATGGAAACTCTCGATCCGCACCCAGCCGATTCCCCCGTCCAAGACCGCCCCTTTGACCGGCGCGGATTCAATCGTCTCTCGACGTAGGGTGACATGAAGCAGGGTTTCCACGTTGGGGCGCCGGACATCAAGCGTCACGTCCGTGCCCACCGGACCGCGCAGCCGCTGCATCGCGTCGTCAATGCCGATATTCAGGGCCGAGGCGCCGTCGATCCGCTCGATGAGGTCGTCCCGACGCAGACCTGCGCGCATTGCCGGCTCGTCGTCGTTGACCGAACTCAACACCAGACGCCCGCTCCGATCCAGCACGGTGACGCCGATTCCGCCGTAGGCGCCACGGTTGTCGTCGTCCATGAACTCGGCGTCCGTCGGGCGCAACAACACCGAATGGGGGTCCAACGTCGACAGCAAACCGTTGATGAGGCTGTACTCGACCTCGGCCCTGGGATCGTCCCCGCCGCGTTCCACACGAACTTCCGCCGGGTCCAACCACAACGCCACCGGCCCCACCGCGAGGCGCAAGGCCTCCACGAGTTCGGCACGCGATGCGATGGGCGGAACCTCAAACACGCTGCGGTGCCCGCCGACCTCCACGTGCAGCAATCGACTCCCTTCCTCTCGACCGAACAAAATGCTCGGGGCGCGTCGCTCCACAGCGCGCAACGACGCGACGAACATGCGCTCCCAGTCGATGCGCCCCGGTTCGACGTAGGTTTCTTCGACGTGGTACAGCACCGTATCGAGTAGGTCGAGACGGATGAGATCATAAGGTTCGACGGAGGCTTCGCTCCAGGCCTCGGGGATTGCGCCCTCGGCCCCGTCGACCCAGGTTTGCGACGCCACGCCAAGGCTCACGCCGGCCGAAAGGCCCACCACAGCGAACGGGCGGAGCTGTTGGAGCATGTACGTCGTCCGTATCACCGTTGCCTCGCCGCCGAGGGCTCGGAAACGCACAGGTTTTGACGCGCGGGGGCCGCGAGACTACGAAGCGGGCCCCTATGCCCGTCAAGCTTTCCTGCCCCAAATGCGCGCACGACGTGCCCCTCGACGAGCCGCTCCCGCTCCCCGGCGACACAGTGATGTGCGCGTCTTGCGGTGCGGGCCTGGCCGTCTCGTATCCACCCGGCATCCTTGCCCGACTTCGTGCGCGCGGGAAGCGGTTCGCCGGCGAGGGCGTGGCCCCGGGTCCCCAAAGTTCGGTACCCATCCCGCGAGGCTCTGGTTGGAGCCCGCCTGGATTCAAGGTGCCCGCCCCCGTCAGCGAACGCCCGGCGCCCGCGGCGGATCCCGAACCGGCATTGGCAGACCATGGAGACCCGACCGCAACGGTTCGCGCCTCCGCCCCAGCCCTGAAGTCGCCCCGTAAACCAGGCCGTCGCCTGCTCCTGCCCGGCTGCGCTGGGGGCATGGCGATGAGCGGAATGGTCACGGCCGGCGTCGCCCTGGGCTTGGCATTGGGTCTCGGCGGCTACCTGTGGTGGGTCAGCCAGGACATGCCCACCGTAGAAGCCTTGCGCGCCTATGAGCCGCCTACGGTCACGGTCGTCCTCGATCGGAATGGCAAACTGCTCGGCGAGATCTTCGATCAACGCCGATATGTTTTGCCGCTAGACCAAATCCCACAACACGTTCAAGACGCCTTCCTCGCGGCAGAAGATGCCAACTTCCATGGCCACGGCGGCATCGACTACATCGGAATCGTTCGGGCCATGGGCAGAAACGTGCTGGCGGGTAGGATGGCCCAAGGCGCCTCCACGATCACCCAACAGGTGGCCCGGAATTTCCTGCTCACCCGAGACAAGAAGATCACCCGGAAAGTCAAGGAGGTCCTCCTTTCCTGGCGAATCGAGGACGTATACGACAAAGATCACATTCTGTATCTTTACCTCAACGAGATCTTTCTCGGGAGCCACGCCTACGGCGTAGAAGCCGCGTCTCGCACCTATTTTGGTAAATCGGTGCGCGACATCACAGTCGGTGAGGCGGCGCTGCTGGCGGGTCTGCCGCAACGGCCTTCGGACTACAGCCCCCACCGCAACTGGGACAAAGCGCGCGCCAGGCAAGAATACGTCCTCGGACAGATGGAGGACAAGGGTTTTCTCTCGCATGAGAAAGCAGAGGCGGCCCGCGCAGAGTCCATTCAGGTCGTGCCCAAGGAGAGCGCCTTCCTGGAAGTTTCGCCTCATTTCACCGAGCACGTGCGCCGACAGCTCGTGGAGACGTACGGCGAAGAAGCGGTGCTGCGAGGCGGCTTGCAGGTCAAGTCCACCTGCGACGTCGACTTGCAAGAGTTGGCCCAAGCCTCCGTCTCCCGCCACGTCGCGGAGGTCGATCAGCGGCTCGGTTTTCGTCGGGAGGGAATTGAGACCCTTCCCGACGACGACAAAGCGATTGCCGCATGGCGTACGAACTCCGAGCAAGAACTTCGGGAATCTTGGGCCCTCGAACAGGATCCGGCGGGCCGTGTCCCTTTGCCCGAGCAGAGCGTGCTCGAAGAGGTGGCCATCGTGCAGGGTGTCCTGCTCGAAGTTCAACCCAAGTGGGCGCGCGTTGGGATCGGCAACCATGAAGCCGTGTTGCCCATCGGCTGGGCGGATTGGGCCTACGACCCAGATCCAGACCGGTCGTGGCGTCACCGAGAAGCCACCAACCTCACAGACCGGGTCGACACCGACGCTGACGGCAAAGACGACGCGGCCCTCCTTCAGAAAGGCGACGTCGTGCGCGTCCGCATCCGCACGCTTGACAGCACAGAAACGGCGCACCAACGTGTCATGGCGGGTACGCCAGGCGCAGACCGCAAAATGCCCGGTGTGCAGCTGTGGCAAGAACCGGAAATCGAAGGCGCCATGCTCACAATGGACCTCGCTACGGGCGGGGTGATCGCCATGGTCGGCGGCGTGGATTTCCGAGAGAGCCAACTCAACCGGGCCGTGCAGAGCCGGCGGCAGGTCGGCAGCACCTTCAAACCCATCGTGTACGCGGCGGCGATCAACAGCCGAAAGGTCACCGCGGCCACACTCGTCGCCGACGCACCGCTCGCGTTCGCGACCAACGACGACTTCGTGTGGAAGCCCCAGAACTACAGCGGCGACTACCTGGGAAACATCACAATGCGGCACGCACTCGCCGCGTCGAAGAACACCTGCACGGTTCGCATCCTGGAGACGATCGATCCCGGGATGAACAACGACCTCGTCTACAGTTTTGCGCGAAAACTCGGCCTCGGGGGTCCGCCCACGCATGCCCTGCCAGACGGCTTCGTACCCACGCCCCAAACGGACCTTTTGTGCCCTTGGGTGCGCGAGAAATACGACAGCACGATTTGTATGGATCGCTACCCGCCGAAAGACGAACAGCTGACCAACACTGCCCACCGAGCGAAAATAGGCCCTAGCGACGTGTACAACTGTCGCGCCTGTGATTTCTCGATGGGCCTGGGCTCGGCGTCACTCAGCGTTGAAGAAATGGTGCGGGCGTACAGTGTCTTCCCAACGGGCGGGCGCTTGGTTCAGCCCTACACCATCGAAGAGGTGCGCGATCGGCACGGAGCGGTGCTCGAGAGCCACGCGGTGTCCGAGTTCCCTCAAGTCGTGGACCCTGGCGTCGCAAGCATCACCACTTGGCTGTTGCAATCTGTGGTGCAAGGCGGCACCGCTGCCGAAGCGTACGCCAAACTCGGATTGATCGGCATGGGGGGCAAGACCGGCACGACCAACGAGGAGAAGGACGCATGGTTCGTCGGCTTCACCAACGACGTCATTACCGCCGTATGGGTGGGCTATGACCAACCGAAATCGCTGGGCCTGTCCTCTACGGGCGGCCGAACGGCCCTTCCCATCTGGTTGGACGTCATGAAGGTTGCCGCGCCAAAGTCCAAGGACCGACCCTTCCCGATCCGAGGGGACGTGGAATGGATTCTCGTGGACGAAGCGACAGGCCGCCGCGTTTCCAGTGGCGGGTCGGCCTACCCGTTCCTTGGTGGCACCGCGCCGGAGTCTACGGGCCTGGATGCAGGCCAAATGTCGATCGAAGACATCTCGACGGAGTTGTGATGCGTGTTCTCGCGTTCCTGTGCTGCATGGTGGTCGGCTGCGCTTCTGCCGAGACGGAGATCTTCGCGCAGTGCGACCTCGAGTTCATCCTGGTGCCCTCCGTCGCTGCGCCGGGCGATTCGGTCAGCGCACGCGGCGGACCCCTCACGGAGATCTACGACACGATCGTGTCGGTCGGCGGTTGGACTGCGACGTTGTCGGAAGTCGCCCGCGATTGCCAGGCCTGCGACGACTGCCGGGCCCTTCAGGACTGCCTCCCCTGCGAGTCGTGTACCAACACGTGCGACGAGACTTGCGCCACCTCCTGCACCGAGTCGGTGACCTTTGTGGTGCCCGAATTCGCCGAAGCCAACACAACGGTGGTGATTCTCAACACCTGGGGCCAGTCCCTGCCAATCGACTTTGACGTCGTGCAGGCCGAGCCCGACCCGTCAAGTCCGTGACGGGGAGGGTTTACGCGACACCGCGGTCGGCCACCCATCGGTTGTCTCCCGCTCAACCTCAGGCTAGAACACGCCGCCGCGCGCCCGGCGCCTTGGAGCACCGATGTTTGTGCTGACCGCCCTTACCCTCATCACGTCCGCAACTGCAGGCGGCGTTGGGCTTATCGCCACCACGGGCGCGCATACCGAACGCGTGTACTACTACTCAAATGCTGCGCTCGATGAGTCCGGCAACGAGCTGCTCCTGTACGACGATGAAGATGACTACGATCAGTTCTCCTTGGTGGAGCTCATCGGAAATCTGGGTGGTGGCGCCGAGTTGATCCTCGGCGACCGCGACAGCAAAATCTCCGGCGGTTTCCGCATGTACTACCAGGCGGACCTGCCCCAGACGCCCGCCTCCGAAGTCGGCGTGGAAATCCCAACCGCCAACGTCGTCGAAGCCCCGCGGATCGACACGAAACACATCGGTATGGGCCTTGTCGGCCTCAACTTCGGCATCGTGGGCGAGCCCGACAACTTCCTGTTCGGGGCCACGCTACACGCAGGCGCCGGTTTCTTGACGGACGACCACACCGAGTTCCTAGCCCTGGAACTCGGACCGCACGCTACCTACGCGCTCAGCCCCGAAATCCGGCTCGCAGGCGACCTCGTGTACACCGCCCGCTACCGTAAGGGCTTCAGCCACGGCGCCAACTTGTACGTTGGGGCCCAATACCTGTTCGACTGATGTTCGTCGCGCTGCTGAGCTGTGCGCCCGCAGACGAGGCCAGATTCAGCGACGGGCTGCACTCGGACTCTCCATGTTACGAAGTCAATCTGCTCGACGGGCTCGACGACGCGTCGCCCGACGAGTTTCTCTCGCTGTTTGACTGCGCCAATCGCTTCGACCACCTCGACGCGCTCGTTCCCGTTCGCAATGGGCTGGAACTCCCCGCGTCGTCCGGCGACCCGGGGGCGATCGAATTGGTTCGCGCGCTCAACGGCGCGTGGGAGGACCCCATCGGCGCTTTTGAGGCGCCCGAGCAACTTTCCGACGACGAACTTGGCCAAGGGCTGCTCGATCTGTTCTTAGAATCCGTGGGCGGAAGGCCGGCCCACACCCTTTCGTCGTCGGACCCGCCCGATCCAGCCCAGGGGCCTCTTGCACTGCTCGGACCCTCGGTCACGACGACCTCCGCTGCGCTTCGTGCTGACGTGGATCTGAGTGATTTCCTCGGGGCCATGATTCGAGACCCCGAAACGGCGCGCTGGGTGCGGTCGTTTTCCTCCGTGGCCTCTTCCTCCGACCCGGCCCTTGCCGACCGCGCCGCCTGGCTGCCCCACGTCGGCGAGGCGATTGCCGCAACACGAACACCCGGCAACGACCGTTGGTCCTACGCCACCGGCGATAGCCTCCGCGACCTTGTCGACGTGGTTATCCTCGGCCCAAATCCCGCCCTCGTTACGGTCGCGCCGGCGCTGGAAGGCTTGCTCACCGACCCGATTGTGCTTGGAGCCTTGCCCGGCGCCTTGGTAAGGTTGTCCGAGGACGGCCACCTCGCACCGGCCGGCGCCCAACTCGCATGGCTCACCAATGTCGACGCCGCAGGCGATCCCCTAGGCGACGGGGATGATTCGGCGCTGTACCGGTTCATTCGTTTGCTCGATGAGGCAAACGCACCGGTAGACTGCGCGCTCGACCTCATCCTATTCGAAATCGGGTTCTTCCACGTCGACAACCTCGCCGTCTCCGTGCTGTCGCTGCTCGCCGACCTGGACCCAGACACCGTCGACGGCGGCGCGGACGTACTGGGTAGCCTGCTCGGAAGCGAGCTGACCCTAGGCATTTTGCACCTCCTTATCGACGGCGTCGATGGGACCTGCGACGGACTCACCCACGAAATCGTGGACGATCTCGCTGCCGTTGAATCTTTGTCGGGACCGGAGGCGGATGACCTGCTCGCGACGCTGGTCGTCTTGCTCGACGTAGCCCAGGAAGGAGAATCCGACCACCTGTGGGACATCCCAGGGGTTGCCGAACCCTTACTCAACACAGGCGCACTTCGCGCGGGCGAGGAACTCCTCCGAGACACGGCCGGCGGCAGCGGTTGGACCGACGTCGTAGGCCTGTTGCCGGTGCTGCTGGCTCCGAGCGAATTTCTCTTGTCCGCCGGGGACGAGGCCGCCGTGGACCTGAGCGATGCCGTGGACCTGCTTCGGTGGTTCGTGGCGGAAGACGAGACCACAGGACAACGCGGATGGTCGACGATCGCGCCCGTGCTGGCGCCTGCCTTGGCGCAAGACGGCCTGTGGTCCGCCGTCGGACGCCTAGGCGAGCTCCTACAGGACCCGACCAGCCAGGCCGCGCGATCGCTGGACCTCTTGCCGCTGTGGCTTGAGGCGGACCCGGACCTGAAGGCGCTCTCCGCCGTTGCCGACCTGGCGGACCACCCGCCGGTCCGTGACCCGACCTTGGCGCTGCTCGCCACTCCCGAGTTGCTCGACACCCTTCTGGCAACCGCCCCCGTCGAAGGTCACCTGGAAACACCGCTCGGGTGGGCAAGCAGGCTCGTTGTGGACGGTACGTTGCACGACGTGGCCACGCTGGTCGACGACGTATTTGACTCTTTCTAAGCGCAGCGGGCCCCCGAACGCGCTACAGTAGGGACGTCCGCAGGATCTCATGACGCTTTGCCTCGCCACCGTCTGTTGCTGTTGCGCATCACGGGGCGAGGTGCGTCCGGCCTAAACCACCGCGGACAAGATGCACCACGCCCCGGCCGACCGCCGGGGGATCTCCTCCTGGCGTTCACGGGAGCCCGAGGAGAACACGTGACCATTCACATTCTGTACGAAAACGACGCATGGCTCCCCCCGTTGGTGGATGCGCTACACGAGCGCGGCTTGACCTCGCGGCCCTGGTTCGTCGAAGGCGGCGCCGTGGACCTCGCGCAAGCCCCACCCGAAGGCGTGTACGTCAATCGGATGAGCCCGTCGGCGCATACCCGCGGCCACCAAGGAGGCGTAGCGGCCACCCGCGAAATTCTCGCATGGCTGGAGTCTCACGGGCGACGCGTCGTGAACGGAAGCGCGGCCTTCGACCTCGAAGTGAGCAAGGTCCGCCAGGACATTGCCTTGCGCGCCGCCGGCATCCAAACGCCACATACGATTGCCGCCATCGGGCGGCAGGGCTTGCGGGACGCCGCCGAGCGGCTGGGCGCACCCTTCGTGACCAAACACAACCAAGGCGGCAAAGGACTCGGCGTTCGGCTGTTCCGCGACCTCGAAGCCTTCGAAGAATTCGTTTCTTCCGACGCCGTCAACGAGACGCCCGACGGCGTTTGGGTCCTTCAGCGGTATATCGTCCCTCCGGAACCCTTCATCACACGCGTCGAAATCGTCAACGGACGGTTCCTCTACGCCATCCGAAGCTCCACCGAAGGTGGTTTCGAGCTGTGCCCGGCCGACGCCTGCGAGTCCACAGACTCCGCATTCTGCCCGGTCGGCGGGACCGGCAAGTTTGCACTTCGTCCCGACATCACGGAGGCCGACCCCCTGGTTCGCGCGTACCTCGCGTTGTGCGACCGGCACGGATTGGACGTCGCTGGAATCGAGTTCGTGGAAGACGAAGCGGGCCGCCGGTACACCTACGACGTCAATGCCAACAGCAACTACAACAGCACTGTCGAGTCCCAGCATGGCCTCCATGGCATGGGCGCCATTGCGGACCTATGTCTAGCGGCCCTTCGTAAGGCCGCGGCGTAGGGCTACGAGCTGCCTAAAGCAGGGCAATCGCGTCGATCTCGACTACGGCGCCTTTCGGTAGACCTGCGACTTGCACGGTCGCTCTCGCCGGTCTCGCTTCACCAAAGAACTCCGCGTACACGGCGTTCATCGCGGCGAAATCATCCATGGACGTCAGATATACTGTCGTCTTGACGATCTGCGTCGGGCGCGCGCCTGCCGCTCGCAGCACTGCGTCGAGATTCCACAACACCCGACGGGTCTGCGTCGCCACGTCTCCGCCTAGAAACGTGCCGGTTGCGGGGTCGAGCGCGACCTGCCCGGAGCAGAACACGAATCCATTGGCGACCACCGCCTGACTGTACGGCCCGATGGCGGCTGGCGCTTCGGGTGTCGTGACGACTTTCATGGCAACTCCAGGTCGAAGGCCCCAGGCAAGATCTCCTCAAGCGTCCACACGGCCACGTCGCCGACGACGTTGGCAACCACGATGCGCGGTACCTTCCAGGCGTGCAACATCTGGCGACAGCTTCCGCACGGGGTGGCCGCGGGAATGCTCTCCGTGATCACTGCAATGGCGACGAGGTCCAATCGACCCTCGCTGACGGCCTTGACCAGGGCGACTTTTTCCGCGCACACCGTTTCGGGCAAGACAACGTGCTCGACGTTGCAGCCCCGGATCACGGTCCCGTCGCTACAGCGCAGGGCAGCGCCCACGGTGAACCTCGAGATCGGCGCGTACGCCCGTGTTCGGGCGGCTCGGGCCTCCTCGACCAACATCAGGTCCGATTCATTCGGCGCAGAGGGCACCGGCCACCTCCTCGATCACGCCCCCAAAACTGGCGGCTGCGGAACGGGCCACGGCCGTGACGTCGGCATGGTCCAGGGCCGCGTTCCCGAGTCCCGCAGCCCGGTTGGACACGAGCGCGAGGCCGGCCGTCTCAAAACCGATCTCGGCCGCCGCGAGCACCTCAGGTACCGTCGACATACCGACGACATCCGCCCCTAGTCGCTGCGCCATGCGGACTTCCGCTGGGGTCTCGTAGGCGGGACCCGGCATCGCCGCCAGCACGCCTTCCGCCAGAACGACGCCCCGACGCCTGCCCGCTTCCGCCAACGCCGCACGTAGCCGCGGGCTCCAACACGAGCCCATATCGGGAAAACGATTGCCGTAGGCCGGTCCAGTCAAAGGCGAGCGACCCATCAGGTTGAGGTGGTCTGTGAGTACCACCAAGCGCCCAGGAATCAGGTCCTCCCGAATTCCTCCGACCGAACAGGTGAGCAACAACTGAGCGACGCCCCACGCATGCAGCGCCCGCACTGCACGAACCACGACCTCGGGTTCGCGCCCTTCATACAGGTGAACCCGGCCCGACATCAAAACGACACGCGCACCGCCAAGTCGCCCGACGACCAAACGCCCCGCATGCCCGGGCACCGTGACGTCGGGAAGCCCTACGTCGCCGTACGGCACCGAAACCGGCGCCTCGAGCCGATCGACCAGATTCCCGAGCCCGCTGCCGAGCACAACAGCCAGTTTCGGCGCCGGCCCAAGGGCCTGTACCAACCGTCTCGCGCAATCCGCCACGACCACTCGTTCCGGGTGCACGCCACCTCCGCGACGCAGTGGTAATCCGGCCCCTGAGGCGCTAACCACCCCGGCCTACTGGAGCCCGATGTTCGCCGAGGTACCCCTCGTCGTCGTGTCCGACCGCTCGGCCAACGAAGCTGCAATCGCCGAGCTTTCCAAGGCCCGCGTGCTGGGCGTCGACACGGAATCGGACAGCTTTTACGCCTACCACGAAAAAGTCTGCCTCGTACAGATCAGCGACGGCCGCCGCGACTACGTGTTCGACCCGTTGGCCAACGGCGTGGATCTGCGACTCCTTGCGCCACTGATGGCAAATCCCAACATCGTCAAAATTTTCCACGGTGCAGACTTCGACATCGTCTCGCTCAAACGGGACTTTGGCTACACCGTGACCAACGTGTTCGATACGCTCGTGGCCGCCCAGCAGTTGGGTCTGCCCCGCGTCGGACTGGCTGACCTGGTTGGTACCTGGTTTGGGCACGACCTCGACAAGGCATTGCAGCGGCACAACTGGGCCCTCCGTCCCCTACGCTTTGAGCACCTTGACTACGCCCGCGGCGACACCCACTGGCTTCCCGCACTTCGGGAAATCCTGCTCCGACGAATCGGTTTGGCGGGACGGAACCGCGCAGTCGAAGAAGAATGTGCGTTGCTCCAACATCGGGAATGGAAAGGTCGAACGTTTGACCCCAATGCCTATGCCGGAATCAAGGGTGCGCGGCTGCTCGAACCGACCGCGCAGCGTGTGCTTCGGGCCCTCTTCGTGTACCGTGACCGCGCCGCTCGTGAACTCGACCGGCCCGTGTTCAAAGTCATCCCCGACGATGTCCTGATGGCCGTGACTCGCCGCCTCCCGAAGAGCGAGGGCGACCTCGGCGACAGCGTCCCCGACCGCTCTTCCTTGCGACGCAGACACGCCGCCGGCTTGGTCAAGGCCGTTCATTCGGGCCTCGCGGATACCAGCCCCTTGCCGCCTGCCAACAAGCCACGCGAAGCCAAGGTCGCCACCGGTGGGCGTCGCCTGACGGGTCGCCAAGCGGAGCGCGTGATGGCAGAGCTCAAAAATTGGCGCAATGGCGTGGTGGATGCCGGGCGAGTGAACGGGCAAGCGGCCGCTCTTCCGAACGGAACACTCAAGTCCATCTCCAGCTATCGGCCGCGAACCCTCGAAGAACTCGGCGCAGTGCCCGAGGTTCGCGCTTGGCAAGTCGTCGATTTCGGCGACGAAATCCTCCGGGTACTCAACGAGGTCGATCCGCAGTGAGCGGGACCTCCTCTCGAAGAATGGCCGCAACGTCCGCGTGCACCTGGTACAGGGTAACGACCTTGCCAAAGGCGTTCTTCCACTGCCGTACGCGCTCCCGGCTCACCTCGAATTCGTCGGCAATGCACTGCCCAGATTCGTTCTGCTCCATCAGGCGGAGCAGGCGAGCGAATCGATCCGCACCGTACCGCTCCACGAAATTTCGCGCGACCAGTTCGCCATTCCGCATGCCCAGCGGACCCCCGTTCGCGCGGTGTAACCGGCTATGAGCTCGTTCCCGGTGGCCTGGCAAACCTGGGACGCCGGTCGGGCCTTGGCTACGACGTCGCAGCGACCGCTGTTGGTGTTGTCCGGGCCGGGAGGCTGTCCGGTTCGGGCAGCGTGGCTGGTGCATGTGGCGTCGGATCGGCTGGCGGCCTCCTTCGTCAACAGTCACGTCGTGCCCGTTCTCCTCGACCGGTGGCGACATCCTGCCCAAGACGCCATCGCGATGGACGTGTGCTACCGGTGCACCAACGCCGGTGGATGGCCAGTTCTCTCCACGTGGATGCCTGACGGCCGCCCCACATCCGCGACGTCGGACCTCCCGGCAGACCCAGAAGAACTCGTGCGCCTCATTCAGGCCCTGAGCGGCGCATGGAGAACGGAGCGCGGCGCCTTCGAAGAGGCGGCTTCCGCGCTTGCCTCAGACCTCGCACCCAATTTGGTGGACCCCCACCACCAAGTCAAGCCAGACGCGCACTACGCCGTTCGAACCATCGTCGCAGCGTTGTCGGCCCAAGATATGGCCGGCCACCCACACCTTCCCGCCTTGGATCTGCTCGCAACGGCGGCGGCCCTCGGCAACGTCGGCGCAGGGACTCGGCTGGACGCCGTGCTGGACGCCGTCGTCGATGGGCTTGTCAGCAAGGCCGACGGCAGCGTGGCTCGATGTTCCGACGGACAGGGCTTTGACCGTCCACGTGCGGACCGTGCGCCTTGGGCGGGTGCCAGCCTGCTCCGACTGCTCGCACGCCGTCCTACCCCATCCCGCCTCCGTCCCGCGCGCCAAATTGCCGCCTGGTTGCTCAGCCTGCGAAACGACGCCGGTGCGTGGACGAGGCCCGGTGCCCACGCCACGAACGGCTTTCTCACCGGATGGATCGCGGCCTGTCTGGCCGAAGCCGGGCGTCTCCACGAAGAGGCGGTTTGGGTCGAAGCCGCCGCCGCCGCGCTTCGGTCGCTGGGTCCGGTGGAGGGTCCGGTCGATCGGGAACCCGGCACGCCCGGCGTGCTTGCGGACACCGCAGCCGTTGCCGTTGCAGCCTTGGCCCTACACGCCGCGCTCCCCGAAACACCGGCCTGGCTCGCGCTCGCGCACCGCTGCGTCGAGGTGGCAACGGCGGCGTTCGTGCCCAACGGCATCCCCGTCATGACAACAGGCCGCAATGACGTGCCGTGGCACCGAGCGGACCTGCTCGACGACGAGGTCCCGTCGGGTGCGTCTCTGCTCACCCTGGCCAACCAGGGCCTCGCGGCGCACGGCCTCGGCGTGCCGCTCGACCTCTTCGATTTCGCCGGCAGCGAAATGAATCTTCGCCCCGTAGGCACGGCCGGGCTCTGGGTCGCGTTTCTCGAAAAGGCCACACTTACGACATTTATCGACGACGTCAGCGGGCGTGTGGCGCGCCGAGCTTGGGACCACCAATGGCGGCCTGGGGCACAGCTTAGGACGGGATGAGAAGCCGCACGCGATGCGCTGCGACCGTTATCCGACCGGAACAGGCCGACCCGTCCACGGCGTCCACATAGCTCCCTTGCAACTTCAACTCGACCTCGTTGTCGCTCACATTCACCGCAGTGGCCACGACGCCGTTCCGGCCAGTAAACCGCCACGCTACCGCCACATCGTCCACGAGATCGGCGCGCTCCACCGTCGCGCCGCCATCGAGAATCGGAGACAGTTTTTCTCGCGCGCGGGCCAACGCACGGAGATGCGCCGCTGGAGCGACGAAAGCGGAGGCAGGGACTGCCTCGTCCAGCGCTCGCGCTGTTTCCTTGAGCGCCCCCAGGTGGCCCTGAAACTCGGCCTCACCGCCAGCGAAGAGGTCCTGGCGGTCCCACCGACGAGGCGTCAGCAACTCCAAGTCCGGCACCCGCAATTGCGCCAATAAACCCGCATTCCGCCACTGGTGCAGCACCCGATAGCCACGCTCCGCGCCGTAGCGCTTTGCGCGGTCATCCCCGGCGATGCGCCCCGAGTCCAGGGCACGCTCGAGCGCCTCGACGCAGGTGCCCCGTGGCGCCTGACGGAACCAGTCAGCCAACATCCACTTGTGGCCCAGCGCAAGGATTTGGTGGTTGTCGTCCAGCGACCAACCCGCCGTGAATACATCGACGCTTCCGGCCCGCAACGCCGGCCAGCCTGCGGCCAGCTCGTGGATACCCCAGCACTGCGAAGCATCGACCGCACCATACAACTTCCCGACCTTCAGGCCCTCACACCACACCGCGGCGTCCGGGACCGACTCCCGCATCGCTGCGCGGGCTTGGGTCGCTATCGCCCGGCACCCGTCGTTGAACACGGCCCCATCCGCCAAGGCGTGACCGTGGGCGGGGTCGTCGCATTTATAGCCGTGCATGTTGCCGAAGGAGTCGAGGTGAACACCGTCCGCATGGTATTCGGCGGCCAACCGCCTGGTGATGGCCACCACATGCGCCACCCACCCCGGGGCCGCCGGACAAGGCATGTAGAAGCCCGGATACGGCTCCGTGATGGCGACGCCACCTCGTTTGACTGACCAAGCCTCCCCGTGTTTCCGTCCAATCGGCGACCCGCGTGACAGGGTAAATCCGCAAAGGTACAAAACGAGGCGGCCGCCATGCGCGTGAATGGCGTCGGCCGCGTCGGCAAGTGCCTTTCCACCGCCCAAGTCCTCTCTGGCGACGTACGATTCCTTGTAGCCCCAGTATTTGTCTGGCTTCGACCCCGGCGCACCCTCGTAGAAGTCCGTGATGTACACGATGTCGCTGCCCAGTTCGCGGGCGCGTTCGAGCAACGTTGGAAGCTCACGGAAATGCGAAATCTGGTGGGGCAACGTCGTTCGCGCGCCGTCGGCAAAACACAGACTTGCCGCTCCAGCTGTCACAGGCGTCGCCAGATACACGGCTGCGGCACGTTGTTGCCACGCCGGAATGTCCTGCGTACGAACCCCTACCCCCGGCGTTTCACCCGGGAGAAACAACTTCGCCGCGGCGCCTGCGGGCTTGCGCGTGTCCCCTCCGGACGCCACGCGCGAGCCGCGACCCCGGCCCGATCCGGACGCCTCTCCACCGGAAGCCGTGGGAAGCCCCGCGCATCCGAGTGCCGCGAGGCCCAACCCAGAAACCCAAACTGCGCGCCGGGTTGGACCCGTCATGACGCCTCCGTTGCCACCCTACCGCGGTTGGCGTTCACGGAGCCACGCCGACACCCGATCTGCCACGGCCTCGGCGGCCGCCGGGGCCACCACCGGGTCTAGATGCCCGAGACCCGGCACCACCTCGACAGTCGCCATCCCACCCCACGCGCGAGCCACCCGCGCCGCATCCTCAGGCGTGCACCAAGGGTCGTTGTCCCCGGCCAGCACGAGCAAGGGTGCACGCCCGTCAACCAGCGTGTCCATCCATGCGACGCTTCCACTGCGATCAGTCGGCGTGCCGCGTGCCAACCAACGCGTCAACTGTTCGATCGTGTCCCACGGGGGTGCCGATGTGCCCCAACTCAACACGCCGCGAAGCGCAGCGCCGTCCACCGACTGAAAGGCCGACGGCCACTGTGGGTCGCCGACCCAAGGCGCGCCCAAACGAGCGAGCCGAGGAATCGGCGATGGCCAATGGCCGGGCAACAGCCGCACCAGCCACTCCGCGCACAGCGCCAACGACCGCACCTCCGGAAGGCGAACCGGCGGCGCCACCGCCACCACGCGCCGGATGTTTCGACCGTCGTGCGCCCCGGCGCGCAACACAAGCCACGCGCCGACCCCGTGCCCAACGACGTCGCACGGACCTCGAGTCGATGCCGCCGCACACACCGCGCTCATGTCGTAGGCCACAACCGCGTCGAGCGAACCGTCGCCCGCGAAATCCGCGTCCGAGTCACCGCGATGCGCAACAAGCCCAGGACGGAACCCCGTGCGCACGAGGCCCTCCGCCAACGAAGAGGCGCGAGTCGCCCGCAAGGCGTCGGGCCCGCATCCGAAGGGGTGAACGACGAGAACCGGGTCACCCACCGCGCCGGGACGCGGTTCCAGCCAGCGAATCGCCGCGCGTCCGCCATCCGCCGTGGGTACCGTTTGGCAAATCAACGGGCCCGGTCGCGGCTCAGAAAAAGCGCCGCGGAGGGACGGATGCGCCAAGCGCCACGCCAGCGCAGGGGCGCTGCGCAAGACACGACGGAAAAGAGGGACCGAAAAGGGCGGGGCCAGGCGGGCTTGGGGACCAAGGAGGGACATGGGGGTGTCCGGGGGCGTTTGCAGGGGGGAGTGCGCGGCCTGGCCCCGCCCCTCTCGTAGGACAATGCTATGGTAGATCGCCGGATCATGCAAGAAGAAACGTGATCTATCGATGATCTCTCATGTGATGGGATCGAAGTCTATTGACACGTCAAGTGTTCAAAATCGTCCAAAACCCAACTCGGATCCACTCTTTCGGGGTTGCAGCGGCGGCGCTCACGACGGTTGAGGCCAAGCGCTGATGCCACTCACTCGATGGCGGATCAACGCGCTTGCCCGCCGCTGTCACTCGATGACGGCAGACGCCCGTAGAGAAGCTACCCAATCTACGTAGTAGGCCTCACGACGTGCCTGCAACACCTGTTCGCGGAGGTCTACCTTCGCCACCTCGAACTCAGCCAACTCGGGCTCGTCCCTCACGGTCAGCGCCGCCACAAACAAGTCCCCGCGGTCTTCGTACACCTCTGGCAACACGCTTCCCACGACCGCGGTGCGTGCCGCGCGGAGCAATGCGCTGGGCAAGCCGAGGCGACCGCGCTCAACCGCGGCAGGCATTGGCCCTACGGGTTGCACCGCAAGGCCCTGGGTCGTGAGCAGGTCGGCCGGCGGCACTTTTTCTTGAACCCATCGTGCCAGAAGCTGCGATTCTGCCCAAGTCGCGGCCATCGCCGGTACCTTGTCCGCCCGAATCAGGCGGTCCACAATCGCGGGTTTAACGGTTTCAAGGCTGTCGACACTCGCGGCAATGCGTTCCTCCAAACGGAAGAACCTCATCTCGGAAGCCGTGGTCACCAAACGGGACAATTGTCCGGGCTGCAACTCACGAATGGCGTCTGCCACTTCGAGGGGTAGCTGAACCACGGGGCGCAGGCCCATCTCGCCGCCCTGCAGGGCCGAAGCGTCTTCCGACCACCGCGCCGCGAGCGCAGCAAAATCAGCACCGGCCTCAATCTCGGAGCGTAGGCCGTTCATCCGCGGCATCAAGTCCGCCTCTGTGGTTCCACCCTCGACGACCGCCATTCGAACCACGAGCAGACGCACCTGCTCCGGATGGTTGTACAGCCTGTCGTAGTCTTTGTCGTAGGCCTCTTGAACGCGTGCCGCATGTTCGGTGAGAAAGAGCGCACGCTGGGGCTCATCGATGACCACGTCGTCATCAAACACTGCGGGCCGGACACGAACCAGGTCCAGCGTCACCTGCGTGTTGGCTTCGACCCAATAGTCCCGCACCGTCGCGTCGGAAACCGTGGCGCCGAGCAAGACCAATGTCCGCATCTTTCGAAGCAACAGCTGGTTGCGAATCCGTTCGTTGTAGTCGTCGCGCGTAAACTGGGTTCGCTTCAGGTAGCGGTCGTGCATCTCGGCCGAGTAGGCGCCATCTCGGTCCTGAAACGCCGGAGAGTCCACGATATAACTAGCGATTTCCGTATCAGAGACCTGCAAACCGATCTGCTTCGCCGCTTGTTTGACGAGTTCGTCTTCAATCAGCGCTTGTTCGACTTCTTCGGCTAGCGCGACGCGCTCGTCCTGTGACAGGCTGCGTTGCCGACGCAGTTCTTCGTTGCGAAGGCGATCACGAACCGACCGCTCGAGATCAGTGCTCTGGATGCGCGTGCCATTGACACTTGCGACGACCCGCGTGCTGTCGCCGTTTGGCGTGCCGGTCCATCCAATGAACGACACGAGGACAAGCGCAAGAACAACCTGCATTCCGGTCGAATCGGCACCCTTGCGCATGGACTCCAGAAACGACATCGACGGCCCCAGCGGAGCCGCGGCTATTCGGCGGTCACCTCGCGATCAAGCCCCCGTCAGCCCTTGCCCTTCTTTGCTGCCTTTCCTTCCTTGCCCGTGTCCTTGCCAGTCGCCGGCAGGCCCTTCCACAACATCGACGTGGTGTCGTAGGCGAGCTTGTTGCGCTCGAACCGCTTCTTGGCCGTCGGGAGCCATTCCCTGAGGTTTTCCGTGCGTTTGGCGTTCGACGGATGTGTCGAGAGAAAGGCCGGAATGACGCTCGGACCGGTGGCCGCTTCCATCCGCGTCCAGATGTCGAGAGACTCGGCGGGCGGGTAGCCGGCGGACGCCATGTACATCATGCCGACTACGTCAGCCTCGGACTCGTGCATGCGGCTGAACGGGAGGAGCACGCCGACGGTGCCGCCGATCCCGAGGGCACCGAGAATAATCGCTCGGTCTTTCGGTTTGACTTGGGTCGCGTTCGCCATGTAGATTTCGAGGCCCGCGAGCCCTCCGATCAGCGCCAGTGACTGCGACAGACGCTCAGAACCGTGGTGAGCGGTGGCATGACCGACCTCATGGCCCATCACGAAGGCCATACCCGCCTCATTTTGCAGGACCGGCAAGATTCCCGTGTAGATCCCGATCTTCCCGCCCGGCAAGCACCAAGCATTGATCTCGTCGCTGTCCAGCAGGTTGTACTCCCAGTCGTACTCCGGCTTCTTGGCCACCTTGCTGATTTTGCCGCCCACCTTCACGAGGGTCTGGTGGTCGTCACCCTTTTTCACCGTCTTCGAGTCGGCCAGCATACTCTTGTACGACGAAGCGCCAATCCCGTTCATGATGGAATCAGGAATCAAGTTGAACTGGTTGCGCCCCGTAAACGGCACCTTCGTACAGGCGACGACAAGCGCTGCGACGCCGAGAATGACTGCCCATGACGACCGCATCGAACCCCCTGTGCACGACACCCGAGCTCCGTATCCCTTCCGTCCCACGGATCGGGACCGGGGAGGTTTCAAAACCTGTCGCCCCGACCATCGGTTGAACGCCCGCTTTTCGATGGGAGAAGACGGTCGTTCAGGAGTTGTTGGCCTCGAAGGCTCGGTTCGAGAGTTCGAATCCGGCTCACCCTTTCAAGGCCGCGGCGCGGTCCAATGTCCAGAAGTCCCTGGGTCGAACGATGGCTGTTCCCGACCACGGGTGCAGGACGAGTAAGTCCTCGTCGCCGGTGACGAGCACCTCGGCCTCGAACGCAACCGCGAGGGCAAGGATACGGTCGTCGTCCGGGTCTCGGCAGACCGGAACCGCGAGGGGCGGCGGGTCTGCCATCACGCCCGTCGCCACCAGGAGGTCCCTCGCCATTGCGACCCTGTCTTCGGGCAGCTTGAATTTGGAGCGGAGGACGCGTTCAACCTCGGCGAGGAGATTCGCGTCCACCGCGTACTCGTGGGCGGCCAGCACGCGGGCGAACAGCTCTGCACACGCCCCCCGAGTGGCGAGGGCGGCCACGATCACGTTGGTGTCCAGCACGACCCTCACGAGATTTCGCGGAAGACGTCCTCGTCCATCAGCACGCCCGCCGCTTCGGCGAATGGGATGATCGCCGCGCGGACGTGTTGGAGCTGGCGTTGAGCAAGGAAGCGCCGAAGAGCATCGCGGACGACTTCACTTCGCGACGTGCCCTCTTCGGCGGCAACCTCATCGAGGCGAGTCGTGAGGTCGGCAGGCAGGCTGATGGCAACTGTCTGGCGCATGGCGACCCCTGTATGGAGAATCCATACACCCGTGGTGGGTCGGCGTCAAGCACGCGGCGGGATCGGGTGACTCACGTCCTCAAACGTCATCACTTGCTCGGTCACGCAATCTTCGGGATCGAGCGCGGCAGTTCTAAATGCGTTCGCCCATCCCGACCAGATCGTGAAGCTCCGTAGAAATCGTGTGTTTCTATGGAGCTTCCTCGATTTTCAGAGTTCCGGCAGCCAGCGTCGTGCGAGTGCCCCAGTAACCAGGACGCCTGCTTGTATGAGCAATAGCCATGATGACTGCTCGTTCGGGCTCCACGTCGAAGAAGACCGCATACGGGAATCGTCGGGCCAGCGCTCGACGAACCGGATCCTCCGGCAACCACTCCAGGAACGAGAGCGGTCGTTCCGCGATGGAGGCGATCACCCGTTCGATTTCGGCGGCGAACTCGAAGCCCAGCCCCGGCCGCCGCGCTTCGTACCATGCGGCTGCTTCGTCCAGTTCGTCGAGCGCCTCGACGTGGACGTGGACGCGGAGATTCACGACGCTGAGAGGCGCCGGAGGACACGCGCGCGCGCTTCCGACCAAGGCACGGCGTCGGCAGTGCCGCGCTCGCGGCGGGATCGGATCTCCGCCAGCCAGGCTTCGTCCCACTCGTGGTCGACGGGCCCCTCGACGCTGTCGATCAGTTCCGACGCCAAGCGGAGCCGGTCCGCCGGATCGAGCGCCATGGCTTCGGTGGTGACGACGTGGAAGGGGAGGGACATGGAGGGAGTCTAGCCCCGCGAACGGGCGACGGCGAGCGCGGAGGCCGGCGCTCGACTACTGTTCACGGGTCATCTCGAACTCCCCGCTCCCCCCGCAGTGGTCCGGCAGGGGCTCACCATCGACATCAGCTTCGGCCGAGTACGAAGAGTTCGCCTCGCCAGTCCATGCGTCGGCATCGACATCGCCCTGGAGCGCCAGCGTCCAGTCAGCGTCGGCGTCGGTGCCCGCAAGGACGATCCAGTAGCTGCTCCCGCTGGTCGGCACCTGCCCGGCCGATCCCTCGCCGGTCGTGACGCCCCCGCAAACGACCTCCGGCTCCCGCGACGCGCGACCCATCGGGCTCAAGCTGGATCGCAGCGGAAGGGCCGGCCCCGGCTCGCCTACAACGGCGACCCCTCCGCCGCCTGACTCACATTCTTCAACGCCAATAGAACCATTCCAGTCCAACACGGAGTCAACGGTAACGCGGGTTCGGTGATCTTGAGCGGTAGCGATCACACCCCCCCTACAATGGCATATCGGACTAAGTCGGACTAAGTCATTCTTATGAAGTCTGTCAACGTTCACAACGCCAAGACGCACCTGTCGGCACTGCTGCTCGCGGTCGAAACGCGCGGCGAATGCTTCATTATCTCCCGCGCCGGGAAGCCGGTCGCGGAGCTTCGGCCCGTTCAACGAATCGTCCATCGTCTGGCGCCACACGCCGTCGCGTCCCAAATCGCGTGGTTGGAGGACCCGACCGCTCCGCTTTCCGCCGAGGAGTGGGGAACTCTGCGATGATCCTGTTGGACACGTGCTCCTTCCTGTGGCTTGCCCGGGGAACCCTTCCGCAGGGCGTGGCCGCGCGTATTCGCGATCAAGACAACGCCCTGTTCATCTCTGCGATTTCCGCGTTTGAGATCGGGGTAAAATCGGCCAAGGGTCGACTGCTGCTTCCAATGCCACTCTCTGTTTGGTGGGCCACGCTCGTAGATCACCATGCCCTCGGCGTGGTGGCCGTCGAAGCCGAAATCGCGATTGCGGCCACCCAACTCCCGCCCATTCACGCCGACCCAGCCGATCGAATCCTGGTCGCCACGGCCATGCACCTGGGCGCCACCCTCCTCACGCCCGACCCAATGATTGCCGCCTACCCCGACGTTCGCGTCGAATGGAACGTGTAGCCCCTCGCAATCACACGCATGGGACCAAAAGGCCTTGTTGTGCCGATCGGCGCGCAGTATGCTCCGACACCTCCCGCTTGACCACCCCGGTCGGGCAGACCTCCCCGGTCGTTCCATGTTTGGTCCACTCATCGGCTTGTTGTCGCAAGATCTCGCGTTGGATCCTGGGTCCTCCGTGCTTCGGATTCACCCGAAGGCCGGCGCGGCGTACGAGATTCCCTCGGTGGTGACGGTTCGAACGGCCTCCGAAGGCCGACGTCAGCTCGTCTCTTACGGCGAGGCCGCCCGCAAGTTCCTCGGTCGTGCGCCGCCGAGCATCGAGGTGGTTCGGCCCTTCCTTGCAGGACGTGTCGCGGACCACGACGCCGCAGAGGCCCTGCTGCTGTGTGTGCTACGCGAAGTGCACGGCCGCAACTCACTCGTCCGGCCGTCGGTGGTCGTCGCAGTGCCGCACAACGCCGGGCCGGGCGAATTGCGCGCGCTCCGCGACTGCTGTTCAAGCGCTGGCGCCCGCCACGTGCAGCTCGTAGCCAAGCCCCTTGCGGCAGCACTCGGCGCTGGTTTACCGGTCCACGAACCCGCCGGAAACCTCGTAATCGACGTCGGCGCGGGCAGCGTGGACATCGCGTTGGTCGCGATGGATCGGGTCGTCAGCGCCGCCTCGGTGCCTGCAGGCGGAGACGCGGTGGACGAGGTCGTGGCCCGTCACGTCAAACGAACCCACGCCCTGCTCATTGGCCCCCGGACCGCCGAGTCGGCCAAACTCAGCACCGTGTCCCTCCAAGATTCCTCAGAGGAACGCCTCGGAAGCGCTTCGGGGCGTTGCCTCCGCACGGGCCTCCCGTCGCGGGTGATCCTGTCGAGCCGGGCGCTGACGCCCTTGTTGATGCCGCTCATCGACCTGATCGCCGCAGGCGTGCGCGCGGTTCTGGATGCGGCGCCCCGGGAACTCGCGGCTGACGTCACCGAGAAGGGAGCGGTGCTGGTCGGAGGGGGGGCCCGCCTGAGAGGCCTGTCGTCCGCCCTTCGCGACCGGACCGGACTTCCGATGGTGGAGGCCGATGACCCGGAACGCGCCGTGCTTCGCGGGCTCGGCCTGATTCTTGACGACACGACGGTTCGTAAGGCCATGGCTGCCTGACACGACGCAAGCCAGAAGGGATACGGCCCGCGCTGTGCCATTCGACATCGCCATCGTTGCCGCCGAAGTCGTCCCGTTCTCGAAAAGCGGCGGACTCGGCGACGTATGCGGCGCCTTAGCAGCGGCGCTCGCGTTGGCCGGCCATCGTGTGGTCACCGTGTCTCCACGCTACCGGACGATCGACCCGGCCCAATTCGACCTCCGCGACACCGGGTTTGAGATCTCCGTCCCGCTCGGAGGACACGAGCACCGGGCGCGACTCCTTCAGACGGTGCAGGACGGCGTCACCCACTGGCTCGTAGACAGCCCCGTCTACGACCGCGACGGCCTGTACGGGGACCGCTTCGGGTCCTTCGGTGACAACCACCTCCGATTCACGTTGCTCTGCCACGCAGCCTTGCAGGCGGCCCGCTCCCTGCCCATCGCCGACGGAAAACCGCTCGGGGACAGCCCCATTTTCCACGTCCACGACTGGCATACGGCGCTGCTGCCGGTGCTTCTAGAAGCGAGCTACCGACCGCTCGGCCTGTTCAAGAAAGCGGCGACCGTGCTCACGCTTCACAACCCCGCGCACCAGGGTCGTTTGCCCGCTTCGTCCTTCCTCGAGTTGGAGTTGCCGCCTCGGTGGTTCATGCCGGGAGGTTTGGAATTCCACGGCGACCTCGGCCTGCTCAAAGGCGGCATCCTGTACGCCGATCGTGTCACCACCGTGTCGCCACAATTCGCGCAGGAGACGCTGACGGCAGACGGCGGTTTCGGCCTCGATCCGCTTCTGGCGGGACGTCAGGGCGCCTATGTCGGTGTGCTCAACGGCATTGACGGCCAGTCCTACAATCCCCGCACCGACAAGGCCCTCGAAGCGCCTTTTGACGTGGATGACCTCGACGGCCGCGCCTTGTGTAAAGCAGCACTCCAAACCGAACTCGGCCTGCCCGTGGACGCGACCGTTCCTCTGGTCGGAACCGTAGGACGGCTGGACCCCCAAAAGGGCGTGGAACTGCTGCTAGACGCCATCCCTTGGTTGGCGGCTGAAGGCGCCCAAGTCGTCGTACTGGGTTCTGCCGCCGCCGCGCACGCCTCATGGGAACAGCGGCTGCGCGAACTCGAGCGTCGCTTCCCCCGTCAGGTTCGGGCGTGGATTGGGTTCAACGACGCCGTGTCCAGGCGGATCTACGGTGGTTCCGACTTGTTTGTGATGCCGAGCCTGTTCGAGCCATGCGGGCTCAGCCAGATGTACGCGATGCGCTACGGCGCGATTCCGGTCGTTCGTGCGACGGGGGGTCTTGCCGACACGGTCACCGACCTCGACCAGCCCAACGCCACCGGCGTGTCCTTCGTCGCCCCGACTGGCCACGCCTTGCGAACTGCGTTGTGGCGTGGCCTTCAACTTCTCGCCGACGCAGACGCACACGCGGTCGTACAACGTCGTGGCATGTCCACCGACTGGAGTTGGACGTCGCGAATTCCTGCCTGGGAAACGATCTATGGGCAGGCCGCTGCGCAACGCGGATGAGTCATAGCTACACCTTTGATCCCGAGCCGGTGGCGCGTGGCTCGCAGGGCACCGTGTGGTTCGCCCGGAGAGACGATGGCCGAAAGGTCGCCATCAAGGTCGCTGGAACGTCGCAGGGTGCCGCGAGCGCCTTGGAACGCGAGATTGAGGCCCTTCGAGCGCTGAACGGCGCGTCGGTGCGCGGCGTCGTAGAAGTGCTCGACGCCATCACCGTCGAAGGCAAGCCGGCGATGGTCATGCCTCGTTACCCGCACCACCTCGGCCAATGGCTCGAAGGCGCGACAAAACGACCCGACGCCGGGACCTTGCGGGACGTGTTGGTTCGAAACGAAGCACTGGCACGCATCCTTGCAAAGGTGCACCGCACCCCGCTCGGCGACAACAACACCCTCGTACACCGCGATGTCAAACCCGAAAACGTCTTCCTCGACGACAACGGCGACCTGCGGCTCGGCGACTTTGGCGGGGCCATGGGAATCGACGGTCTGCGCTCCGTCGAGTTGGCCTTGTTCGGAACCCCGATGTGGGCGCCATTGGACCAGATTCTGCCCGGCAACACCATTCCGGACCCGACCTGGGACACGTACGCCCTGTGCGTCATCCTGTACGGCGCCCTCACCGGCAAACGGCCCGCCTATCAGGCCGATCCAACGGAATTGCTCACGGCAGCGGGGTCAGAACTGTGGCGGGCAGCACGTCAGGCCATTGAAGCAAGCCCCGCGGATCGGGCGGCCTGGCACAGACAATTTGGTCAGTTGCGCCGGGGCACGACCGCCCGCGACCTGATCGACCTCACCGGACACGCCGCGCTCGTGTCCGGGGACCGCGACGCACTCAAACAAGGTTTGTCGCGCTTGGCGGCGCTGGCTGGGCTCGCCGCCGAACCGACCGGGCGCTTGGAATCCGGGTTGTGGGCCCTGCTTGCGCGTGGGTTGTCGCCCGTGGGCCATCCGTCGCCACCGAACCGCTACCGAGACGCGGCGGAGTTGGCAGACGAAATCGCAAAGCTGCGCGGCGCAGTGGAAGCGGAATTGCACAAGGCACGCTCCGTGGACCTCATGCGTCTGGAGGTGACCGCTGTCACCGACATGGGTCGTCCGCGGTCGGTCGTGGATTCTGGACTCAGCAGCGCGGCTTCGGCAGCGGCCTTGACGGTGGCAGGGCTCGTCGTGGCTGCCGGGGTCTCCGGCGCTTGGGTCAGCCGCGACCGGTGGCTGCCGCTCGTTCAGTCGATGCGGCCCCCTGCGGCGATAGCGACGGTGCCTGGGGGAGACGTAGACCTCGGCGCCGGACCGGTCACAGTGGCCCCGTTCCAACTGGCGACCCGCGAAGCGACGACCGAAGACTGGCGCCGGTGTGTGGCGGCCAGCACGTGCGACGGAGCGGTGTACCAACGAGGAACGGAGCAGCTTCCCGCCGTCGGCCTGTCGTTGGCCGACGCAGCGGCGTTGTGCCAGTTTTCCGGCGGACGGCTCCCCACCGAAGCGGAGTGGATTCGAGCGGTAGGAAGCGGACCCATGCCGTGGGGCGACGAAGGTGCCACCTGTGATCGGGCGTGGGCGTTGGGCTGCGGCGAGGAGCTGAACGCAGTGGGAGCGACAACGGCAGGGGCGTCCGTCGACGGAATCTTCGACCTGGCCGGCAACGCCTGGGAGTGGGTGACAGTCGAAGACGGCGGGGTCCTCCGCGGGGGCGACCATCGGACCGGGGTGTCGGAGTTAGGACGGCAGGGGCGGAGGGTAGTGCCGAAAGGTGAGCGGATGCCAACGGCTGGGGTGCGCTGCGCGTTCTGAGGGAAGGCGACGACAATCCGTCACGCCTCCACCAACCCCGCCAGCAACTCCTCCAATCGAGGCCCCTCAATCACCTCGTTTCGATTGCAGAAATGGCAGCTCACCTCCGCCTTTCCCTGCTCTGCCAGAATCGATCGAATCTCGTTGCCCCCCAGCGCGATCAGCGTCTGTTCAACGCGCTCGCGGCTGCACCGGCACTGCCAGACAATCGTGTTGTCTTCGAGCACCTCCACGCGTTCGTCGCCCAACTCCCCGCCGATCACCCCGTACACCAATTCGTCGACGTTTCCGGCCGTCAACCGTGCCGCCCGCTCCGCAAACTCGTCCGCCGAGATTGACGGCAAACCGGGCTCTTCAGGCAGCCTTTCCACCAGCACCCCGCCTGCAAATCCGATCGAGCCGTCGTCCTCCCACACGGCACCCAACCGGATCGCCGCCCCGATCTGCACACTGGAGACCAGGTACCGCTGCAACGCGGCTTCCACCGTTTCGCCCTCTACCGCAGAACTCCCACGGTACACCTCACGCCCATTCGCCGACTTGATCGCCACCAGAATGCCGCTCATCACCGCGCGAGGCGGCACGACGGACGGCGAGAACCGAGCCCGAAAGGTACCGTCTCCCCCGATCTCCCCGTAGAAGGCGCAACGAGGCGACGACGCCTGAAGTTGTAGCGCCAAGCGCTCCTCACCCTTGATGTGCACCGACAACAACGCCGTCGCCGCCACCAGCTGCGCCGCCATCCACGCCGCAGGCGGATCCAACGCGTGAACTAGCCGGGTCTGTTCTGCCATCTGGGTGACGTCCACCGCAATCACTCGAACAGCGCGGCCAGCACCGAGCGCTCGAATGACACGACTGTCACCGATCATCAAACACCGGAACCACATCCACAAAGACGTCGATCCAACCAGTGCTTCGCGGCCAACATCTGCCGTTCAGGCAACCCTCGTGCTGGAGCGCAAAAGTCATCGAGACGAGCCCATCGACGTCAGCACCCGCCCGAACTGGGACGACGACCCCGACAAGGCCCCTGGCGACGTGCCGACCATCCACGACGACACCCTGTTCGTCTCGGCGCACCTCTCCTGCGGGAACGACCGGCGAACCCACGGACAACCCACCTGTTCGCACCGGCGAGACCCGCAGACTGTCGGTGTACACCACGCCGCCCTCTGGAACCGTCAACCACAGGGTGACCTCACCCGCACCACCCGCTGGAATCACACTCGGCGCCCACGACCATGTGAACGGATCGGGTGCACCGGTACACGGTAGGTGTGCGACTACCGGATCCATTCCGGGATCAGCCAGCACAAGACGCGCTAAAAGCACGGAAACAATCGCCACGAACACACCGAACGGTCTGGGATCTAATACCGAAGTCGGCGCATGCGTCGTACCGAGGTGTCACAAGCCGCCCCTTCCATCGCTGTCGTCATTCCGGCGCTGGATGAAGCGAGGAATCTCCCTTGGTTATTCGAACGAATGCCCGCGGGCGTTCGGGTCGTCGTCGCCGACAACGGCTCGTCGGACGGGACCGCCGACGTCGCCCGCCACCTCGGCGCCGAAGTCGTCTCGGAATCGCGCCGGGGCTACGGCGCCGCCGTATGGGCGGGAACCTCACACCTCGCCACGGACCCTCCTGAAGTGCTCGTGATCATCGATGCCGACGGTGCCGACGACCCCGGACAACTCCACCGCCTGGTCGATCCGATTCTCTCTGACGACTACGATTTCGTTCTGTCCCAACGCATGCCTGAGCCAGGTGCGCTGACGCTGGCACAACGATTCGGAAACCGCCTTGCAACAACGTTGATGCGACATCGCAGCGGACATCGATTTACAGACCTTGGTCCGTTCCGGGCCATCCGGTGGACGGCCTACGCGGCGCTAGCCATGCAGGATCGCACCTGGGGTTGGAACGTCGAGATGCAGCTCAAGGCCGTGCGCCACAAGTTGAGGATCCTCGAGATTCCGCTTCCTTACCGCCGACGCCGCGAAGGTTCGAGCAAGATCAGCGGAGAGATCCGGTCCGCCGCTCGTGCCGGCGCGAAGATCCTGTGGGCGGTCGCCAAGTATGGCTAAGCGACCTAAACAATGGGTGCTCGGGGTCACGGTCGCGACCCTCGGCGTATTCGTGCTGCTGTTGTGGTGGTTCGGGTTGGGCGACCGGACGGCAGTCGTGGCGGGCTGGGCCACGATGAAGCCCAGCACAGCCTTGTGTCTCGGACTTTTGGGTGCCGCCCTCGCCATCCCCAATCATCCCGTGCTTCAGCGCAGCGTCGGCGTGATCGTCGCGCTGGTCGCGGGGTGCAGCACCTTCGCCAGCCTTCTTCGAATTTCGTTGCCAATCGACGAGTTTTTCGCAGCGGATCCTCTCAGCCGCAGGCTCGGCCTCCCGCCTGGAAGGATGGCCGTCGGCACCGCCATCGCGCTCCTCCTTTTGGCCCTCCCCCACGTCCTGCGCGCCCGAGACCCGCGCTTGTCCCAGGCGTCGGCCATCGTTGTGCTGGGTGTCAGTTGGGTCGTGCTTCTCGGCTACGCCGTGGAACTTGAACCGCTCACCTCCATCACAGCGCTGGGCACGGTGTCAGCCCTCACCGCCGTTTGCCTGGCATTGCTCGCCGTTGGCGCCCTTTCCGTCACCGCCAACGAGGGCTGGCTCGTGTCCGTCACCGGAAGCGACCGAGGCGCAACGCTGGTTCGGCAGCTCGGTCCCGTCGCCATCCTCACGCCGCCCTCCGCCGCCTTGTCCGGTCACCTCGTGCAACAGCTCACGGGGATGCAGCCTGGCGTGGCGCTGGCCACAGGCGCACTGGTTGACGCCGCCGTCTTCGGAATTGTGCTCGCCAAAACCGCCGCCGCCGCCACTTCGGAACAACGAACGGCCGAAGCCGAAGCCAAGGCCAGGGCGAACGCCGAAGCGGATCGTGTGGCGCTCGCGAGCCGATTGCTCGTCGCCCATGAAGAAGAGCGAAAGGCGCTTGCCAGAGAATTGCACGACGCCACCGGGCAAGCCGTCACGCGCGTTTCTTACGGGCTGGACGGAATGAACATCGCCAACGCCGACCGCGAGCTCATCCGGGAGGCACTCGGCCAGTTGTCCCAGGTCGTGCAGGCGACGTCGCGCGGCCTCCGGCCGCCTTTGCTCGATCTCGCGGGCATCGGTCCGGCCGTGCGCGCCTTGTGCACCTCGTGGTCCAGGACCACGGGCATCCCCGCGACCTTCACCTACACAGGCGAGAAACGTCGCTACGACGGCCTCGTCGAAATCTCGCTGTATCGAATCGCGCAAGAAGCGCTCACCAACGTCGCTCGTCATGCGCACGCGTCCCAGGTTTTCGTCACGGTCCAGGCGGGAACAACCCGCCTCCGCCTGGAGATAGACGACGACGGAATCGGATTTGATACGGACCGCGTCCGCAACGCAACGATGGGGCTCACCGGCATGCGAGAACGCGCCCAACTGTGCGAAGGAGAACTCGGGGTCGAGGCAAGGACCCCAGGAACCTCGGTCTGGGTGTCCGTCCCGGTGCCCCCATGATTCGAATCGCCGTCGCCGACGATCATCCCACCGTTCGCCTGGGGGTCGTCACTGCCCTGTCACGACAGTCGGACATGCTCGTCGTCGGGGAGGCGGCGGATGGGCTCGATGCCCTCGCCCTCGTCAAGGACCAAATGCCTGACGTGCTCGTGCTCGATCTCATGATGCCGGGACTCTCCGGGCTCGAGGTGTCGCGCCGAGTTCAGGCGGACTGTCCGGCCACCGGCGTCGTCATCCTTACCCTCCACACTGACGAAGCACTGTGGGTCGAATTGCTATCGACCGGCGCCTCCGCGGTGGTCTCCAAAGACGCTGCCCCAAGCGAGCTTGTTCGAGCCGTTCGGGCCGCGCACCAGGGCATGCGAACCATCCCAGCAGCCATTCGGGTTCAGCGAGGCAGTGACGTCGTGAGAGACCCCTGGTCCACACTCACGGCACGGGAGCGGGAAGTGGCTCAACAACTCGCTGAGGGCGGAACCAACGCAGACGTCGGGGACCGCCTCGGAATCAGCCAGCGCACCGTTGAGGTCCACAGAGCAGCCATCTACAAGAAGCTGCACCTCGCCGGCCTTGCCGACCTCGTCCGCTTGCTCGTCCGCCGCGGAATCCTGTCGCCACAGGGCTGAGCGCCTGCCTACGGGCTTTTGCCTACGGGCTTCTACCTGGAAACCCTCTTCAGGGGTGCAAGCACCACATAGCCACGTGCGGAGGTTTCACATGCGACTCATGAGTTTTGCCCTTTTGTTGAATGCGTGCGGACCCGCGGAGGACAGCGACACCGACGTTCCCGCGGATACCGGTACGCCCGACACAGACGTGCCCCTCGACCTCATCAACTGCGAGTCCAACGGCGTGACTCCCGAAGTCTTCCTCGGTCGCGGTGTGGGGGGTGCGTTCGCCCTCCTCGAAGAAGGCGCCCAGGCGAACCTCATCTCCGCGCCCCAAGGCGGCCAGGGCGTGAGCGTGTTGCTCGGCACCCGCGGCCTGCAAGCTGGTCTCGGTTTGCCGGAAGTTTCCATCAGCGTGACCGGCGTTAGTGCCGCGGTGGAAAACAGCACCGCGACGTTTGACGCCGTGGCTTCGCTCGAATGCAAGTCAGACGGCCCCGACGGTCCGCAGGGCGTCGTGTACGGCATCGTCATCGGCTTCGCGTCGTCTCTCGGCAACTCCGATTTGCTCCTGATGAACGGGCAAGTCGCCGACCTTTCTGTCACCATCACCGATTCCCTCGGCGCCACCGCGTCGGTGGTCCATCCCGTCACGCTCATCGTGGGAGAATGAACATGCGCTTCGCTTTCTTGGCGCTGGGCTTCCTGGCCTGCGGCCCTAACGGGGATTCGGACACAAACACCACGACAACGGATCCCGCAACGGGCGACCCGGGTTGTATCTCCTGCCATGAAGGCATCGAGCCGGTGCACAATACCGCCGCCATTGCCGAGAACGAGTGTACGCTCTGCCACGGTGGCGAGGGCGCCGCTATCGACAAGGCCACCGCCCACGTCGCGGTGCCTGCCAACTGGGAAGAGGTGCGCGGCACGGCGTTGCCACCTTCGCCAGTCGGCTTCATCAAGGATTTCGCCCCGGATCAGCTCGACCAACTCGACCCCGCTTGGGTCCGGTGGGTGAACCCAGGTGACATCCGGTCGGTTCCCGAGACCTGCGGCGTTTGCCACGCCGACCAGGCCAAGAACATGCCGTACTCGGTCATGACGACCAATGCTGGCCACTACATGCCATCGTTGTTCTTGGCCGGAATTCAGGATGATCACCTCGCCCACTACGGATCCTACGGCGCCATCAACCCGGAGTGCGACGACACCCAAGTCGGCGTCGTGTGCGAGATGGAAACCCTCGTGCCCCCCACGGACATTGAGACGACGGCGGTGCTCACCTCCGGCGACAAGAACGCCATCGAAGAGCTGGCGTACAAACACTACCTTTCGAAGAACTGCAACACCTGCCATCAGGCCGGCTACCCGCGCAACGACTCGCCGGGCCTGTACCGGTCGAGCGGCTGTTCCGCCTGCCACATGATCTACGACACCGACGGCATCTACAAAGGTGGCGACCCCACCATCGCGCAGGGCAGCCCCACGCACATGCGTCGCCACGAGCTCACGACTGCCATTCCCGTCGAACAATGCGCCACCTGCCACTACCAGGGCGGCCGCATCGGCCTGCTTTACCGCGGCATCCGCGAAGGCGGCTTCTCGAGTACCCCCCCGTACGCCGAAAAGATCAACGAGACGCTCAACGGCCGCGCTCCCGGTTTCTACATCACCGACGAAGACACGACGAATGACTACGACGAGACGCCTCCGGACCTGCATTACTCGGCCGGTATGGTGTGCGCCGACTGTCACGTAGACGGCGACGTTCACGGCACGGGCCAAATCTTCACGACCAGCAAACAACAGGTCGGAATCCGCTGCGAGGACTGCCACGGCGACGTGCGCAACCCCGCCACGCCCAACGCCGACGGCACGTTCACGTCCCACAAGGGTCGCCGCCTGCCGCAACTCAAGACCGACGAGAACGGCGACATCTACCTGATGGGCCAAGTCGACGGGCTCAAACACATCGTTCCTCAGGCCGCCGAGAAGCTGGCCGAAGGCACCAACCACGCGATGGTCGAGGCCATGGCACCGGACTTAAACGACTGGTCACACGCCGACAGCATGACCTGCGACACCTGCCACAGTTCGTACCAACAGACCTGCATTGGCTGCCACGTGTCGGTGGACTTCCGCCTCAAGCAGGTCGACTACCAGACCGGCACCTCGACCTTCGGCATCACCAAGGGCTCGCGCACCTCGTACAGCCTCAGCCAAGTCATGCTGGGTAAAGGCCAGGACGGTCGCGTTCAGACCATGCACGCCTCGCAGCAACTCCAGATGACCGTCATCGGGGGCGACCAGTTCGGCGTCGCTGACGGCGAGCTCATGATGGGAGGGGTCGTACCGTTGGCCGACGGCACCACGAAGACCTACGGTGAGTTCCGCGACGGAAACGTCGGTCTGGTCGCCAATATCGGGTTCACGCCGTTCTTCCAACACACCACCACCAAGGCTGCGTACGGCTGCGAAACCTGCCACCGCGCCGACACGTCACTCGAAGAAGAGACCCGCATCAAGGGTGTGTACGGCCACGGCACGGGCGAGTTCATGCTCACCGGCGCCTTCGGCGAAGTCGTAGACGGCTTGGCGTGGCTGGACGGGGATCGCAATCCGACCACCACGTTCATGCATGACGGCACCGGCCCATTGACCACCAGCCAGTACGACAAGGCTTGGTCCGTCATCCTCAGCGAGTAGGTACGCGCCGAATCGGATAGGACTTGACGCCCCGAACAAGGCCTCAATGCCCCATCTGACCCAGCCCCCAAACACCGTGCGCTCCGTCCACATCATGGGAATCGGAGGCACGGCAATGGCCGCCCTCGCCGGGATGCTGGTGGAGGGCGGCTTCGTCGTGACCGGAAGCGACAAGGCCGTGTACCCGCCGATGTCGGACGTGCTCGCCGGGCTCGGGATTAGGGTCATGGAGGGTTACGTCGCAGAGAACCTCGCGCACCGGCCCGACCTCGTCATCGTCGGCAACGTGATTCGAAGGGTCTACGCCGAGGCCGAGGCGTTGCTCGCCTCCGACCTCAACTACTGCTCCTTCCCCGAAGCGCTTGGCGCGCTCTTCCTGGAGGACGCCCACAGCATCGTGGTGGCCGGGACGCACGGGAAGACCACGACGACTGCGCTCGTGGCGTGGTTGTTGGAGGCTTCCGGCCGCAACCCCGGCTTCCTCATCGGCGGCGTGGCGCGCAATTTCGCCCACGCAGCCCGGCGAGGTGGGGGCGACGTGTTCGCGATCGAAGGCGACGAGTACGACACCGCCTTCTTCGACAAAGGCCCCAAGTTCCTACACTATCGAGCAAAGACCGCCATCATCACCTCCGTCGAGTTCGACCACGCCGACATCTACCCGGACCTGGAAGCCTACGAACACAGTTTCCGTCGCCTCGTCGCGACCATGCCATCCGACGGCCTGCTCATCGTTCGGGGCGACGACCCTGGCGCCCGCAGGGTCGTGGACGATGCACCTTGCCCCGTGTGGTTCTACGGGCCCGGCCAGCCCCTCGATGGTCGCCTCGATCACGTCGATCCGAGCACCGGCACCGCCACATTCACGCTGCTCCGCGACGGCGAGCCCATTGCCACCTGCGACTCCTGCCTGACCGGCCAGCACAACCTGTACAACCAGGTCGCCGCCGCAGCCGCCGTGATGCACAACGGAGTCCGCGCCGACCAGCTACCGGCAGCCTTCGCCTCCTTCGAGGGCATCAAACGCCGCCAGGAAGTGTACGCCGAGCCCGGTGCGGTCACACTCGTAGACGATTTCGCCCACCACCCCACCGCAGTTCGCGTGACCTTGGAGGCGCTGCGCGAGCGGTTCGGCAAACGCCGCTTGTGGTGCATCTGGGAGCCTCGATCGGCGACCAGCCGGCGCAACATCTTCCAGGAGGCGTACGGTTCGTCGTTCGACGGCGCCGACCTCGTCGTCATCGCCCGCCCCTTCGACCAGGGGTCAATCCCCCAAGCCGAGCGTTTTTCGTCGGACCAACTCGTCCGCGACCTCGCAGACCGCGGAATCGACGCGTTGTGCCTCGACGACGCGGAGCAGATTGCCGCGACGGTGGCGGCCCGCGCTCATCCAAAAGACGTCGTCGCCATCTTCTCCAACGGCGGCTTCGGGGGCCTGCACGGTCGCCTCAACGGCCTGCTCACCGAGCGATTCGCATGACCGGCGCCGACCTTCCGAGAATCGTCACCGCGATTCCCGGACCGAGGTCGGAGCGGCTGGTGGACGTTCTCGCTCAGCACGAATGTCCCGCAGTCACCCATCGGCGCGCCAGGCGAGCAAGCGAGCTGGGACTTGCCCGCGTCGATCCCATCGTGTGGGACGAAGCCGTTGGCGCGAACGTCCGCGACGCCGACAACAACGTGTTCGTCGACTTCACCAGCGGCTTCGGCGTGGCGCTTGTCGGGCATCGAGACCCTGAGGTTGTCGCGGCCGCCCACAATCAGGCCCACCGCCTTGTTCACGCCATGGGCGACGCATTCTCCGACGTCACCCGCATCGAGCTGCTGGAGGCACTTGCGGGAGCGGCGCCTCCCGGGCTCTCCGTCGCAATCCTAGGCCTGTCCGGCTCTGATTCGGTCGACGCCGCCGTCAGGACCGCCATGCTCGCGACCGGCCGGGTGGGCGTTCTTGCATTCGCCGGCGCCTACCATGGGCTCGCGTTGGGCGTCGCAGGCCTGCAGGCCTACCAACCCGCGTTCACCTCGGCCTTTGCCCCAGTGCTTCACCCCAAGGTGAACCACCTGCCGTGGAACGTGGATCGAGCCGCACTCCGGCAGGTGCTGGACCGTGGCGACGTGGGCATGGTGCTCGTCGAGCCCATCCTTGGCCGCGGTGGTTTCGTGGAACCCGCGCCCGGCTGGCTCGTGCTGCTCCACGAGGAGGCCCACCGAGCGGGCGCGCTGCTTTGCGTAGACGAGGTGCAGACGGGCCTCGGCCGCACCGGAGCGACCTGGGCCTCGGTCGCCGAGGGAGTCGTTGCAGACCTGTTGTGTACGGGTAAGGCGCTGGGTGGGGGCTACCCAATTTCTGCCTGCGTCGGCCGGCCAGACGTGATGGCGTCGTGGGGAGCCTCCGCCGGAGAAGCGCTTCTCACCCAAACCTTCTTGGGTCACCCCATCGGCTGCGCCACCGCGAGGGTCGTGTTGCGCCGCGTGGCCGGCGGCCTTGCAGCCCTTGCCCAAGAACGCGGCGCGGCGCTGACCTCGAAACTTTCCGCCGCAGGGTTCGCCATTCGCGGACGCGGCCTGATGCGTGCGGCAACGGTTCCCGCACCGCTGGCGACCTGTCGGCGCCTGCTCGAACGCGGTTTCCTGGCGCTGCCCGCCGGAGCCGACGCCGTGGGCCTGATGCCACCGGTGTGCGTCACGGACGCCCAACTCAGCGCGTTCGTGTCGGCGCTCTCGGAGGCCGCATGAGGCCATGGACGGGCGAAGCGGCCGCGCTCGCAAAACGAATCGGCAAGTTCGTCGCGGGGGGGCCCGACGACTTCGAGGCGCTCGCCCTGACAATCCACGGCTACCAGGTTCAGCGGTGCAAGGTCCGGCGCGGGCTCACCGACACGGAACCCGTCAAATGGACAGACATCCCAGCCATCCCAGTGTCTTTGTTCCGCGACCTGGAGGTCGGCACGGTGGCAGGACCCATCGCTTTCCGGACCTCAGGTACCTCGACGGGGCGGCGCGGCGTGCACCGGCTGCGATCCACTCGGCTCGCCGACCTCGGTGCGCGCGCTTGGGCCAAAAGCTGCCTGTCCACGTGGCCGCCGACCGGTGTCGCCTTGTTGCCCTCCCCCACCGCCGCGCCGGACAGCAGCCTGTCGCACCTCGTGTCCATTCTCTTGCCGAACGTCACCTGGCATCTCGTAGACGGCCGCGTAGACGTCGACGCCATCGAACACCGTCTTTCCGTCGCGCACGGACCGGTGTTCGTCGCCACCACCGCCTTCGCCCTTGCCGACTGGCTCGACGCAGACCCGCCTCGCTTGCCGGCGGGCTCTTTGTTGATGGTCACCGGCGGCTTCAAGGGTCGCCGCCGCGACCTCGACCAGGCCCAACTGCTTCGGGAGGCACAGGGCGTGCTCGGGCCACAACGAATCGTGCGCGAGTATGGGATGACCGAGCTTTCCAGCGAGGCGTGGGCTGACGAGACTGGACCGTACCGCCTGCCTCCGTGGTTGCGGGTTCAAGCCCGAGACCCATGGACCGGGGAACCGTCCTTGCCTGGGGAACCCGGGCAACTGGGTTTCACCGACCTGTGCAACCTCGACGGCAGCGTTGCCATCGAGACGATGGACGTCGGTACGGTTCCGGACCCCCACACAGTCGTCCTACACGGCAGATTGACCGGCGCAGAGCCCCGCGGGTGCAGCCTCCGCGTCGAAGAACGGCATGAATGACTGGCTGCTCAATCTCGCAGCGGTTGACCCTTGTCCGCACGTCCCCTGGTTGTCGCCGCAAGGCGCGCGGGCCGCGTGGGCGGCTGCGCTCCAGCCCCTTCCCGCGTTGTCTGCATTCCGGGGCAACAATCCAGGACGGGTCGTCATCGTCGCTGCTGGGACCGTGTTCACAGCCCCCATCGAGGTCGTAGCGGCGACGTTGGCGCTCGGGGGCACCGCGGTGTGGAAAACCCCGGCTGGCCAGCCCGGTGTTGCTGAAGCGGTGGCAGCCGCAGATCCACAGGGTCGAATTGCCGCGACCGATCGGCGGAACGCCGCTGACGACGCTGATACCGTCGTCGTCATGGGGAGCGACGAAACCGTCGCCGAGATTCGGAAATCGTATCCAAACAAACCCGTGCTCGGATTCGGGCACAAGTTCTCTATCGCCTGGATGGTCGGCGACGATTGGACCCGGCTGGCAGAAGACGTCGCACTCCACGACGGACGGGGCTGCCTCTCGCCGTCGGTCGTGTTCACGCCGCGGTCCGATGGCGTAGAAAGGCTCTCGGACGTGCTCGCTGCAGCGCAACGGGCTTGGCCCGTAGGTCAGGTGACGCCTGCCGAAGGGGCAGCCATCCGAGCCCGCAGTGCCCTCGCTCGTTTGCTCGGCGAGGCGCGCAAGGGTGCGGGGGGGTCTGTTCATCGGCTGCCGGTGTCCCACATCGATCCAGCGGCACTGCCCCGGGCGCCCCTGCTGGTCCAAGTCGACAGCCCAGTGGCTGCGAACCGGGCGCTAGCGGCGTGGGCACCGTGGTTGTCGTCCGTCGCAACCGACGATTCTACGGTTCGTGCCTGGCCCGGCGCATCCCGGGTCTGTGCACCCGGCCAACTCCAGCGGCCGCCCATCCCGAGGCTGTGGGACGGTCACCGCTGGCCTGACGCCTTGTCACCTTCTTAGGGCCTCTAGATGTCGATGGGGTAGCCGCGCCACGTGCCCAACGCCGCGTCCACCACCCAGATGCGGCCGTTCGCGTACGACAGGCTGAAGTTCGAGTCAAAGCTGGTCCCTCCACCGAGCAACGACGTCTTCCCGACCCGCGCACCCGTCTCATCCCAACCTGACAACGTGCCGCTGTCGTAGGTGAAGTACCAACCACCGGCCACCGCGACACCGCGATTCTGCGGGTACGAAGACTCCAATCCGGAACTCCCGTAGCCAATCAGCTTGAGGTCGCCGGTATGAGCACCGGAGATGTCCCACTTCGACACGGTGCCGTTGTACTGGGCCACGAACTCCCCGCGTGTGTCGTCCCAACAGACCGAAGCCTGAATGTCGAGCGTACCGCCAGACAGCGTCACGAACGCATGGAAGGAGCCGACGGCACCCTGCTCCTCGATGGCCTTTTGGGCGTATTCGCGCGAATAGAGCTGACCTACGCCGTCTCCGATCGTGAACACCGAGCGGAAGTCGATGCTCGGAGCGAACGTGCCCAGCGGGGCGCCGAACGCGTCGTACTCGGCGAGCCGGTTGCCGACGACCCCGCCGCCAGACGTGCTCCAATAGTTGGTACCGTCCCACGCGACCGTCATCACGGTGCCGCCCGCTTTGTCGATGAACACAGCGTCGGCTGAATACGATGGGTCCTGAATCGGGAAACAGGACTTGTCGAGGCCGTTACAGTCTTGGTCCACGAGGTCTTCGCAGATTTCCGGCGCCGTCGGGTAGATCAGCGCGTCGCCCTCGTCGCAATCCTCGTCGAGGTACTCGGAGGTGAAACCGGCGCCCGGTGAATCACACTGGAACAGACCGAGACCGGGGCCTGCACCCCACCCGTCGAGGTCGAGGTCGGCAACCCAATCGCCGGGCCCAAGGACCGACGGGTCGCTGTCGTCGCAGTCGGTATTGTCCGCAGACCGGCCTGGGGGCGGTGCACACGCGAACAGGGGCAGGCCTAGGGGGTCGCCAAAACCGTCCGAATCGGCGTCCAAATACCAATTCGTCGCGGTGGACAAATCTACGCTCGGGTCCGCGTCATCCTTCTTGGTGTCGCAGTCGTTGTCCAACCCATCACAGACCTCGATGGCGCCGGGATTGAGCGTGTAGTCGCCGTCATCGCAGTCGGTTTTGTCCGCGACCCACCCGACCGGTGCCAAACACTGGATGAGCGGCCCCACCTTAGATCCGTACCCGTCTTCGTCGAAGTCCACATGCCATTCCGAGGCCGTCGCTAGATCGATGCTGTCGTCTTCGTCATCGACGTACAGGTCGCAGTCGTTGTCCCGGCTGTCACACACCTCCGTGGCGCCAGGGTTGTTGGTCGGATCGGTGTCGTCACAATCCACCCCGTGCACGGCCGCTGCCCAGCTTCCGGCGGGCTCGATGCAGGTCACGACGCCGTAGGGCACCCCAACGCCGTAGTCGTCGCCGTCGAGGTCTGGGAGCCAATCCGACGGCGGCCCGAGCAGCGGGTCGTCGTCGTTGCAGTCGTCGCCATTGTCCACATACCCAGCTGGTGGATTGCACACGAACTCGGGCGACCCGATGTCGCCGTAGCCATCGCCGTCGTTGTCCGGGTACCAGGTCGAAGTCGTGGCGAGGTCCACTGACGGGTCCGCGTCGTCTTTCAGCGAATCGCAATCGTTGTCGACCCCATCACACACCTCCAATGCGGCCGGACTCACGTCCGGATCGGCATCGTTACAGTCGGTGTTGTCCGGAACCGTACCGAGGTCGCCGACACAGGCCCAGGTGCCCACGTCAAACCGATCCCCGAAGCTGTCGAAATCGTCGTCGTCGTAGAACTTCTGCTGGGTCGCCGGATCAACGCCCGGGTCCTCCAAATCGGTCGCGCCGTTGCAGTCGTCGTCTACGCCATTGCACACCTCATTGGCGTCGGGGTTCACTTCCGGGTCCAAATCGTCGCAGTCGTCGCCGCCATGGTCGCCGTTGAGGAACCCGTCGTTGTCGGTGTCGCACTCGGCGGAACATTCCGGATCAATACAATCGATCAACGCGTCCGCGTCGTCATCCAAATCGTTCACGCAGTCTTCTATGCAAGCGACCTCGCACTGCGGGTCATCACAATCGGCAAAGCCGTCCAGATCGTTGTCGCGACCGTCCTCACAGGTCTCTGGGCAAAGTCCGTCGCAGTCGGCGTCCTCACAATCCGTCGCGCCGTCCGCGTCGTTGTCGCGCGCGTCGGTGCACAATTCCTCGCAAGACGGGTCCACGCAGTCCACGTCGGAACAATCGGAGGCGCCGTCCCCATCGTTGTCTCGGCCATCCCCGCAAATCTCGGGGCAAGCGGGATCCGAGCAGTCTGAATCGTCGCAATCGATCGAGCCATCCCCGTCGTTGTCGCGCGTGTCGTCGCACACTTCGGGGCAGGACCCGTCGCAATCCGAGTCGGCACACCCTTCCACACCGTCGCGATCTTCATCGCCGTCGGTCGTGCACAGCTCTGGGCATGCGCAGGCATTGTCGTCACAGTCCGACGCGCCATTGCCGTCGTCGTCGATCGCATTGCCGCACACTTCGACAGCGCCATCGCCTGGGCCGTCAACGGGTCCGCCGCAAGCCGCCAACCAACTCAACAGAATGAAACGCATGGGCGCCCTCGCGCCTTAGTGTACTCGTGATCGCGCGTGACCGCGACCCCGCAATCGCGGTTATCAAGCCACGAGCGAATCGTTGGCAACCGACCGAGCACGCATCGCGGACGTGGTCCGCGCACAAACCGCAGCCGTATTGCGCATCGCCCCGGCGGAACTCGACGAAACCCGGAGCCTGTTCGAGCAGGGCATGAACTCGCTTGTCGCGCTCGAACTGGCAGCACGACTCGGACGACGGCTCGGACGGACGCTGGCGCCCACGTTGGTGCTGGACCACCCCACGATGGCGAGGCTCGTGACGGTGTTGTCGGCGGAATCCGAGACATTGACGGCCCAAGCGCCGGCAGCGCCCAAGGAGGTCCACAACGCTGCGCGACACGAGGTTGCCATCGTCGGGTTTGCAGCACAACTTCCGGGCGCAGACACTGTGGACGCGTTCTGGAAGCGGAGGTTGGCCGGCGACGACCTCGTCGGCAACCCGCTTCCCGCCCGACACGCACCTGTGCGCCGGGCCGCAGCTTGGTTGGGAGACCTCGTTTCCTTCGATCCGGATCGGTTTGGGCTGTCCGACCACGAATGCAGGCAAATGTCCGCGTTGCACCGGATCGCGCTGACGACTGCCGCCGACGCCTTCGACCACGGCGGGCTCCACAACGTACGTCGTCGAACGGGCGTTTGGCTCGGCGTGCCCGACGGTGGACAAGGTGTGGACACGGACGCGTGGTCCGGAACCGGTTCTGAGTCCAGTTTCGTGGCAGGGAGGGTGTCCTGGGCGTTGGACCTCGGCGGCCCTACCCTGACCCTGAACACGGCGTGCTCTGCGTCATTGGTCGCGCTCCATGCCGCGAGCCGCGCAATTCGCAACGGGGAAGTGGACGCCGCGTTGGCCGGAGGCGCCTCCCTGCTCGACGCCCGCAGTTTCTCCATCCTCGATGCGCTCGGCGCGTTGTCCGCCGACGGTCGGAGTCGTCCGTTTTCCGATTCCGTCACGGGCTACGGACGCGGCGAAGGCGCCGTCGTATTCGCCCTCGTTCGGCTCGACGTCGCTCAACAGCGCGGCCTTCACGTCTGGGCAATTCTCCGGGGCTCGGCCGTGGGTCATGGCGGGCGAACGCCGGGAATCACCGTCCCTGACGCAGCGGCACAACAATCGGTGATCGCTCAGGCGTGGGTTGATGCCGGTGTCGCAGCGCCCGACATCGATGTCATCGAGGCCCACGGCGCTGGCACGCCACTCGGGGACCCCATCGAAGTTCGTGCGCTCGCCGCGGCATTCGCGGGCGCCGGCCGATTGCCGTTTCTCGGCTCCGCCAAATGTGCGACGGGCCATTTGGAGCAGGCCGCAGGCGCTGTCGGCGTGCTGAGCGCGGTCCTCATGATTCGCGACGGCGTCGTTCCGCCTCATGTGCATGGGGGCAGCGCACCGGGATTTCAAATCGCCGATGTGGCGACGGTGGCCGATATTCGCACCGTCGCCGTGAGTGCGTGGGGGTTGTCAGGCGTGAACGCGCACGCGGTTGTGTCTGGACCGCCAGTTAGGACCGCGTTTCCATCCCGCCCGGGGCCCACGGTAGCGCTGGTGTCCGCTGTGGGCGCCGACCACGTATCCGACGCTGCCGTCGCCCTGGCCGACCTGCTGAAGGCCCAACCGTGGCCCGACTGCGCAGCTGCCACCTTGAGGTCGCGTCCCCTCACCCACCGCCGCGCCGTGGTCGCAACTTCGGGGGAGGAAGCAGCGCAGTATCTCGTTCACGGGCCCTTCATCGCGGGCCGGGCCACAACCGGACGGCGGGTCGCACTTGTCTTCGGCGGCGCAGGTTCGCAACGCGTCGGCGCTGGCGCAACGCTGTACGACACCGACCCGGACTTCCGCAGCGACATCGACGAAGCGGCCGCGGCAGTGCGGGAAGAAGGGTCCTTGCAAGCTGCCCTGTTTGACCCGCTAGACGCGCGACTGAACGGAATTCTGTGGACGCAGGTCGGCGCCACCGCACTGAATTTCGCACTCGCCCAACGGTGGGTTCGCCAAGGCCTTCCTGTACACGCCGCGATCGGTCACAGCTTTGGCGAGATTGCCGCAGCGGCCTTCGTAGGCGCCCTTCCCATCGCTTCTGCCATGGCGCTCGCCCTGGCCCGGGGTCGCCGAATGGCCAGCTTGCGGCCCGGCGGGGCCATGGCCGTGGTGTACGCCAGCGTCGACGAGACGGCGGCGATGTTGCCTGCCGACGTGTTCGTGGCAGGGGTGCACGCACCCGACGAAACCGTGATCTCCGGCCCTATTCAGGCCGTAAACACCGCCACAACCGACGCCGTGAAACGCGGGTTTCGCTGCAAACCGATCGCCGTAGACAACGCGTACCACAGCCCGCTCGTGGACCCGGTCCTTGACGCGTTCGCTTCAGACCTGAAGGACCTTCGGATCGCGCCCGCACGTGTCCCCGTGTTCGGCTCATCCGGCGCCCGCGCAGACCTGGTGTGGGGTTCTGCGTCGTATTGGACGGCGCACCTTCGATCCCAAGTCCATTTGATGGCAGCCGTGGGGGCCGCGCGGGAAGCAGGCATCGACACCCTCGTCGAATGCGGTGGCAACGCCGTCGTACTCGCTGCTGCCGCGCGGCACCCCGACCCGCCCAGCCTCACCGTCGCCACGCTTCGAAAGGGCCAGGACGACGACCTGGCACTGGCGCAAGCGGCCGCAGAACTGCTCGTGCACGGTGTGGACTTGCCAGAGTTCATGCCCAAAGCCAACCCAGCGACCGTTCCCCAACCCCTGGGTCGCCGTCGGGACGTGCCGTTTTCGACAGGCGCCCAAGTTGTGCCACCTCCTCCGCAAGTTGTTGCACCCGCGCGCTACGCCGTGGGGTGGACCGAGAGCGAAACGCGGTCTGAGCGTGAATTGGGTCCCGTGACCGTGTTGACGGACGGCGGAGCGTTTGGGGACGCGGTTGTGACGAAGCTGCGCGCGTCCGGGGTGGTCGTCACCCAAGCCCAGAGCGCGAACCCCGGCGCGGCCTTTGTCGTTGACCTTCGTGGGGTGAACTTGGAGGCGTCGCCAGATGCCTGGCGCCGATGGACAGGCGCCGTCCGGGACAGCGTCAATCGGCTCGGCAACACCCCAACGCGCGTGCTTTGGGTGACCGGCGGCGCTGTGGCGGTGCACCCGCAAGACGCGGTCATCCCAGGCCAATCGATCGTCTGGGGCATGGCACGTACGCTGTCCGCAGAGGCGCCTCAGCTCGCGCCGGGCGTCGTAGACATCGAGCCCAACGATGTGGATGGCTTGCTCGAAGCGATCCGAAACCAGGATGCCGAAGCTCAGGTCGCCATCCGCAAGGGGCGCCGTTGGGTGGCCCGTCTACGCGTCGCCAACGACGCCGTCCCGATGCCCGAGTTTCGTGCCGATCGCGCCTACCTCATCGTCGGTGGCCTGGGTGAACTGGGTCGACATCTGGCCGCCTCACTGCGGCGGCGCGGGGCAGGTCGGGTGTGGTGCCTCGGCCGTCGCGATGGCGTTTCTGGGCCAGATCCCGAGATTCGTTGTCTCGGGGGCATCGACGCGAGCGACAACACCGCCCTGGCACTGGCATTTTCCCAGATCGACGCCGAAGGCCCACCGCTGGCCGGCGTCTTTCATCTAGCGGCGGTGTTGGCGGACGGTCTGTTGGCGACGCAAGACCTCGGCGTCGTGGACACCGTGTTGCGACCCAAAGTCGATGTTGCGTACAACCTCCATCTCGCGACGGCAAAACGGCATTTGGATCACTTTGTGATGTACGGGTCCGCGGCGAGCCTCATGCCGTCCGTCGGCCAGGCCGTGTACGCAGGCGCCAACGCGTTCCTCGACGGACTCGCCGCCCACCGGCGAAACCAAGGCCTCCCTGGAATCAGCATCGCTTGGGGGCCATGGGCCGACATCGGCTTGGCGAGCGCGCTGGGGTCCGCACACCGACAACGGCAAGAAGGCATGGGCCTGCGTTTCCATAGCCCCGCGGAAGCGGACGCTGCGCTCGACCTGTGTTTCGGTGCCGCCGAGCCGACCGTGCTGGTTGCGCATGTGGATTGGGCGCGATGGTTTGCGACCCAACCCGGTTCTCCGTTCGAGGCGGACTTGCGGCCGGTGGCCCCGAACGTTCCGCGCAAACCTGAGGGTCCGCAACAAGCCGCCGGATCACCCACGGACAACCTGGCCGCTCTGGTCCCGTGGCTCATTGCCGCCGCGCACGACGTGTTGGGGCGCCCTGCGTCGCTCCCGATCGACCCCGACGTGCCTCTGACCGAACTCGGCTTGGACTCATTGCTTGCGGTTCGCCTGCACGGCCGAATCGCCGAATCGGGTTTTGTCATCGGCGTCGGCCGTGTACTCGCCGGGCCATCGGTGAACAAGCTCGCGAAGGAGTTGTGGGCCACCCGCCACCAGGACCCAGAACCCGCACGGCCCGCCGACGACGTACCCTCCCTCCGACAGGTCGCCATCGGTTCGGCCGCGCTCGGAGCACTCATGGCCACGTTATTCGCCGCGTTGGCGTGGTCGCTTGTAGGCGCCGACTCACCGGTGGTGCCCGAAGTCATCGTGCTGCCGGCGCCGCCAGCATTGGGGCGCTGAGCGCGTGAGGATCGGGCGTCGCGAGGGCCCAATCGGGTAGCCGCAGACCCTCGCACAGGTGGCCGGTATACGGCATAGCCGGAGCCTGATGCCAGACCTCTCGACCGACCCGGCCCTCCAGCACGCCTGGTCCGCCTTCTTGCCGCCCACCCTGCTGGCCGCCCTCGACGCCGCGGCGGAACGGCACCCTACGATCCCAGGCCTGCGCGTCGCGCCCGGGCTGCAAGACGAGTTCCCGGCCCTCGAAGGTGAGGCGCTCGCCGTCGTCGTTGCCGTTTACCGCGGTGTCAAACACAGCTTGGCCGCAGTCCTCAGGAGACGGGCAGAAGACCGCGCCTTTCTCGACGCCGGAACGCTCGATTGTGCCGTCCGCAATCGTACTCGCTCTGTCCGCGACCCCGATTGGGAGACGGTGATCGGCCGCTGCGACGCCACCGGTCGTGTCGTCATCGGCCCCTTGCCCAACCCCCCCGCGCCAAGGCAAGTGACCATTCCCGCGGCACTAAAGGGCGCCCAGGTCACTCTTTTCGGCCCCCCGGATTCTCCCCGACTCGCGATCAACGCCATGAATGCGCTGTCTCGCCGACGTTCCGACGAAGCCCCGATTGTCGCCGAATTGGTCGCTCACTCTGGGCAGCTCCCCCGGTGGGGAGCGGACAGTGAAGACAGCAAAACGCCGATTGGTCGCCACCTTCTCCGGGCCCATGTACATCTCGCAGCCTGCGTCGACGGCAGCTTGACGTGGACGGATCCAAGTGGCACCCGCACCACCTCGATCAATGAGCAGAATCGGTCGATTCCCATCAAACGGGTGGCGGGCCTCGCCCTTCCCGACGGAAACCACCTACTTGACGGGATTCCACTTCCTTTGCACCTCGTGGAACTCGTCTTGCACACGTGGTGCAATCGACAGTTTCCGCACGCGCAGATCGTGTATTTCCCGAAACTAGAAAACGAGGAAGAAGCCGCCTACGTAGCCGAGTTGCTCGACGCGACGCAAACCGAAGTGCGCGCACGCATGCCGGAATTCAACGCGCAGATCCGCGTCCTGATCGTATTCGAGAATCCCAGAGCCATATTTCGAATCCGAGAAATGGCCGCCGCATTGGGCGAGCATTTTCTTGGCGGCAGTCTCGGTTGGCACGATTTTCTTGCATCCACTGCTCGCCTGTTTCGGTTTGACCCCGGCTATCGAATTCCGGTCAAAGCAGACCCGAACATCGTCGTTCGACATATCCGGGAGTCGCACCACATTCTTGTGCGAGATTTGGGCCCGATGGGGGCCCTTAAACTCGGCGGCATGTACGGTGTCTTGCCCGTGGAAGGGGATCCCCTCTCTCTGGAGGTCGCACGCGCGGGTTTCGTACGCGACGTCGTCACCCAGCTCAAACGCGGATTGGACGGCTACTGGGTGGCGCACCCCGACTTCGTGCGAATTGGAATCGCGTTGGTCGAGGCATGGCGCCGCACCGAACGGGATTCGTCCGACAGGTCGCTGGACACATTGATTCGCAGTTGGGTCTCCAACCCCGCCGAATTGAAACAAGTTCTGGCCATCGTCCTCACGCCCGATTCGCCAGGTCTATCGACGACCGACCCTCGTTACTCCCGCGCCGTACTGGCCGCCGAGCTGGGTGGGTCCGATGTCATTGCGAACCACGACCCAGACGAGGTGCGCTACAACGTATTCCAAGCCCTGCAATATCTGGCAGATTGGCTGTGTGGCAACGGCTGCGTCGCACTTCCGGCAACCTTGCGTTCCGCGTCAGGTGCGGACGTCCTGGTGCGCGTGATGGACGATCTCGCGACCACCGAACGGTCCCGCTGGGAGCTTTGGGCCGAGGTGTTTCACGGTCGGGTTTCCGTGGCGTTGTTCGACAAGATTCTCCAAGAAGAAATGGCTTACCTCCAAGTCGGGAAACCCGACGGTACACGGGTGCCGCAGGTGCGATGGGAAGGAGAAGCCGCGCGTTGGTACCCAATCGCGGGTCGACTCCTGCGCCAGCTGGTGATCACCGACTCACCGCCGGAATTCGTGACGGAACTGCTCCTTCCATTTGCCCACGAAACCATTCGGGATTCTGCGGATCCGTGGGCGATGGCGCTGCGCCTTTGTCCGTGGAAATACGCGCAAATCGGGTAAACCCCCTGCGAACCGACCCGCTCAGTTGTAGGTCCCCACCCGAAACACCTTCCCCTTGATTTTTCCCGTCCGCAGCCCCGTTGCAGCAGCAGCCGCGAACTCGCTGCGAACGGCCACAAGCGTTTGCCTCGCACCCACGTCGATTTTGCCAATTGCGTCGGCCTTCAACCCGACGTCTCCCGTAAGCGCTCCGAGCACGTCGCCCGCTCGCAATTTGTCCGGACGACCGCCGTCGATGATCAACGTCGTCATCGGCGGCCTTGGGGGCTTGAGGTCGGTGGGCGTCGGAAGCTGACTCCACGGCACCGACACCCCTGAGGCGCGTTCGATGGGCACCAACCGATCGCGTTCTTGCGCCGAAACCAGCGTCACCGCTAGCCCCTTCGCGCCCGCACGACCGGTGCGCCCAATGCGGTGCACATGCACATCCGGGTCTGTGGGCAACTCGAAAGAAAACACCGCCGGCAGGCCCTTGATGTCGAGCCCCCGCGCTGCAACGTCCGTGGCCACCAACACCGAACAACTCTTGTTGGAAAAGCGCAAGAGAACCTCGTCGCGATCGCGCTGCTCCATCTCTCCATGCAGCGCCAACACCGAGAACCCCCGCTGCGACAGTTTCTCAGCCACGTCGCGAACGTCATTTCTGGTATGGCAGAATACCAGCGAAGACTCCGGCCGATGGTGCAAAAACAGCGTCGCCAGTGCATCCACTTTCAGACTGTTTTCCACTTCGTAGAACATCTGCTCGATGTCCCCGCCGGAATCCGTGTTGTCCACGGTCACCTCAACGGGGTCTTGCTGAAGCGTTCTACTCAGGGCCCGAATTTCCTTGGGGAAAGTTGCCGAAAACAATAGCGTCTGGCGCACAGCCGGCATTTGGGCGACAACGGTTTGAATGGCGTCGAAAAATCCCATGTCGAGCATTCGGTCCGCTTCGTCGAGCACCAATACGGAAAGGGAATTGAGCGTAAAGGTCCGCCGCTCCAGGTGGTCCAGAATGCGCCCCGGCGTACCGACCACCACATGCGGCACGACCTGGAACGAAGGGGTCTGGGTGCGAACCGGCACGCCCCCACACAGCGTCACGACTCGGAAATTCGGAATGAAACGCGCCAGGCGACGAAGCTCTCCACTGACCTGATCGGCCAATTCCCGCGTGGGGCACAAAACCAGCGCTTGAACCTGTGCGTGATGTGCGACCACGCGCGACAACAGCGCGAGCCCAAAGGCGACCGTCTTGCCACTGCCAGTTCTCGCCTGAGCGATGACGTCCCTGCCCGCCAGCAAGCTGGGGAGCGCATGCGCCTGCACCGGCGTCATCTGTGCGAACCCAAGGACCTCCACGGCACGGGCAAGCGGCGGGGCCAGGGCCAGGGCCGCGAAGCCAAGAGCGCCTGAGTGTACGATGGGTTCAGGGGGCACCGAAACTCCGTTTTCGCCCGTCGCGGGCAGGGTCGGACGTTGTACTGGGTCCGAGCACGGGCGACAATCGCCGAAAAATCTCCCCCGACGTCTTTGCCCCGGCGCCCGGACCGCGGATCGGGTACACCTCATGCGTTCACTGGGTCGATTGGTTGGGCAATCGGCATGTCATGGCGGCGAAGCCATGGAGGATTCATGCGGGAATACCTGGGTTTCTTTTGTTTGGTTTGTATCGCCTGCGGTGGAACGGACGATTCTGATCCCCTCGACCCATTTTTGACAGGCTCAACCTCCAGCACGTCGGACTCCGCCACCGACACAGGGGAGGAAGAGTTGACGGAGATCATGGAGTACAGCGTCGGCGGCTGGTTCGGCTACGACGCGACCACAGAGACGGTGGTACCGGTCCTCGACGGAGGCGACGAGTTGCCGTCGCTATTTTACCTTGAGTTCCGCTCGACCGATTACACCGGAAGCTGCAACGACGAGGTTTGTTGCTACGTCTTCATCGAAACGGACGGAAGCACCGGCGAACAATTCGCCATCGACGACGGCTACCCCTTCGGCTTTCACATCCCCCAATCCACGCCCACCGGGTACTCGACCTGCATCGAAAACGGTTTCGATCCGGCGGACCCGGCTTTTGGTGGCATGGACCCGTTCGACGCCTGGTCGGATGCGAGCCATGGCTGGGGCGTGACCGTCGGCGGCCTGCCCTCCTCGACCGTGACCGAATGGACAGGCGATGGCAACCCCTACAGCACGGTGATCGGCGGGCAGTTCTTGTCTGCCGACCTCGATTCCGAGGACACGCTGTACTTTGAGGCATGGAGCGTAGACGAAGCCATGGAGATCGACGAGGACGCCCCCCTCGATCTGGCGTCCATCCAAGATACCGATGGGAAACTCGTCTCTGGCTACTACCAGTTTGACGTCATGGTCCACTTCGACCCCTAGGTCGGCCATGTTTGCGCTCTTTCTGATTGGGTGTCCAACACCGTCCGAGTCGTGTCCGTGTGCCGATGGCCACGGCGTGACGATCTGCGATGGCGGCGAGTGCACGCCGTGCCAGTGCCTGCCTCTTGCGGAGCCGACCGTGGACCCTGTGGCCCGTGTGGTTCGGTACGTCGACGCCGACGCCTCCGGTGGTGACGGCTCAGAGGGCAAACCCTGGGCCGTACCTGACTGGTCTGTGCTTGACGATGACGTCGCCTCTGGACACGTGCTCGTGGTGTTCGATGCTGGCGACGTTTGGCCTGACGCGCTCGACATTGACCGCACCGACACCGGACCAAACCGGATCGTGCTCGACGGCCATCACGTTCGCCGAACGTCGGGAGGTTGGGTCGACGCCGCCGAAGCCCGGGCCGCCGTTCCCGGCGTGCTCACGGCCTACGAAGGCGTCGTGCAGAGCCGCATCACCGTACGCGGCTTTGACGTCACGAAGAGCAAGAACAAAGGGATCTACTGGTGGGCGGGAGACTACGTCGTGATCGAAAACAACCTCGTTCACGCGAATGACGGGACGCCGGCGATCTCCCTAGACTACGCTTCCCGCTCTGGCCATCGGTCTTCGTCCTTCGTGGTTCGCAACAACCACGTGTGGGACCAATCCGGCGAGTGTATTTATATCGGCGGTTCCGAAGGGGAGGACATGGACGCCCACGAGGTCGTCGTTATCGAGAACAATCTCGTGCACGACTGCACCCACCCCCTGTCGGGCAAGCACGACGGGATCAACATCAAGGACCGCATCGGCAGCGTGCTTGTGGCGCGTAACGTCGTGTTCAATACGAACTGGGGCATTGAGATTGCGAGCCCGGCTGAGTTGCGGGGAAACCTGGTGTTCGCCACTCGCTCGAACGGCTTCCACCTGACAGACGGCTGGGGTCTTGGCCTGTCTGGGTTGATTGTCGAAGACAACGTGGTCATCGACGCGGGTGATTCCGGGCTCTATCTTCACGCGACGAAGGCCTGGTCCGACGTCAGCTTGTCGCGTCTCACCGTGATCGGCGCGCGCCAGGCCGCGATCGAAGCGGGAGGAGACGGCGGCATGGAGGGCACGATTGACGACGTCGTGCTCGCTGACGCCGATGTCGGTCTGGATGCGTGGTCGCCGCTCGGATTCGTCGTTGGCGAGTGCACCGTGCATGCCGTGGACGAGGCCGCCGACCGCGAGTTCGACAGCCTCGGGCAGCACTGTGTGCATGCGGACCCGAACTTCGGCGACCTCGCAGTTCCAGCCGGACCGGACGGACGATTCTTCACAGCCGACGACCCGTGGGTGTCGGAAACGGGCGGGGCCAAACCCTGACAACCGTTCCGTTGGGCGAAATCGCACACCTTTGCGGGCGACGTCGCAAACTAAAACTTGAAGTAAACGAAATCCGACCCCATTTCATTCCCAAAAACAAACACCGCCCCCACGGCCACGGCCCATCCTGTCACACGAACGGGCCGCTCCCATTCCCGTACCGCTAGCCGCGTCAACCACCCCTCCTGTTTTTCCGCAAACGCCACGGCGCATCCCCCGGCCACCGCCAACGCCAACAACGTACCCATCGCCGCCAAGTCCGAAGGCAACGGCGACCATGACCCCGTCAACGTCCGCGCAAGCCGGAACGGGTCCGGCTCGCGGAACAACAAGGCGCCGAACCACCCCACGACGACATGATGAAAGACGACGAATGGGACCCTACGCCACCCCCCAGCCGGTGGGCGTACACCGCTCCATGACCACAGAAGCATCCAAAACGCGTGCCACAAACCGAACACAAGGTAGTTCCAACCCGCACCATGCCACGCGCCCATCAGCAACAGTACGCCGACCACCGCAACGGCTTCCCGAATTCTCGACGGGGGTCCTACGCCAAGAAAGGGACCCAAGGCGTAATCGCGAATCCATGTGGTCATGGTCACATGCCAACGAGACCAAAACTCCGGTGTGGACGCCGCTAACCAAGGTCTCTTGAAATTCTCGGAAAGTGTCACCCCAAACAACGCACTGACGCCGCGAGCAATATCGGTGTACCCGGAGAAATCCGCGTACACCTGAACCATGAACGCCAAGCCCGCCACCGCCAGCAGTGGCGCACCCGGCTCCGACCGGGCGAACACCTTGTCCACATACGGACCCAGGCTATCGGCCACGACGACCTTCTTGAACGCCCCCCACAGCGCGAGCGAAATGCCGACGCGGGTCGCGGCCCAGCCCAAGGGCACAAATCGCTCAAATTGCGGCAGCATCCGCGAAGCGCGTTCAATGGGACCCGCAACAAGCTGAGGGAACCACGTGTGAAATAATAAGTATTCGACGAGGTTCTTGGGCGCCCGACCGTCTCCGCGACCCACATCCATCGTCCAGGCCATCGCCTGGAAGGTCCAAAAAGAAATCCCGAGTGGGAGCACCCAATCAGGCGCTGCCAACCGCGGCCCGCCTGCGCTCGCCAATTCCAATACGAGGAAATCGGTGAATTTGAACACCGTGAGCGGCACGAGATTGACCACCACGGACCACCCAAGCCACCAGCCGCGCATCGTGCCGCCGCGGGCGACCTGCTTGACCAAGCCGTAGTTGACGAGACTGGAAACCAGCAGCAATCCGAAGGTAAAGACACCGCTGTACGCGTAGAACAGACAACTCGCGCCCAGCCGAATCCACCGATGTTGGGTCGGTGCCGCATGCAAAGCAGCCCACGCGATGAGCACGAATAGGGGAAATACCGGGTCGACGAAGCTCATCCGTCGACCCGCGACAGCAACGCTAAGGTCAACATGCCCCATCCCTCGCTGTTGACGACCGACAAGACCACGCGGTCGTGAGCCGAAATCGGCGCGACGGGGACATTCACCGGATCGACGGTCACCCGGAACCGCGCCCGTTCTTCGTCATTGACGGTTAGCCGCACCTCCGCACCGATGTCCGCTTCCGCCCACGCGACGGTCACGGTCAACTGGTTGGCACCCTCAGGCACCTCCGACCACAACGCCGCCATGCGATCTGACGGGTACAACCACGCCGCCCCGTCGCAGGCTCGGTCGGCTTCGACCGCCACCGTCCACGGACCCTCGCCCCGAGGGTTCCAGGTGATTCCGTCTCGCCCGTGGCACGTGTAGCCGCGGTGTTTGCCAAGCAACGAACAGGGCAGCCCATGCCGAACGGACCCCTGTGGACTGACCGCACGCAACGGAGAACAGCGCGCGCCCCGCGGGTGAATCAACCGAGTCGCGAGATCGGAGAGTTCTTCGCGCTGGACGGGAATGAACGCGGACCCGCCCGCCAACCACTCCGAGGGCCCCGTCCACACCGACGTTTCTTGCGGCGCATAGCTCCACCACTGGGGCGGAAGAGCCCAGCCGTTCGAAGAGGGGTTTGGGCCAAACAGGTCCACGCCTTTCGGCCTCCGCAACACCGAGCCCAACAACGTGCTGAAAGGCTCCGCGCCCTCGGGAGTGAGGTGGTCCAGATTTTCGAACGCCCATTCGGCCGGAACCATCCGGGACAGGTCCACCCAATCGTCGCCAAGCAGCGAACGAAGTTCGGCAAGGGTCTCGGCCGGAATGTCGTCGCCCAACCCGTCGGGAACCCGCTCGGAGACCGGCACGCGAACCACAGACAGCCGCGCGCCGTGCGACACGACAACCTCGCGAATGGAACCCACGAAACTCTGTTTCACGGTCGGAATGTCGTCTGACCGCCACCCCTTACGAATACGCCCAGTCCCCCAACGACTCAACACACGATCAGGGTCCATGCGTTCGTCTGCGAAGGCACGCGCAAGGATCGCATCCGGTCGCCGACCGAGGCCTGGGCTGACACCGATCACCCCCAAATGACCGATCCTGTCCACCACCCACGAACGGAGTCGTTGGCGCCCTACCCAAAGCTCTTTCAACCAAGGGTCGGAGCGGCCGAGTTTTTGGTCCACGACCGCGTCCGCACCTAGCTCGGACAAGGCGAGCCAAGCGCCGTCGGTCGCGGGTTCGACTTGCAGAAGCGATTGCGCCGACCCGATCAGAATGACATGTTCCGGTCCCGGCACCCCCAGCCGCCACACGTGTTGCGCGAGCACCGCATACCAGTGCGCGCCAACGGATGACGGAATGGACACCACGGCGACGTCGCCCTCCGGTCGGCCGAGCGCCTCGGCGAGCCGCAGCGGATCGATGTCTGCGTTGGCGTACGATGCGCCCACGACCAACACAGGAGGCACACCAGCGGCGAACGATTCCGCCAGCTCAAGCGCGATTCCGTCGGCCTCCAACAGCCGACCATTCAACACGCGTCCACCGCGGGCGGCCTCGCGCTCCACACGCGCAGGCGCAGGGGCGAACCAGCACAGGACGGCCACCAACGTGGCGACAGACAGCGGTCCGAGCAGCGTCAGCAGCCCGGAGGCTCTAGTCGTCGGCAAGCCCGAACATGCGACGGATCTCTTCGGCGTCGTCGTCGTCGTTTTCTTCAACGCGATCCCGAATCCGCGACAACTCACGCAGGCGGATCAATGCTTCACGCTCAATCTGGCGCACCCGTTCGCGCGAAAGTTCCATCTCCTTGCCCACTTCGGACAACGTTCGGAACTCCCCGTCTTCCAGGCCGTACCGCCGACGCAGGACGAAGCGCTGCCGCTCGGTGAGCACGCGCTCGAAGGCGTCGTGCATCCGCATCAGCTCTTGCGCGACCATGGCTTCGCCGTCAGGCGCAATCGCGTCGATGTCCGACAAGAACCGCTCGAGTGGACGCGGGCGCGGGCCATCGTCCACCGGCTGTTCCAAGCTGATCGTATTGCCTTGGCTCAGGAGCAACTCTGCGCGCTCCTTGTCGATACCGACCTCGCTCGCCAACTCGGCAATCCCGTACGGGACGCCGGCCGCCTCGAATCGTTTGATCGCCTTGCGCAGGTTGCGGGTCTGCTCGACCGCACATCCCGGCAGACGCACGGGCCGACCGGTATGGTCAATCGCGCGCGTCATCTGCGCCCGGACCCACCACCGTGCATAGGTGCTGAACCGAATGCCGCGGTCCGGATCGAAACGTTTGGCTGCCCGCAGCAGCCCGATGTAGCCTTCTTGAACCAAGTCTTCTTCGTCCATAAACGGGCCCGCGAGTTTGCGCGCCTCGCCGTGCGCAATGCGGCGACCCGACATGGCCAGTTGCCAACGCAGCGCTTCGGCCTGAGCCCACGCCGTTTTCGCCTGGCGCGCGACCAGTTTGAACTCGACCGAAGTGCGGGCCTCCTTCCAGATGACCTCGACCGCCGCCTCAAGCCGGTCCACTGCGCCTGCGCGCGTACGCTCAGCGCGATCCGGTTTGCGCCGAAGGATGTCCTCAGCGGACTTCATGCCCTTGATCGCGGTGCGGGCTTCTGCCTCACACCGACGAATCTGCCGGGCAATCTCCTTCTCTTCTTCTGCCGTAAGCCGCTCATTGACCGGCTTTCTTTGGTCTATACTCGCAAAATCCATCATGACCCGCTCCCGCGCCGCCGGGGAAATAAACCGACGCGTTCGCGCACCCGCTCCATGGTGCTGACCGCTGCTACCCTTGCTCGGGCGGCACCCGCCGCGAGGACGTCATCCAACGCCCCCGGTGTTGCGAGCAGCGCGCTGTAACGCTCGCGCGGTCCACTGACCTCTCGTTCCATCACCGTCACCAAAGACTCCTTTGCATGGCCGTAGCCAAAACCACCTGCCAGGTACTGACCCCTCAACGCCTCCACCTCGTCCACCTGGGCGATGTGGCTGAACAGCGAAAACACTGTGCACGTCGAAGGATCCTTCGCTTCGTCTACACCACGGCTATCCGTCTTGATCCCCATGATCGCCTTACGAATCCGATTCGGACTGTCCAAAACAGGAACCGTATTGCCATAACTTTTCGACATCTTGCGCCCATCCGTGCCCACGACGACGCCGACACTTTGCTGGATGCTGACGTCTGGAACCACCAACGTATCGTCGCCAAAGCGAACGTTCATTTTGATGGCCATGTCTCGGGCCATCTCCACATGCTGTTTCTGGTCTTGGCCTACGGGAACCACCGCGCCACCGTACAACAAGATGTCGGCGGCCATCAGCAAGGGGTACCACCACGTTGCCGCATTGGGGTCACGCCCGCCCTCACGCGCCGCCTTGACGGCATGTCCCCGGTCCATAAAGCCCGTCGGTACCACCGTACCGAGCACCCAGGCCAGCTCGTGCACTTCTGGGACGTCCGACTGGCAAAACAGGCTGGCCCTCGACGGATCCAGGCCAAACGCGAGGAAGATCGCCACGATTTCGCGTGTGGTCTGGCGCAACACCTGCGGATCGGGTTGCGACGTCAACGCGTGCCAATCCGCGACGAAATAATATACGTCGAATCGGTCTTGTAGCGCAACAGCTGGCCGGATCATGCCCAGCCAGTTGCCCACATGAATCTGCCCGGACGGCTGGATTCCGGTCACCGCGCGCGCCACGTCACCCTCCGGCGAGACGGCCCGATATACACACGACGGCGGCAGTGCCCACCGCCGATTTCATAAGGACGGTCGGATGTTCGTCGTCGTATCGTTCCGCAAGACCGCCCCAGTGCTCGCGATCAGCGTTCTGCTGGGTTGCGGAGACAAAGACAAAGACACAGATGCATCCCCCGGATGCACGGACTGTCCGCCCATGACGACCGACGTTTCACCCCTCGGCGAGACTGGAACCACGGCAACCACATTGTTGTGGCCAGGGGGCTCTCAATCTTGGACCTATGACTCGCCGCGCCCAGAGTGGATTCGATTGGACGTGACCACGGACACCGCCGCCGACATCACGCTCAGCTTGGCTCAGGGAAACGGCGAACCCTGGGCCGCGTCTGACGGTTTCCCGGCAAGCGGCTTGGCCTCAGGGCAGGTAGCGCTCATTGGGTACCTTCCTCGCGCCGATCGGTGGATCGTCACAGTCGACGAAGCGTCAGACCCGATCGATACGGGCGCCACGACGGCCGCCGCCTGGCCGCTGACCCTCAACGTCAAGCCGTTTGGCGGCGCCGTGGTCGAAGCTGGCACCACGGCCGCACCTCTGACCGTCACCGTGGCCGATGGCACGACCGGCGTCTCTGTCGGCACCGTGGTCGACACGATTGGCGACATCGACAGCGTGCTGGTCGACGTCGTAGCCGGCGGACAACCGCTCGAGGTCTACGGTTGGGCCGACACGCCAGGCTCAGACCTGCGGCACCGTTTGTTGTGGAAGTACAACGACCTAGTCACCGGCGTGCTCGATGACGTGTCCGGGGACACGGTCCTGTCCGTCTTCGAGCCAGAGCCCGGGTTGTGGACGTTGGAGATGACGGACGCACTCGGCGGCGGCGGCTCGGAAATGTGGGGTGCGTACCTGATACGAACGTGGAACGCCGGTGACGACCACCCGACTTTCGGCGAAATGCCCTGGCAGAGTGAGGTCGAACCGAACGAAGACGCCGGCACCGCCAGCTCCGCAACGGAGTTTCTGGATGTAGACCACGACGTGTGGCAGATTCAAGGGACCCTCAGTGCCCTTGAGGACGTGGACGTCTGGACGACGACGTTGACGGAAGGCCAAATGGCCAGCGCACACTGCTGGACCACCACCTCCGGCTCGTCCGCCAACCTCGTTATGGACGTTGAAGTCGCGGCTGCCGAGGTCACACCCCTTGGCCAAGGATCGAACCCGACAAGCCTCGGCTACTACGTCTACAACGTGGTCGTGGATGCGGGACCCGTCGAATTTGTCCTGAGAAACGAAGGTCTTACCGCAGGGCCAGGCGCCTACTACCGCTGTCGGCTAGTCGCCTCAGACACCCTGCTCAGCGTGGGTACATAACTTTGGGTAGGTTCCAATACCTGCCGGCGGTTTTGGCATCAGAGCTGGTTCACACGGTCCGTACTGGGCTATTCCCGCTCGCCCGGTTTCATCCCCTTCCCCTTCCGGGCCCGGACCGAGGACGGGCGCCCGCCGTTCTCGTGCATGGATTCCTCGGGCACGCAGACATGTTGCGGCCGCTCGATCGCCGCTTGCGCGAGGAGGGTTGGACCGCCGTGGAACGCGTCCGTTGGCGTTCGGTTGGGCATACGATGGACGATATCGTCGATCGAATCTCAGACGCGGTGAAAGCGGCCGGTCGGCCCGTGGACCTCGTGGGTCACTCGCTCGGTGCCGTCGCCTGCCGCGAGTTCCTTCACCACCGTGACGGGGATCGGTGGGTCCGCCGATTCGTCTCGTTGGGCGGCCCCCATGCCGGGACGGCCCTGTACCGATTCGTCCCTGGACCCCTGCGGCGTGTGCTCGACCCGCGGGGCGCGTTCGTCAAGGGCCTCGGTTCAGACGTCGAGCCGGTGCCCACGACCGTGATTCGAGCGCGCTGGGACCACCAGGTATTGCCCCCAGTGCATGCACACCTCAAAGGCGCCAAGGAGGTCGTCTTGGACGGCGTCGGCCACAACGGTCTGTTGTGGAGTCGCGCCGCACATGATGCCGTCATCCAGGCGTTGTCGTGAAAAGCAGCGGATCATTGACGCTGACCTGAAGGGCGTCCAATGCAGCAACGAGTTCGGCCTGGACATCGGCGTACGCTGGGTCGTCGACACGATTGACCAACTCGAATGGGTCGTCCACCAGCGAATACAAGAGGTTGCCGACGTCGTCTGTCTCAATCCATTTGTACTTTATGGACCGAACGCAGCGCCAGGGCTGCACCGTCTCGTGGTACCACAAGAACGAATATTCCTCAGCGTCGGTGGCCACGCCCGTCCGCAGCCATTCGGATCGATCCCGACCCGACGCCTCGGCCAACGGCGGCGCACCCATCAAAGCGAGCAAGGTCGGCGCGACGTCGCTCAAGTCGCAGGCCCCCATCACACGGGACGGCGTTAGCGACCCCGGCCAACGCACGACGAAGGGCACCCGTACGACCTCCTCGAAAGCTACCCCTTTGCGGTAGCGACTCTGGCTTCCGCCCATTTCCCCGTGATCCGACACGAAGACAACGATGGTGTCGTTCGTGAGCCCTCGTTCGTCCAACGCCGTGAGAAGCCGCTGAATCTCGCGATCGATCCCGAGGATGCACGCATAGTACCCCTGCAAGAATCCCAACGCGCCGACCGGGTCCAGCAGGTGCCCTTCCAGCTTCTTGTTCGGGTAAAACATTTCCTCGGGCAGGTTCGGTCGGAGTTGCAGACTGGCAGGGTCTACCTCAGCGAGCAGTTCCGGCGGTACATCGTCCCAGTTCGTAGGCCAAGCGGGGTCCGGATGAGGGGGTCCCCAGGACACAACGAGCGCCCACGGGTCCGGGCCGAACGTATCAATTGCCTCTAGGGCCGCATCCGTCTCACGGGTCGGACCCCACACGCCCGGCGCCGAGATGGCGCTGTCGTTGTCTTCGAACCACCGCGCATCGAGGTAGAGATGGTCGAAATTGTTGGCGAACCAGAAATCGTCGAAAAAGAACCGGCGATTGAGCGGAACAAACCCCTCTTCACGTAGTCCCTCGCCTTCTAAATGCCACTTTCCAACCCAGCCCCGTTTCCACCCGCCTTCCGCCAGCGCGCTGGCAATCGTCGGCGTACCCGAAGGGAGTGGCAGTTCGTTCTCCGAGGTGCCCGTGGACCAAGCGCGCTGCCCCGTTAGTATGGACGAACGTGCGGGCGTGCACAGCGGCGTGGCCGACACACACTCATCCAGAGACACACCCTCCGCGTACAGACGCTCGATGCCTGGGACGCGCAAGGTTCCGTCGCCGAAAGCAGGCAGAGACAGCGCGCGGAGTTGATCTGGAAACAGAATGAGCAGGTTGGGCTTTCGAAGGACAGGCCCAGAATCGGTCTCCAACGGGCCACCCGGAGCGGGTTGGGTCGCACAGGCAGCAGTTCCGGCCGCGCCTGCGAGAAGCGCCCGACGAGACACCCTCACGACCGACGCCACGCCAAGGCCAACTGGAGCGCAAGCCCGTCCAACCGGTCTCGGTACCGGCTCTCTGGAAGCGAAGCCAACGCGCGGCGGGCGGCCCAGGACTCAACCGCCACGATGGCGGCGACGCCGTCCATGTTGCCGGGTGCAAGCACCGCCGCACTCAAGGCGCGCGCGCCCTCTACCGACGGAGACCGTGCAAGCGCAGTCCACAACGTTGCGACCGCCGGATCGACCTCTGCGGCAACGAGCACGGGCAGCATCGGGCGACCCGCAAGGGCCCGCGTCAGCGACAACTCCGGCTCACGCGCCAACAGCGACGCGTCTTCTACGACATGCCATACCCGGCCGAGGTGACGCCCATACCGTCCCAGCGCCGCTACATGCGCCGGATCCGCGCCACCCAAGTGGCCTCCGACACGGCAGCAGAAGCGCAGAAGTGCGCCCGAATGTGCGTCCGCGTGGTCCATCCATTCGGACCGCGTGGGCAACCGTCCGCGAATGGACCGAGAGAGCGTTTGGGCGTCCGAAAACGCACGAAGCACGTCTACAGCCTCGTTCACCACCTCGGGTCGGGTGACCCGAGCGAGTTCAAGGGCACGAACCGACAGCGCGTGGGCGGCGAGCCAATCCACGGCCGGTCGAACCGCGCGGCGGGCGATCCGACGGCGCAGCCCCCCCTCACGTCCGAGTGCCAGATCATGCAGCCGCAGGGCGACCCCGAGCACCTCCGCCGCGTACTGGGCTTCTCCCGCGACCGACGACGCACCGGTTGCCCGGGCTGCCAACGCCACTAGGATGGGCCGGATTCGCGGGACGTCGGCATGTAGCCGATCGAATTCTACAGGCCCCCGGCCCACGAGGTCTACGAGATCGTCTTCGTCGACCAGATCGCCGGCCACCTCGTCGCCCAGATCGATCCACTCAGGAGCTGAGGGGCCGGTGGGCGAGCTCATACGTTCGTATCGATGACGGTTGCCGTCGCTTGCCCAAAGCCAATGCACATCGTTTGCAGGCCGTAGCGGCCACCGGAACGCTCCAATGAGTTGAGCAGCGTCGCCAGGAGCTTTCCACCCGACGCACCCAACGGATGGCCATTGGCGATGGCACCGCCGTACAGATTGGTTTTCGCGAAATCTAGCCCCAGTGCCCGGCCGCAACCCAGCGCCACACACGCAAAGGCCTCGTTAATCTCGATCGCTGCGAGGTCCTTGACCGTAATGCCGGCACGACGGAGCGCATCTTCGCTCGCGGGAACGGGTCCGGTCAGCATGATCGTCGGGTCCACGCCCGCCACTGCCATCGACACAATGCGTGCACGAGGCTTGAGGTTGTACTTCCTGACGGCAGCATCAGACGCGAGAAGCACGGCAGCAGCGCCGTCGCTGATTTGGGACGACGAACCCGCAGTCACCACGCCGTCCTCCTGGAAGGCCGGTTTGAGCGACGCGAGTTTGACCAGGCTGGTGTCGCGGCGAACACCCTCATCGTGCCGAACTGTCTTGCCACCGACGTCGACTGGAACGATTTCGTTGTCCAGCCAACCGTTGTCCTGCGCAGCGGCTGCACGCTGATGCGACTCATACGAATACGCATCGAGTTCCGCGCGGGTCAATTCAAAGCGCTGCGCGACCAGTTCCGCGGATCGCCCCTGCGGAATAATCGTGTAGCGCCAATTCAAGTCGTCGGGCAATGCGGCCATATTGCCGTCGAGAAACATGTCCGAGCCCATGGGGACGCGGCTCATATGTTCGACGCCACCTGCAAGCACCAAGTCCTGAAAACCCGAGGCCACGCCCATCGCGCCGAAATGGATGGCCTGTTGAGCCGAACCACACATCCGGTTGACCTGCACGCCGGTCACGGTGACCGGAAACCCAGCTTCCAGGGCGGCGAGACGGCCGACATTCATGCCCTGCTCGCCGACCGGTGTGACACAGCCATACACCACGTCGTCCACAACGGCGGGATCCAACCCAGTTCGGGCCATCAGCGCACGCAGCGGAACCGCACCAAGGGAGACGGGGTGCATTCCGGCGTACACGCCGTTGCGGCGGCCAGTCGGGGTGCGGACGGCGTCGACGATCCAGGCGGTACCCATGAGCTTGCTCCGGGTCCCGTTGTAGCCCGGGGTTCAAGGGGACGCTTGAGTCGACGCGCTCATGCAACTCCCCGCATTTTCAGCTCACCGCCGCAGCCACCGCCGCCCGCCCCTCTTCCGTCCGGCACCGGCCCATCAGCCGAAGCAACCGCGGGAACATCGCCGGACCCAACAACCCCGCCCAAGCCGCCAACGCAGGTCCGGTGGGTTGAGCATCCATCGCGAGGGCGACAACCTCCTCCGCCTCTGCCCCCACCAACGGCAACAAATCGATTTCGCCGGCCGCCAGCCTTCGGGCAACGGCGCCTGAACAACCGGCCCGCACCTGGGCCAAGGCGACCGTGTCCCTCAAGCCTGCGGCGCAGGCGAGATCGAGGTGGCGGTCCAGTGCATCCAACCGTTTTGCCAACGACGGCAACCACGGCGCTGTCAGATGCCGCGCGAAGGCGTCGTCGAGCACAAGGCCGCGCCGCTCGCCAGCCACATCGCACAGCCGACCGTACAACCCGCCCGGCGAGACGACGGCCTCGAGCGCGGGCAGCGCGGGAATCAAAGCGGTGATCCACGCGGCATCCGAGGGCGCTGCGGGGCCGACGGTCAGTTCGGCAAGGGCTAAGGGATGCAATACCGAAAGCGCCGCAACCAACTGCGTCGGGTCGGCGCCCCGCAAAAGCCCATGCCCAACGACCTCGCGGAGCGCGGCCACGTCCCGACGCGGGTCGAAGCCCGTCAAATCACCGGTCAACCAGCGGTCCACAGGACCTCCGCACAACGCGCGCGCACCTCGTCCATCGACTTTCCTTCCAACTCGACCCCGTGCATCTCAGCGACCAAAGCGGGCGGAGGCATGGGAAGCACCAAGGCACCTCCACGCCCCGTCAGCATCGGATGGTCGCGCGGCACGAGCGGACGAAGCACGCCCGTCGAAGTCGGCGCCAACAAGCCCGACAGGCCCGCCGCGGCGACCGTCAGCCCACCGTCATGACCGGCGACGACGAGGATGGGGCAACCGGCAGCCGACGCCAACGCCGCGACCGTTTGGGCCGCATCGACACCGCCACCGACCGCCAGAGCGATTCGCAATGCCCTTACAGCACCGAAAGCGGCCACGACGTCGTTTGGTTGACCAGGACGACCCAGCCACGCGACGCCATCCGCCCGACAACAGCCCGTGATTCCTGCCAGTGGAAATTTCCCGCCCGCGCCGGGCCACAACAACGACACCGTCATCGAACGACGACCGCGGCCTTACCAGCCTCACAACGGCCCACGACAACGGCGCTTACGCCTGCCTCACCAACTGCCTGGACAAACGCAGACGATTCCAGTTCGGGAAGTGCGAACAACAAACCTCCCGACGTTTGCGGATCGAGCAGGAGCGAGGCGTGTACATCGTCCAAGCCGCCAACATCCAACCGCTCGCCGAGGTACCGACGGTTGGCGCCCGTTCCGCCCGGCGCGTCTCCCGCTGCCGCCGCCGCCCACGCCCCTGGAAGCAGTGGAATGGCGGCAAAATCGAATACGAGCCTCGCGTTCGAACCATTGGCCATTTCCATCGCGTGGCCCGCAAGCCCGTTCCCAGTAATGTCGGTAGCAGCGTGCACTGTGAAATTGACGGCAACGTCGCGCGCTGAGCGATTCATCGTCTTCATGCTCAAAATCGCCGGCTCCAAATCCGCCTCGGAGATGTGGTCTCGCTTGCGCGCCGTCGTCAACACGCCGGTGCCGATCGCTTTCGTCAGCACGAGCACGTCGCCGGGACGGGCACCCGCATTTCGCCAGATGCGGTCGGGATGCACGAGGCCCGTTACCGACAGGCCATACTTCAGCTCGGCATCCTTCACAGAATGACCGCCGACCAGGATTGTACCGGCCTCGCGGCAGGCGGCGGCCCCACCAAGCAGCACATCCCGCAACACCGACTCGGGCATTGTGCCCGCCGGAAAACACACGAGATTCATCGCCGTCAGTGGCTCACCGCCCATCGCCCACACATCCGACAACGCACTCACTGCGGCGATGAATCCGAACGTCCAGGCATCGTCCACCACCGGCGGGAAGAAGTCTACCGTTTGAACCAAGGCGCGCTCAGCGTCCAGACGCACGACGCCGGCATCGTCAGCGCCTTCAAAGCCGACGAGCAAACGTGGATCAGGGACGGCGGGACTCAACCCTTGGACAACTCGCACCAGAACCTCTGGTGACAGCTTCGCCGCTCAACCCGCCGACTGGACTGTCTGCGTCAGACGAATCATGTAGACTCCTTCGTTCGTGTACCTCGTGAACCGCGCGGCGCCGACCTGGGGAACAGCACGCTGCGCCGTTACGGGGTTGTCATGCATCTGCGAGCCCTTTGGGCAGTCGGAGCCGCGTTTGGCCCTCTCTGTGTTTGGGGCGTTTCTCTACTAATGCTGGCACAACCGGCCCTGGAGCCCGACAAGTCCGTCATCAACGGCCGCCCCCGCGACGTCGGCGCCATCGCGTACATTGATGGTCTGCTCCGACGCGCACGGCCCGAGATCATTGTCATCGGCAACTCCACCGCTGAAACGGACATCTCCCTCGAACAACTCGGTGCCGAGCTCGATGTCGACCCAGAACGAATCGTCACCATCGCATTGCCAAACAGCATCGCGTCGCATTGGTACGCGATTCTCGATCACCGTGTATTCCAGCAGGGAGTTCACGTGCCCTTGGTGTTGGTCGTGTCGCCCGTCCCAGGGCTGCTCGCGGTGGAGCCCTACACAGAATCGAGCCGAAATGACCTCCTCGTCCACCTAAAGGAGCGGGAGCCAGTTCTAGACCAGTTCGTCCACCGATACCCCCGCATCATCGAACACCTTCGGCAGCGCCGCCTCGCATTTCGAAAACGCTTCCTCGACAATGTCCGGGATGACAGTGCCAGCCTGTTATTCGACCTCGACATGGACGAGGTCGCCCAACGCGTGTTCCATTTCAACCGATTGGGAGGGGTCGAGGTCGATGGCGAGCACGACGTGAACACCGCGGCCGTCAGCCTCGTCGTCCCGCGACCCAAACGCGGCCTCCTCATTCCGCTGATGAACCTCGCGAAAGCGTACGGAACGCGCATCGCCTTCGTCTGCCCGCCTGAGGCCCCCGGCCAGTTCAATGCGCGCGAGTTGCAGGTCCCAGATGACGTCGTTGGAAAGGTCGCATCGATGGTTAGGGACGGCGGCCACACGTGGATCGACCTGTCCCGCGAGCCCTTGCCCACCCGGTGGTTCGACAACGCAAGGCACCTGAGCAGGGAGGGAGCAAAACACGTCACGTCGCGCGCCGGGCCGGAGCTACGGCGCGCAGTCCAGGCCGGCCCACCGCCGTTGCCTTGACACGGCCAACCCGAACCTGTAATTCCCGTTGGGTAGGAAAAAGGAAACGATGGATCTGGCGATCGCCGTTTTATTGTTCGGATGTTCCGGGGATGACCCTACCGACCCAGCGGCCACGAACGACACGGAAGCGCCGGTGCATTCCGACAGTCCCCCGCTCCCAACGGATTCAGGGCCCACGGACACTGGCTACACCGATCCAACCCTGACGAGCGAAGAATGTTGGTTCATTAAGGACCGATCGGCCCGACCCGCCGCAAACCCGGATGCCCCAAACTTTCTGCTCGTCGTGCTCGACGACGTCGGCATCGAATACCTCGACCTATACCACTCGACCGTGCCGACCCCTACGCCCACCATCGACCGCCTCGCGGAAGAGGGCGTTGTGTTCAACCGGGCCTACGCCACCCCCCTGTGTTCGCAGACGCGCGCCGAGTTGATGACGGGCCGTCTGCCCACGCATACGGGCATCGGGCAAGCGTTGGCCTCCCGCGGGCAGGGCCTGAGTTGTTTGGAGCACCTCGCGCCCGCCGTTCTCGCCGATCATGCCGGATACTACAGTGCTCTATTCGGAAAATGGCACCTCGATACGTTCGATTCTGGCGACTTATTGGGCCCCCAAATTCACGGATTCGACGTGTGGGCAGGCGCGTTCGCCAACTTCGACGAAGCGTGGACCACAGATTCCTTGCCCCAAACCTATTTCGACTGGGAACGAATCTACAACGCGGTTCCTGGGCGCGTGTCGACCTATGCCACCACGACCAACGTGAACGATGCAATTGCGGTGCTGCCAACGCTCCCTGAGCCTTGGCTCGGCGTGCTGGCATTCAACGCCGCGCATGCGCCCTACCACCGCCCTCCGGACCAGCTCACCACCTTAGATCCCGACGTGGAAGCGACCTCGGTCCAGAAGTTCAAAGCCGCCATCGAGGGTATGGATACCGAACTCGGCCGCCTGCTCGAAACCCTCGATCCATCGGTCGTTGCGCGCACGCAGGTGTGGGTCATGGGCGACAACGGGTCGCCCGAAGACATCGTTGGAATCCCGGCCAAAGGCTCCGTCTACGAGACCGGCGTGCACGTCCCGCTCATCATTTCTGGCGCTGGCGTGGGAGAGCCCGGAAGGCGTTCGGACCACCTCGTGCAAGCCGCGGACTTTCTCCCAACCGCGACCACGTTGGGCTCCGCGGACGTGTCGGCGGCCTGGCTCGCTTCGATCGATGGCGTGTCGATCCACGCTGTGCTCGAGAGCGCCTCCGCCCCTTCGGCACGAAGCACCGTTTGGGACGTGCGGTACCGGTACGAAGGAACTGTGCTCCACATGGAACAATCCTACGGGAGGGGAAATCGATATAAATTGGTGCGTCAATATAATATCGACGACCCCACCGATGCATGGGAACTCTACGACATGGAGGTCGACGGGGAGGCCACCGACCTCAACCTTGCGCCGCTATCGGCGGAGGCCCAGCAGGCGTACGACGAACTTGTGGCGCTCCGTGACACGTCGTGGGAGGAGAAACCAATCGCGAAGCCCTGAGGGTGGATGGGCGCGATGATCGAAAGCCGCTCCGCGATACGCCTGCCCGCACCCGATCCCGATCCCGATCCCGATCCCGATCCCCCTCCCGACCCGAGGCAGCGATGCCGTTCGACCATGAGAAGCTCGATGTGTACGCCGTCGCTATGGACTTCCTGGTACTCGCCAACGGCGTCGTTGAGCGGTTGACTGCGCGGCGATCCTCGACGTGTGCCGTCGCCTCAACGTCGTCGAGGACGCAACGCATCGGTCCGGTAAGGAGCAGCTCGATCGCGTCGTGGCGATGCTCGTAGCCTTTGGCGAAGAAGCTCCAGAATGATCGCTGACGCTTCCAGGGGCGTCGCCGGGAGCGGGGTCGGGAGCGGGCCGGGCCCGGCTTGTGGGGATCGCGCCCAGGGTGGATCGTGCAAGTCATCGGCCACCCAAGGAAGGCAGGATCAGAGGAAAGCAGGAGGGAAATGCCGAAAGGGACGGAGCAATTACCCCGGACCAACTCCGTCGCTCCGATGGCGAGAGCCCGGTGACTAGGGGTTCGCCTTGGCAATCGCCAAGATTCCCGAATTGACGATTACGATGTCGGCCGCGCCATCCCCCGTGGCGTCGAAGATCAGGGCCAGTGGGCTGCGCTCCACCATCGGCATCGCAACCTGCTCCTCGAACCCTGCCGTGCCGTCGTTTCGTAACAGGCGCACCCGGTTGTCGTACGCGACGCAGAGGTCGCTCGCCCCGTCGCCGTCTACATCGCCCGCTACCACCCAGGGCGACCCGTTGACCGGAATCGACTCCGCTTCGGCAAATCCCCCTGCGATTGCGAGGAAAATGGAAAGGTCAGTTCCGTTCGCGGTCACGATATCGGGCGTGCCATCGCCATTGAAGTCGGTCACTGCAAGTGCGCCGGGGAAGTCAGGGGTCGAGAGGAAAGTCGGCGCTTCGAAGCCGACCGGTCCTCGCATGAGGATCGCGACCTGGTCCGTGTCGCTGGCCACGATGACGACGTCGAGGTCGATGTCGCCATCCATATCGGCCAGCGCCAAATCGTCGGGGTAGGCAGCCGCAGGAATGAGCCCGAGGTTGTCGAAGGCACCCAGGCCTATATTCTCCAATGTAGCGATATCGCCGGAAATTGCATTCGCAGTGACAATGTCAAGGCTTAAATCGCCAAACACATCGCCGAGGGCGAGCGCTATTGGGCCGCCCCCGACCGCGTAGGTGGTACCCACACCGAGGCCACCGAATCCGTTGTTGAGGAACACGGAAACGTCGGCGGACAGCTCGTTCGAGACGACAACGTCGGGGAGTCCGTCCCCAGAAATATCGCCCGCCGCGACATCCGAGGGTTCTTCCCCCACGTCAAAGGAGAGCCCCAACGTAAAGGTGCCCGTCCCATCGTTGAAAAACGTCCTCAGGATGTCCTCTCCGGCCTGCGCCGTCAGCAGGTCCATGTCGCCGTCGGCGTCAAGGTCCACGGCAACAACGCCCGGGCCAACGATGCCCTCCGCCGACAGCTGCAATTCGAGCGCCTTCAGGGTGCCATCGCCCCGATTCTCCAGGAGCGACGGTCCTTCATTGGTCGCCACCACCACGTCCGGATGGCCATCCCCGTCTAGATCGACCGTGGCAATGTCATTTCCGCTGACGCCCGCGAGCCACCGCCCTGAGTTCGTGAAGCCGCCGAGGCCGTCACCTCGTTCGTAGGATGCCTCTCCATAATACCCGCCCGCGTAGACGAGGTCCTGGTTGCCGTCCTCGTCGAGGTCCACGATCACCACCCCGCCGTCACGAGATGAAAAGGTCGACCACGACTCGATCAGGCTCCCGTCGCCCAGGTTGAGAAACAAACGCCCTGTTAGCGCGCCGGAACCCGAGGTCGCCACGTCGAGGCGGCCGTCGCCGTCTACGTCGCCCAGCGCCAAGCCGATGATATCCGTGGCGGGGTAGTTAGTTACGTCTTCAAAGGATCCCGAGCCGTTGTTTAGCAGGACGCTCAGGTCGTCCGAGAACAGGTTCCCGCAGACGAGGTCGATGTCGCCGTCGCGGTCCATATCGCCCGATGCGACCGCATTCGCACCGTCGCCCGTCGGAAACGCCACGGGCGCACCAAAGGACCCAGAACCGTCGTTCTCGAGGATGCTCACGCCGTCATCGCCAAAGGTCACCACCGCGACGTCGAGATCCAGGTCGCCGTCGAAGTCTGCGAGCGCCACCTCCCGCGGGTCGGCGCCCACGGTGTACTCGACCAGAGGGCCGAACGACCCCGCCCCGTCGTTCTCCAGCACGGTCACGGCATCGATGTTGTTGTTGGCTACGACGAGGTCCGGATCGCCGTCGCCGTCAATGTCGCCCGCCACGAAGTCGAATGGCGAGATTCCAGCGGGCAGGCCCACCTGCGTGGCGAAGCCCCCCAGGCCGTCACTCAGGAACACCACCACCTCCTCGGCTCCGTTGCGATCGAGCCCGAGCACGTCCACATCCCCATCGCTGTCCACGTCGAGGGCAAGGACCGCGGAGATCGCTACGTTCCCGAGCACTTCGGCCACGTCAAAACAAAGCTCACCTGGCGCGAGGAATCCGTCCCCACATGTAGATGTCGCGCAATCCGGGTCGCATAGAACGCCTCCGTCGCAGGCCTCGGCGTAGGCATCGTCGGTCACGCCGTCACCACAGACTGGCAACGAACAGTCGGTGCGGCACGCGTTGGCCAAGAGGTCGGAGTTTGCCGCGCCGTCGTCGCACAACTCCGGCGCTTCGATGACACCATTGCCGCAGGCTGGAGCCGGTGGGACCGTATCGGTGTCTGTGTCGGAGTCCACATCGGAGTCGGCGTCGGCGTCGGCGTCGGCGTCGGAATCGGCGTCAGCGTCGCCCGATACCGCCGGATCCGAATCGCAGCTTTTGCAAGCGGGGGCCAAGAGAAGCGTGACGAGGGCGAGCCACCGGCGAAGCATCATGGGGGTTTCCTGGCGTGCTTCATATCACCCCTTCAGACCGACATCAGCCGAACAACACCCACGGGGTGTGATCGCGACCCGTCGGTCCGTTCCTTCGATAGCAGCCGGGGCAGAGCTGCGCTGGCGCCCAGAGTCCGGCGCACCTGCTGATTTCACGAGCCGCGGCGCGTCAGGCAGCTTTTGATGGGCGATTTCGTGCGAACGTCGTTGCACGCACGCTCCATGCCAGGTGTTGGCTTTCGCTGTCGTCGTCCCACCAACCGTTGTGGCGAAGCATTCGGAGTGCGAGAATGTCACACACGGTGGCCGGATTCCACCACGCCCCTGAGATCTTGAGCCGGTGTTGCACAACGTTCTTGTGCGCGCTTTCGACCTCGCTGCTCGCCGTGACCCTGCCTCGCGCTCGGTAGTCGGCGTAGGCGACCGCGTCCTTGTTGCGCTCGAAATGGCCAGCCTGAAACCTCAGCGTCTCTATGCTTTCAGGTCCAATTCCGGCCTCTTCGATGCCCCCCTCAGTTCGCGGACGACCTCGGAGGTCCGCCCCTGGTCCATCCTCGCGAGGGATTTCGCCGCCCACGCCTGCACCGATTCATTTCCTGGCAGCACAGCAGTCGCCGCCTCGCACAACAGCGCGTAGATGGCGCGTGCGTTCGTGAGCGCGACCGGCCTGAGTTCAGAGGGCAGGGTGAAGATTCAGGGCAATACGATTCAGGGCAATGGCGCGCCGTGTGAGCGATCAGTGAACGGGCCGCTGCTAAAGAAAGACAGCGCTCGTTCCGGCCGATCCTGCTCAACGCTCAGTCCTGGAGACCAGGAGATCGAGCAGGTCCGCTTCGCTGAGCGCCCCCGGCACATCCGAACCCTCAAGAATGCCCAGCGCAAGCTCCCGCTTCCGGTGGTGCAACGCCACGATCCGATCCTCCACGGTGTCGCGCGCCAGTAGCCGGTACACGGTCACCGGACGGGTCTGCCCAAGGCGATGACAGCCGTGGATTGAGACCCTTCTTGAACAGGCGGTCGAGCGTCGTCATCAAGGTCGTGTAGGCGCGCTCGCCCGGACGGGCCTGACGCGCGAACAGCTCTCGGGCAGTAGCGGTGTCCAGCTCCCAGACCCGTGCGAGCACGTCCCTTTCGAGCGGGCCGAGGGCGTCAAGGGGGTCAACCATCGCTGGCCTGTATCCGGCGACCCTTGTTCAGCACCCGTTCCGCCGGAGTCACTGCATGTCCGACCATTGGTCCGTCACTGCGTCCCAACGGAGCGTGCCCCGCGGCCGGCCCCCTTCCCAGTGAAGCGTGACACCGCGGGAGTCGACGTCCAGAGAATTCGCGAGACGTACAACGTCAACCTTGATCAACTCATTGCCCGGCAGCGATTCCAAGAAGCCAGCGACCGTAACTACGCCATCGGGACGCCGGAACCAAATCCGGTGCTGTTCCTCTCCATCCAAGCGCACCACGCAGGCAAGCGGGCCCCGCGCCGACGCGGCGCCGCAAACAACGGCGTGTTCGACCCCGGTCATCGTCGCCTTCGAGGACACTGCCGGCCCCACGTCCGGAAGCTCCACGACCACAAGGATGCCCTTTCCCGCGTAGAGAACAGCCCGCCTGCCGTCCGGCGAGAACGTCGGCAAAACCGATCCGTTGCCCATGCAGAATCGATCGCGTCCATCCGGCCGCTCCACGAACCGGCCGCAGTCACCTCCGGTTCCCATCGCTGCGTTGACGGCGATCCACGCGCCGGTGGATGCTACGGCGAAGTCCTTCACCTCGGTCCGCGGGTTCGGCGCGCCGTCCGCCTGGCGCAAGGGGCCCCGCACCTTTCCGTCGTGCCACACGACCAGATCGACGTGGCCCAAGTAATCCACGGGTACCGGAGAGGACAAGACCGCCGCGTCGAGGGTCGTGAACATCGCAACCCCGCCGCCCGTCCGTGCCTCGATGACCCGGTGCCCGGCCACACCGTCCCGGACGTTGATCTCTACCTTCCCTGCAGGCCCGTCCAAGGTGGCGACGGACGAGTCATTTGTGCCCCCATCGAACAGGCCGGGGGCACGTTCCTCTGGCTCCCTCGGCACCGGCGGGTCCGACACACAGGAGGTCCCGCTCCCCCGCTGACCCGACAGCAGAAGGCGAATCTCCCGCGTGTCGACCGACGTCGCGATCGGCCGGTACGCGATGAGGTCGGCGAGTTCGTCCCCGTCGACGTCCGCTACGGCGACCTCGGTGGTCTTCGGGCAAAGCGCGACCCGCTGGCTCGAACCGAAGCCCTTACCGAGGAAGGGAAAGAGAAACGCTGCGCTACCGTCATGGAACCACAGGTCGCGAAGCCGGTCGCCGTCTGCGTCCGCCGCACCCACATAGTCAGACACCGAGGAGGGCAGCTGCACCACCCGGACAGCCCCCTGACCGTCCGGTCCCATCTGAATCCAGGTGAAGCGTCCTTGCAGCCCCCCGAAGAGGATCTGATCCAGTCCCCCGGACCCGTCCAGGTCCACCGTTGCGGCCGCGGGGCGCCGCTCGATCACCGACTCTCCCGACTGGAGATGCCAGATTTGGTGGGTAAGCGTCGCTTGGACCACGTCCCGAACACCGTCCCTATCGATATCAACGCCCAAAACGTCGCCTGGATGGGACAGAGAGGTGGCGCTTCCGCCAAAAGCGCCCTGGTGATAGCGAAACCCGCTCCAGGTTGACGGCCCCCCGGTGGCGAGGTCGAGCACGCCGTCGCCATCAATATCGATGAAACCGGCGAACTTGCCCGGGAACACGGCCTCTGGGCCCGGCGCGAAGGTGGTGCCCGTCCATCGCCAAACCACCGCGTGGAGATCAAAAGACGAGCGAGAGCCCTCACGTTTGATCGCACCGAGGGTCACCACCTCGTCGATCCCGTCGCCGTCAAGGTCCACGACTGAATGAACGTCGCCCAGCCCCACCAGTCGCGTCTCCGACCAGTCGGACCCCGTCCACGCGAAAAGCCACGCGCCAGTCCGTTCGCGACCGACAAGGACGTCTCGCGGACCCACGTCCGCCACCTTGAGCTCCGTCAACTGACCCAACACCGGCGTAACGACCTCCTTCCGCTGGACAAGAGGCAGTCCCGCCCACGCAAAGGCTCCGAGCCACCACATACAACCCCCTGCCGACGCCTGACGACGGACGGGCATACCGCATTCACCGCGAGACCACTCACGGGACGCCCCGGTGTAGGGGATCCAGGGTACCTTGGCCTCGCCTCGATGCCTCGGCAGTAGGTCAGGAACTGCGGAAGGACTTCGGGTCCGCGACACTACTCCCCGGTGATGTCGGAAGGCGGCGGCACCGTGGGTTCGCGCATCGTCGCCACGCGTTCGGACAGGGTTCGACCGGGTTCGACATCCGACGCGGAGCCTACCTCGGACAGCGCTGGGTGGGAAGTACTGGCGGCCCTGTACCGCCGCGGCTGAACCGTGACTCGCTCCGTTCAGCTCCCGCCCACCTCACCGCGGGTTCCTTCGCGCAAACGCCTCCATCAACGCCCTCGACTCGGCGTCCAACGCCTTCGGCGCGACGATTCGCACCTCCCGTGTCTCGCGCCCGACCCCCAATCGGGCCCCGCTGCTCGTACACGGCGGCACCACGACCGCCACCCCGTCCCGGCCGGAACCGAGTTGGGTGCAGATCGGCCTCCGTCACGCGACGCCTCGCAAAGAAGGCAGTTGCGCCGGTACGTTTGTCTGGAGACGCGATTGGCGCCCGGTGTCCCGCGCGGTGTCGCTCATCCGGTCGAGTGCGCGCGACAGGAACGGGTTCCAATGGCCGTTGACGGCGATGCAGCGTAGCTGGATGACGGCTTGAGCCCGGGTGCGCACCCAGCGCATGCCTCCGTGGTCACAGCGTTTGGCGACGACCGCTCACACGACCTGACCTGTGCCGATCTCGAGGCCTCGCGCTCAACGTGAGCTGACAAGCACGAGTGCGCCGGCTCGCTACCCGCCGCGACATCTCTGCGCTCTCGGCGCCCTCTGCGCGATCCACTCGAACCTGGATACGCTGGCGAGCGGCGATGGGGGACGGGGACGCATGCACGAGAACGATGTCTCCGCGGTGGTGTTGGACGCGGCGATCGCCGTGCATCGCGCCCTCGGACCCGGGCTACTCGAGTCGGTCTACGAGGTTGCGCTGGCCCACGTCCTCCGCCAACGTGGACTCGTCGTTGCCCGCCAGGTGCCCATCTCCATCACGTTTGACGGCATCACGTTCGACGAGGGTTCCGTGCCGACCTGATCGTGCAGAACCTCGTCCTGGTCGAGTTGAAGTCGCTGGAGCGGATGGCCCCCGTGCATCGGAAGGTGGTGCTCACGTACCTGCGCCTCTCGGGCGTGCGCCTCGGCCTGCTCGTCAACTTCGGGGCGCCTGTGCTCAAGGACGGCTTCGAACGGCTCGTCAACGGACTCGACGAGCAGGATCGCGCAGAGAACGGGGAGAGCGCAGAGAGGCCGTCCAAAGGGCGCACCTCGCCGTGAACCCGCATGGCTCGAGGTTCTCGAACTTGTCTTTGGCCGGGGGTGTCGTGAACGTGTGAGGGCGAGTTCGCGGACCCTGGCAAGCGCGGCACAGAGCAGCTTTGACTCGTTCGTCCACGCAAATCTGGTCGCGGGCGGCGTCGGATGGCGGCGTGACACGGAGCGACAGGTGGATGGTCGGCCGGGATATTTGGGGCATGGGCGGCCGTTTGGGGAAACGGGCGGGGTTCAGAGCTGACCGGACCACCCGATGTGCCGCCTTCTTCCACTCCTTCGTTCTTCAACCGGGTCGCCCGCGTCTGACGGAGGCCCGGCTGCACCCAACGTTGTTGTTGGCCGACGAGGCGGTGATCAGCGACAACGACGCGCTGCATCATGGCGGCGGACTCTCCGCACAGGAGGGCTCGACCATTACTTTGGCCGGTGTGCCCTGGGTCATGCCCGCGGTGGGGCTTGCCACGAGTGGCGTTCGGGTGGAGAACAACGATGCTGGGCTCGATCCGATCGGAACTTGGGATGGCGGCGGCATCTGGCTGAACGGGCTCAACCAATGGTGGGGTCGAACCTGATTGTGGCCGGCAACACGACGACCGGTCGGGGCGGCGGCATCGCGTTGGTTGGCGGCACAGGAGTCTCCACAGTGCGCCTGGATGATAGTTTCGTTTCGGCCAACATCGCGTCAACGGGTGGTGGCCTGTACGTGGAGGAGGCGGGAGTCCGCATCCGCAGCGTTTGCCCCACAACGGCATTCCTTCCCGTGGATCGTTTCTGTAGCGAGGTGGCGGCAAATCAAGCCACTGCATTCGCGGGCGCGAGTGCATTTGAGGTCAACACAACTGGCGCATTGGCGTTGAGCGGATGGGTCGAACTCGGCCGGGCAAGTGTTCGCGACAACAGCAACAGTGCGGCATTTGGCCCAGCGATGTGGATTCATGGGCCGGATGCGTCACTCCTTGCGCAGAACGTGCTGATCCAGGGCAATGTGACAGCAGACTCTGTGCTCGTGAACGGCGCTCGGATCGCCGCGTTCCACACAACATTTGGAGACTCGGGGGCGGTCCGACTCGACGGCAGCTCGATCGGCCAGTTCAACGCGAACCTACTTCACGACCGCTCCGCAATGGGAGGCAGTGGCGCGGTGATTCCATCGGGCGTGGCAACCGGGAATTGCAACGCTGGCGTCAACGCCACGTCGATTACGGGAGCGTTGAACGCCAACGTGCCGATCACCTACGCAGGCGCGCTCGGGGTCAGGAGCTTGTTCGACATTCTTCCTCTCCCGGCCAACAACGCGTTCGACCGGTGTCCTTCCGGACTTGCGATGGATATCAGCGCGGCGGTTCGGCCTAAGTATGCGTCCTTCGATAGAGGCGCGTTCGAGGCGCCGTGATTCGCATCTACGGATCGATGCGGAAGCGGGGCAGGAAATTTGGCTTGCGCGGCCAGCGTGCCTAGCCCGGTTGCCGACCCGAATTCCGACGGCAACCTACCTAGCCGACAACCAACCCGATCGCGCCTACCACCGGCACGCCAACCTCCACCCGGCGCCCAATCCCCAAGATCACGGCCGTCCCAGCCACCTCCCGCCTTGCCTCAACAACGACACCGGAAGCCCGCAACCGTCCCGTCACAGCGGCCGCAAGCACGCCCGGCCGCACGATCGCCACCTTTCCGTTCTCGGCCCGAAGCATGATGTCGCTCCCCGCGATCACAGTCCCAATCCCAACCCCATCGGGCACTCAACGACCCAAACCATGCGGTCGCCCTCGATGCGAGGCGCCTTGGCAAACAACGGCTCGGCGATCGGCCGCAGCTGCTGGTCGAGCAGCATCCCGCCGATCGTCGAGGACAGGTGGGATAAGGCACGCGGCTGCTCACCCCCCGCAACCGCCACCCCAAGCCGCCATCGCCGCGCTCCACACCGCCAACGTCGGCACACCGCTCCGCTCCGCCACCCGCGCCACATCGTCAAACTCCGGCGCCGCGTGGAAGGCTTCGCCATCGCGCCCGCCGACCTTGACGCGCACAGTTCCCCACGGCGTCGTTACCTCTACAAACCAACGGTCCAGCACGGTGCGAAGCACGTCGTAGCGCCGCACGCCGAGCGTCGGTGTGCCTCGCAGCAACCGCTCCGTCAGCCGAGCTTCGTCGCCGGGCGCACACAACACGTGTACGACCAGCCCAGCACGGCCCTTCTTCATCACCACAGGCACCACCCACGCATCGAAGGCCCCGTGCGACAGGGCCTCCGCCGTCGCTGCCGAAACCATCTCGCCGGTCGCATCATCGAGGTTGCACACCAACTCGACGGCCTCGCTACGAACAGCGTCGCCGGTCTCCACCACGGCCACGCGCACCAGGTTGGCGACGAATTCGGGGTTTCGTTTCCCCGCGCCATGACCCACCGCACGGGGCACGCCGGCTGGAAACCCGCCCGGCGTCGCCAACGACGTCACCAGCGCCGCTCCTGTTGGCGTCACCCACTCGCCGGGCCAATGCGCAGCCGTCACTGGCCAGCCGACACACAGTGCCAACGTCGCAGGCGCGGGCAGGCTCAAATGCCCATGGGCCGCGTGAATCCCGCCGGCACCGAGCGGCAACGACGTACCCACCAACGCATCGATTCCGAGGTCCTCCAGCGCCAATGCCGTGCCAACGATGTCGAGAATGGCGTCCGTGCTCCCGACCTCGTGCAGCACGACGTCCTGAACGTCTACGCCATGCAGCGTCGCCTCCGCTTCCGCGAGCCGCGAGTACGCCGCTAACGCCCGCGCTTTCGCCCGATCGGCAATCGGCGCCCGCTCCAACATCTGTCGAATGTCGCGCCAAGCGCCATGCCCGTGGGCGTCGTGGGCATCGTGGTTGTGAGCGTGCGAATGTGCGCCGTCATCGGTCTCGTGCCCATCCACCTCAAAGACCACCCGACGGGCTCGAAAAGCACCCCTTCGCACCGGCGCCGCGTGCATCGTCCACGTTTCGGGCAAGCCCAACGCGACCAGACCGGACCGAACGGCGTCTTCCGACGCACCTGCATCCAAACAGGCAGCCAAAAGCATGTCCCCAGCCACGCCTACCTGCGCATCGATCCACAACACGCGCGACATCAGTCCTTCCTCCGAATCATGCGAAGCGCAGCTGCCCCAGCACCAAATCCGTTGTCCACATTCACGACGACGAGGCCCGCAGCACACGAATTGAGCATCGCCATCAACGGCACCCGCCCGCCCTCGTGCAGCCCCAAGCCCACGCTCGTCGGCACGGCGATGACCGGCGCCGACACCAACCCAGCGACGACCGACGGCAACGCCCCTTCCATGCCGGCGACGACGATGAGCACGTCCGCAGCCCGGAGAACGGGCAAACGAGCGAACAAACGGTGCAGACCGGACACGCCAACGTCGGTCACACGATCCACCGTGGTTCCGCCCCATTCCATCACCTGCGCAGCTTCCTCCGACACCGGCAAGTCCGAGGTCCCGGCAGCGACCACACACACGCGCGAAGTCCCCGTCAGCTCCGGGCGCTCGCCCAGGCTGAGAAGCCGTGACGTCAGGTCGTACCGCAGGCCAGGACAAATCTGGGCGGCGCGTTCAGCCTTGTCAGCGTCCACCCGCGTCGCAAGTGCCCGACCGTCGCGGCTGCCAAGCGACACCAACAAGGCCACGAGCTGGTCGGCAGATTTCGCAGCCCCATAAATGACCTCGGCCATTCCCGTGCGTCGCCGACGGTCGAAATCCGGCGTCGCAAACCCGAGGTCCGCAGACAGCGCGAGGCGTTCTACCGCCTCTTCTACAGGTACGACACCGCGTGCGACGTCGTCCAGCAAGCGACGAACGGCGTCGTCTGGCATTTCCGTCCTGGTCAGGAATGCAGCCTATCGCGGGCCCGGCCCGTGGAATATGTGAGCTGGCCTGGAGGCGCACGGCGTGTGGCTGGCGTGGGTCACGTCGTGGGGGGCATTCGCGGCCGACGCCGATGTGACGCGGCTCGTTCGGCTCGTGGACGACCTGTACCTCAATCGGGAGGACCTCGATGCCGCCGACCTTGTGCGCGGCGCCGCCCGAGCCGTTGCCAGCAGGAATCCATGGTTGCTCATCGACGACGTACCGGGTGGGGTGCAACTCCGGCATGGGGACGGTCGGATCCTCGGCAACGTGACGGTCGAGACGCTGGAGGACGTTCCTGAAGCTGCGGCCCGCGTCGCCGCGATCCTCCGGCCGCTTGGCGCAGTTTCGGTAGACGACGCCGTGCTTGAGGGGCTCACCGACCCCTTGGACGCCTACAGCCTGGTGCTCTCCGGCGACCGACTGGATCGTTTCGACTCACGGATCCGCGGCAGCGCGACGGAGGTTGGCCTCCGCGTTCAGCTCTCATTCGGCATGCTGCTCGTGCGCGACGTGCTTCCCGTGAGTCCCGCCGACCTCGCCGGCCTCCGGACCGACGACACCGTGCTCCGAATCGACGGTGTTCCCACCTTCCAAATGCCGCCCGATGAAGCGCACCGCCGGCTTCGAGGCCCTGACGGCAGCCCGGTGCACCTGGTCGTGCTCCGCAACCGCAAGGAATTCGAAGTCACACTCCTCCGAGCAGCTGTCGCCTTGCCCGAAGTGCGCTGGGACGTCGTCGGCCAGGGCATCGGTCGAATTCGCATCGAAGCCGTGTCCCAACAAACAGTGGGCCGGGTGCGGGAGGCGTTGCTCAGCCTGGCCGACCGCGGCGCGCTCGACGTAGGGCTCGTGATCGACCTGCGCGGCAACACCGGCGGCGCGTTGCGCGACTCGGCTTTGTTGGTGGACCTCTTCGTGACCGAAGGCGTACTCGTTCGGACACAAGGGCGCGAAGGCAGCGGTCCCGCCCAACTCCCCGAGCGAATTGTGGCACTCGACGATGGGCAAGAGCCCGACGTCCCCCTGGTCGTGCTGATGGACGAGAACACGGCTTCCGGCGCCGAAATTGTCGCTGGTGGGTTGGTCGCTTTCGAACGCGCGGTGACCATTGGCACCCATACATGGGGAAAGGGCACCATCCAAAAGACGTGGCCCCTCGCCACCGACGGCCTCCGTCTGAAGATGACCGTTGCGCGCTACTTGTTACCTGGCGACCAACTCGTCGGCCCAGGCGGCCTCGTGCCAGACCAGGTCGTAGCGCGGGCGGCCGTCGACCCCGACTCGGTTCGCCTGACTGGCCTGGCAGCCGGGTCGTCGTGGTCTCGCTCCCCCAACGAATTGTGGCAGGTCGACGAGCCCGAAGCCCATCGAGACCTGCCGCTCGACCTCGCCGTTTCCACGCTGATGGTCACCCAGTCACGACAACGCAACGACCTGCTCACCGCGTTGCACCGCGCCACCGTCGAGGCGCGCGCCGACGAGACCTTCCGCCTGTCGGGGGCGCTTGTGGGGCGTGCGGATTGGCGTCCCGCCCCCGAAGAAGAGTCGTTCCCACAGGCGACTGTGTCCATCACCGCCACGCCCAACCCGCAGCGCTTTGACGTCATAGACGTGGTGGCCGTCGTAGACAACACAGATGCGCTGGACCTCGGCCGCGCCGGCGTCGCACTGGCGGGAGGTCCATTCGACGGCTTGTGGATCCCCATCGGCTACGTGCCAGCGGGCGGCCGCGCCACCGGCAAGACCGCATTTCGCGTCGCGCCCGGTTCTGAAGTGCGCACCGTAGCCACATGGGGCTCCCTTCTCGCACAGGGCCGCCCACCCCTCGCTCTCCCAATCACGCCGCTGAAAATCTCCGGGACCCCGTCGCCCGAACTCAGTTTGCAAGCTCGCTTGGTGCGGGTCGACGCAGAGCGTCACCGAATCGAGGTCACGCTCCACAACCCGGGAACTACGCTGTACGAAGTCGCAGTTCACCTCGCGTTTCCCGGCGATCTGGGTTTGGAGCTGACGAACCCCGGAGGATCGTTGGCGCAGTTGCCCGGAGGCACGTCCGAGCGCGTGGACCTCGGGGTTCGGGTGGCCGCGGACGCGCCGTCGGAATTGCCGTTGCGCCTCGTGGTGGAATCGGTCCGGTTCGGCACCTTGCTCGACGTTCCAGTCTCGTTGGCCCGCGACGGTCAAGTCAGCGTGGTCGGGCGCCCAACCCTGCAGTCGAACGTACCGGAATCCGCACCAGCAGGCAGACACGAACTGGTCGCGAATGCGCACGACGACGACGGAATTGTCCACCTGACCGTCACCCTCAATGGCCAACGACTGGCCTGGGCAGGGGGTGGACGAGATGACGTCACGGTACAAACAACGCTGGACCTCGAGCCTGGAGGGAACAGCGTGGACCTGTGGGCCATGGACAGCGCCGGCGTCGAGCGGAAACAACGGCTGTGGGTATGGGCCGAAGAAGATGGTGTCGTCGCGCCGTAACCGGCGGCTAGAATTGCAGGGTCGTCTATGGTACAACCCAGTGACCTTGGTCGGCCCGTATGCTCGTCTGGTTCGCCCTCGCCTGTGGTCAAGCTCCGCCCGCGGTCGCGGAGCCGTCTCAGCCGAAAGCTACGCACACGCTGCCCAGGCCCACGTCGCCACCGCTTTCGTTCTCCCCCGGTTCCTCAGATTTCCATGGCTGCGCCGACCTACAGCCCTGTGATGCCGACGGAGACGGCTACGTGTCCCTCGAAACGGGTGGGACCGATTGTGATGATACCTCTGCGGAGCGTCACCCAGCAGGTGTCGAGGTCTGCGACGGCGTGGACGACGATTGTGACGGGCTGATCGACGACGCTGACCCAGATGTCTTGGTGCTCGACGGCTTCGATTGGTGGCTGGACGCAGACGGAGACTCCAGGGGAAACCCGTACACCTTCGCTACCAGCTGTGCCAGCACCTTCGAACCCGGCTGGGTCCGCAACGCCCTCGATTGCAACGACAACGACCCTGCCATTCCCGGACCCGAAGAAACCTGCCTTCCTGGAGACGATGACTGCAACGGTTTCACCGGCCTCAATGACCCGGGCCTTTCCTACCCGGCGCCTCAACTCGTCGGCTACCTGGACACGGACCTCGATGGATTCGGAGATCCGACTCAGACCCACGAATGGTGTGATTTCCTCCCGTTCGGCGCCTCTGCAAACGACGATGACTGCGACGACCAAGACGCGCTCATCGACGACGGGCTTAAATGGCGTTTCGATGCCGACGGCGATGGATTTGGGGTCGGAGAAATTTGGATCACCGACGTGCCTTGTGTGTCTCCCGCGCCGGGCTGGGTTTTTTGGCAACCCCTGGATTGCGACGACAACAACCCCCTCATCCTGCCAGGCCGGTTGGACCTCACCAATGGAATTGACGACGATTGTGACGGCCTCGTAGACGACCCAGCCGGAGTCAATCTCCTCAGCGACTGGTCAGACGAGTCGTGGGTCCAGTCCCAACTGAGGCCCTGGCCCGAGTCCCTCACGTGGTTGCCCGATCTCGACGGTGACGGGCGGGATGAGCCCATCACCGGCAACCCGGACCTCGGTGACGGGTCACCGGTAGACCGCCTCGTCAGCGGCGCCGTGTTGCCATGGTTGTCGGCCGACGGCCTTCAAGGCCTGGGCAAAGGCTCGTTCGCGGATGCGGGGGACTTCAACGGCGATGGCCACGTGGATGTCGCGTTGGGCCTACCCGAGGCCGATCGGGCCGCCACCAACGGTGGGGCACTCGCATTCGAACTCGGCCCGTTCGACCTTTCCATCGCACGCGACGTGGACGACGCCCCACACTGGATCGTGGGCAGCAGCGACAATCAATTTCTGGGTACCCGATTTGCCATCGGCGCAATCGACGAAGACGGCCTCAGTGACGTTGTCGTCTCGGCGACAGGCGTGCAGCCCGGCGTTTGGCTGGTAGTAACGCCCCTCGGCGAAGAGCTGGACATCGGCGCGGCGGGTGCGGTCGTGCACGACAGCGACGCAGAGGGCATCGGGCACGACGTCGTGTTCGCCGGGGACCTCGATGGCGACGGTGTTGCCGAATGGGGAATGTCTGCAACTGCGGATTTCGGCGTCGTCTACCTGTACTCCGGGCCCGTGACGGGAATCGTCCAAACTGCCGACGCTCCCATCCGCATCGAAGGCCCGCCCGGCGTGGATTTCGGCGCCGAACTGATCGGGACCGACACACAAGCCGACCCTGGAAAACGCGCATTGTTCGTCGCGGCACCCGCGGCAGAAGCGGAATCCCCATCCGTCTTCGTGTTCGAGGACGTACTTCCTGGGCGGATGGACGACTCGGACGCCGTCGCAACCGTCGCCGGGACTGGAACCTGCGGCGTCGGCCTGGGCCCCGCAGTGGACCTGGACGGCAATACCGAAAACGACTTCGTGCTTCCCTGCGCGAGCGGTGTGGAGCTGTTCAACGGCCCGCTGCTTGGCACATACACCACCGCCGACGCCGTGCACCTGACGGCCGACACAGCCCTTGGAAATCGAATGGCGCGAGCTTCCGGGGACGGTGACGGTGACGGGTTTGACGACCTGCTCATCGCCCAACCGTCGAGCGACACCGTACACATGCTCCGGTTTCCCCTATGATTCTCGCCATCGCCCTGCTTCTCGGTTGTCCGTCCCGAGAGGTCGTGTGTGACGACGGCTGGGATGGGGACCGGGACGGGCGAATCGACTGCATCGACTCAGATTGTTTTTGCCATGACGGTTGTTTGTGCGACGCCGATGTGGATGGCGAC